>JAJYLS010000064.1 GCA_021787555.1 Acidobacteriota bacterium | reverse complement strand
GTCGGATTCACGCACGATTTCCCGCAAATTCAGAGCGCGCTCCAGAACCTTCAGCCCGGCGGCCTGACCGCGTTGCTGGACGCGGTCAAGTTCGCCTTGGGCCAGATGAAGAACGCCAGCAATGCACGCAAAGCCATCGTGGTGGTCTCCGACGGAGGAGACAACCACAGTACCTACACGGCGGCACAGCTCGAAGAGCTGGTGCGGGCGGCAAACGTGGAAATCTATGCCTTTGGGGTATTCGATCCGCTGTTCTCCCTCGGGCTGCCGCCGGAACAGGTCTCCGGGCCGAAACTGCTGTCTGAAATCGCGCGGCAAACCGGAGGCCGGGCATTCGCAGCAGCCCTGGCGAGCGACTTGCCGAGCGTGGCCTCCCGGATCGGAATCGAGCTGCGGAATCAGTACGTCCTCGGCTATTACCCTAAGGACCAAGCGCGCGACGGCAAGTATCACACCGTCGAGCTCAAGCTGGCACAGCCGCCGGGAATGCCTCCGCTCAAGCCGCACTGGCGGCAGGGATATTACGCACCTTCGGACCGCTAAGCTAAGGTGCGCGCTAGCGGTGGCCGCCGCCGATGTGCATTCCGCCCATGTGCGCACCGCCGATGCGCCCGCCACCCATGCCTCCCAAATACGTGCCGGGCGGCCGGATCACCGGCGCGATCGGATGGTATGTCGGCAAGTGCAGGCCGGGGAACCTGGGCACGCCGATGCGGAGCGGGTCGGAGAGCGGCGAACGGTACAGCGGAACGTTCAGCAGGAGAGGGCTGTAGGTATAGCCGGGCAAGTAGAGCGAGTAAAATCCAAATCCCTCCAGGCCGGGCGATCCGCCGAATGCGCCGGGAGAGGCGCTCCACGATCCATAGGCGCCATAGGTGTTGGCAAGTGAAGGCGCGGGCAGCGTGGGCAACCCGATCATGGGAAAGTACGTGAAGCCGGCGTCCGGCAGGTCCAGACCGGGGAGGTCGGCCGGATCCTGAATGTTGGCGGCGATGGTGTTGTCCGCGGAGATGGATTGGGCGCGCCCGCCGGCCCATTCGGCAAGCGCATCCTGCGGCGAGGCGCCGGCATTCCGAGGCGTCAGCACGTCCGTGAAGGCCAACTCCTGGCCCTCCTGCACCGCTACCGGCGCCGCATCGCTGCTTTTCCACACTTTCGCCCGGCCCTGGAGAACCGACACGCGAGCCGGCTCGCAATCTACGCGGAACCCGCCCTTCTGATCCTGGCGTATACTCCAGTTCCGGAAAATGAAGGTGACCGACGTGCCCGGAGCGGGTTCGTCCGTACTGACGATCGCCGATCCCGCCAGCAACTCGACCCGGGTGGCCGAAAGCGCGGTAGCGATCATCCGGATCGCGCTGTTCTCCCCGATGCGCACGAAAACGCCGGGAGTCAGCAGCACCTCCGCCCGGCCTTTGCCGGTCCGCAGTTCTGCGCCCTCCGGTATGCTGACGAACCGTCCGACCCGCGGCACGAGCCGCTGCCCGGATATGGAAACCTCCTCCTCGAAGAAATGCACCAGACCGGAATGTGTGGAAATGACCGCCTGGCCCCGGGCCGGCAGCGCCAGGCCGCTCACCGCCAGGATCGATGCGAGACACGCCGGAACACCCGACATGAGAGTTGCCCCCCATTCCCGAGTATCCGGCCGGTTGTGGCTTCCGTCAAGGGACAGAAGGATCAAACGAAACTCGTACGCTGCGATACAATGCGGCGCGCCCCGCCTTGCGAGACCGCCCCTACCGGACCCGCTCGTCCTTCTCCACTTTGCCGTCGCGGATGTGGATGACGCGGTGGGCGTGGAGGGCGATATCGTGCTCGTGAGTCACCAGCACGATGGTGTTGCCCTGCTGGTAAAGCCGCTCGAAGAGCGCCATGATTTCGTTGCCGGTGGCGGTGTCGAGGTTGCCCGTGGGCTCGTCCGCCAGCAGGATCGAAGGGTTGTTCACCAGCGCGCGGGCGATGGCCACGCGCTGGCGCTGGCCGCCGGAAAGCTCGTTGGGCTTGTGGTGCATGCGGCGCTCGAGGTCCACATGCCGCATGGCCTGCTTGGCCATCTCAATGCGCTTCTCGGTGGGGATGCCCGAGTAGATCAGCGGCAGTTCGACATTGTGCAGCGACGTGGCGCGCGGCAGCAGGTTGAAGGTCTGAAAAACGAAGCCGATTTCCTTGTTGCGGATGCGCGCCAACTCGTCGTCGCTCATCTCGCTGACGAGGTTGCCGTTAATGTAGTACTGCCCCTTGGTGGGAGTATCCAGACAGCCGATGAGGTTCATCAGGGTCGATTTGCCCGACCCGGAAGGCCCCATGATGGCCACGTACTCGCCACGCTTGATCTCGATGTCCACGCCCGAGACCGCGTGGATCTCCTGGTCGCCCATGACGTACGTCTTCCACAGATCGTACGTCCGGATGACCACCCCTTCCCGCTTCAGCTCTTGGCCGCGCTGGATCAGTTCTCTCTCTGCGACTGCTGCCATGTTAGTGATTGGTTCTCGCTTCTCAGTTTTACGTTTTCGGTGCCGGCACCTTGTTGTCGATTTTCACCTGCGCTTCGTTGCGGATGGTGCGGATCACCTGGTAGGTGCCGGTGACGATCTGCTCGCCCTCTTTGAGCCCGCCGAGCACCTCGATATCGGTGGCGCCGGTAATGCCCGTATCGACCTTCTGGAAAACCGCCTTTCCGTTGCGCACCACGAACACGCCCTGGATCTCTTCCTTGCGGGCCTTTTCAGCGGCCGCATCGGGCTTGCTGGCGGCCTGCGCACCCTCACCCGGCTTGGGCTTTTGCGGCTCCAGGTCACCGCGCTGCCGGACGGTGAGCGCCTGAATCGGAATGGTCAGCGCGTTGTGGCGCGTGGCGGTGGTGACCTTGGCGGTGCAGGAGAGCCCCGGGCGGATCTCATCCGGCGGATCGTCCATGGCAATCACCACCTTGAAATCCTTGGCCTCCTGGCTGGAAATGGCGCTCTGCGAAGCGGCCAGGCCGCTGGAGCGCAGGATGGCCGTATCGCCGATCTCCGTCACATGGCCCTTGAACGTCTTGTTGGGAATGGCGTCAATGCTGATGTCCGCCGGTTGCCCCAGCTTCACGCTGATAATATCGGTTTCATCGACCTTCACTTCCGCCGTGATGACCGACATATCGCCGATGGTCATAATAATCGTGCCGGTCTGATTTTGCAGTCCGGGGACGACAGTCTCCCCGACGCGCACCGGCAGATCGGTGACCACGCCATCGAGCGGCGCATAGGAGTTGTATTTGTCGAGGATGTTATCGACGCGGACCAGGTTGGCCTTGGCTACGGCCACGCGCTTCTGCGCGGAAGCGAGCGACGCGGCAGTCTGCTCGCGCTGCGCGTGCGCCTGCATGAGCCGGGTTCTAGATTCCTGGACCGCCGATTTCTGCGCTTCGTAGGTGTATTTCTTGAGCTCGAAATCCTGCTTGGCCATGAGCTGCTCTTTATACAGCTCCTGGGCGCGGTCCAGGTCGGCTTTCATGCGCTGCAAATCGGCGTTGTCGTGGTCGATGGCGGCCTGCATCATGCGGATGTTCTCATCCGCCGCCTTGAGGCTGGCCTCGGCCGCGGACGAATCGGCTTCCGCGGAGGCCAGACTCGCCCTTTGCGCCTCCACGTCGGCCCGCGGCTGGATGTTTTCGATCTTGGCCAGCAACTCCCCTTTCCGGACGCGGTCGCCTTCCTTCACCAGCAACTCGGTGATGTTCCCGATGGCATTGGCCCCTATGTTGATGTAATTCTTGGGCTTGATTTCACCGGAAGCGGTGACCAGGCTGGTGAGATCCTGCCTCGCGACGTTCCCGGTCTGCACCGTGACAACGCCGCGACGGCTGTAAACAACACTTCCCCAAACCCCGATCGCTGCTACCAGGACTGCCAGAACGGTGAGCAGAATCTTCCACTTAGCTTTCACGCCGATAATCTCCCGACTGGGCTGTTCACGCTATTAGACGCCGAAAAGATGTGGGGAGTTCAGTCTTTATTTTAACACCCCGGCGTCCCGGAAGGCCGAATGTCCCCTTAAGACAGACGGGGATGGAGCGGGAACATTAGCGGCGAAATTCCCGTGCCACAATGAAAGTAGTGCCGCTGGTACCGCCTTATATCGCATCGCTGCGGCCCTACCAGGCTGGGCGCAGCTTGGAGCACGGCGTCAAGCTCTCGTCCAACGAGAATCCGCTGGGCACTTCCCCCAAGGCCATCGAAGCCATGGAGCGGTCGCTCCGCGGCCTGAACCTGTACCCCAACGGCGGGCTGGAACTGCGCGAAGTTCTGGCCGAAGAATTCGACGTCAAAGTGGACAACGTGATCGCCGGCAGCGGCTCGGAAGGCATCATGTCGAACATCATTCGCACCTTCCTGTGCGATGAAGACGAGGTGCTCACCACGGAAGCGGCGTTCATCGGGTTCCAGGTGCTGGCCCGCTCGCGCGGCGTGAAATACCGCACCGTGCCCTACGATAACTGGCATTACGACCTGAAGGCGCTGGCGGCGGCGGTCAATCCGAATACCAAGATCATTTACCTGGCGAACCCGAATAATCCCACCGGCACAATTTTCACCCGGCACCAGTTCGACGAGTTCTACCGGCACGTGCCCGAGCGCGTGCTCATCATCCTGGACGAAGCCTATTTCGAATACGCCAAGGACAACCCGCGGTATCCCGATTCCATGTACTACCGCTACGACAACGTGATCACGCTGCGCACGTTTTCGAAAGTCTACGGCTTGGCGGGCGCGCGCATCGGATACGGGTTCGCCCACGAGGAACTGATCCGCAACCTGCTGAAGGTGAAGCTGCCGTTCGAGCCGTCAACGCCGGCACAGGCCGCGGGGATCGCGGCTTTGGCAGATAAGGAATTCCTGCATCGTTCGCTGGAGATGAACGCGCGCTGTCTGCGCCGCCTTGTGGAAGGCCTCTCGGAGATCGGCCTCCCGGCGGCGGGGAGCCCTCTGGGCCCGGACGCGAATTTTGTCATGACCATCCTGCCCACGGAGCAGGAGGCGAAGAGGGTTTTCGAGGAGCTTCTGGCGCAAGGCGTGGCGGTCCGGCCGCTGGCCTCCTTTGGTTTGCCGAACTGCCTGCGGATTTCCACCGGCACGGACGAGCAAACCGAGCTTTGCGTCGAAGCGTTGAGGAGGGGCTATGCCGCAAACGTTGGAGCGGGCCGCGGGAGTTAACAAGGATGCCGAACAAGACTTCCTCCCGCTGAACGGCACCGATTACGTCGAATTCTACGTGGGCAACGCGCGCCAGGCGGCGCATTTCTACCGCACGGCGTTCGGCTTTCACCTGGCTGCGTATCGCGGCCCGGAAACCGGCACGCGCGACCGCGCTTCTTACGTGCTGGTGCAGGACGAGATCCGCTTCGTTCTGACCACGCCGCTCCAGCCGGATCATCCGATTTCGGACCACATCCGCCTGCACGGCGACGGCGTGCGCGACATCGCGCTGTGGGTGGAGGATGCCGAATCGGCGTGGCGCGAGACCACGCGCCGCGGTGCGCGCAGCGTGCGCCCGCCCGAAAAGCTCAGCGACGGCAACGGCGAGGCGCGCCTGGCTTCCATCGCCGCCTACGGCGATACGATTCACACCTTCGTCGAGCGGCGCAACTACCGCGGCGTTTTCCTGCCCGGCTTCGAGCCGGCCGCTGCGGAAGATCCGCTGGCGCGGCCCGCCGGCCTGAAGCATATCGACCACATGGTGGGGAACGTGGCCCTGGGCGAGATGAACCGCTGGGTCGCCTTCTACCGCGACGCGATGGGCTTCAAAATGTTCAAGCACTTCGACGATAAGGACATTTCGACGGAGTATTCGGCGCTGATGTCCAAGGTCATGTCCAACGGCAACGAGCGCGTGAAGTTCCCCATCAACGAGCCGGCGCCGGGGAAGCGCAAATCGCAGATCGAGGAATACCTGGAGTTCTACCACGGTCCCGGAGTGCAGCACATCGCCATGGCCACGGACAACATCATCGAAACCGTGGGCGCGCTGAAGCGGCAGGGAATCGAGTTCCTGCGGGTGCCGTCCACTTATTACGAAGATCTCGCAGCGCGCGTGGGGCGCATCGACGAGCCGGTCGGCCGGCTTCAGGAACTCGGCATCCTGGTGGACCGCGACGACGAGGGCTACATGCTGCAAATCTTCACACGCCCGGTGGAAGACCGGCCCACCCTGTTTTACGAAGTCATCCAGCGGAAAGGCAGCCGCAGTTTCGGCAAGGGGAATTTCAAAGCGCTGTTCGAAGCCATCGAGCGCGAGCAGGCCCGCCGCGGCAATCTGTAATGGAGCACCTGCCGGTTCTGAAGTTCTGCACCTTCGAAGTGGCGACGCATCTCGGGCGCCGCCGCCGGCTGGGCGTGTATCTCGACAACCGCATCATGGACCTGAATTTCGCCACGGCGTGGTACATGGCGCAAACCGGCGAAGCCGAAGCGCAGCGCTTCGCGGACGGCATCGTGCCGGATAACATGCTCGACTTCCTGCGCTTCGGCCTGCGCGCCAGCCACACTGCCGAGGACCTCTTTCACGGCGCGGGGCCGCACCCGGGGGATTGGTGGAAGCTGGACGAACCACCGCGCGGTCCGAACGGCGAGACGCTGGTCTATCGCGCGGGCGAGGTGCGGATGCTGGCGCCGCTGGAGGGACGCGGGATTGCCGAGCCGGACGACGAGATCCGGTGGGAGCCCGGGAGCCGCGTCGAACTGGCGGGAGTCATCGGCGCGGGCGAAGCCATCGCCGGGTACACCATCCGCAGCGGGCCGGCGCTGGGCCCGGCGATCGTGCCGGCGGGACGCGTGAAAGATCCGTACGATCTGTGGATGGTCGTGCGCGTGAACGGCGAAGAGCGGGCGCGTGTGCACACGGCCACGCTGCCGCGGCTCGTTCCGTCCGGCGAACCCGGCGAAATCCTGGGCACGGGGATGCCGTTTCCCGGCGTGAATCCCGGAGATGCCCTCGAAGTGGAAATCGGCGAAATCGGCAGGCTGCGAAATCGCGTGAAATGAAGCACCACCGCGCGGTGTAAAACCGGCAGTACACTGCCGGTTTTGGACGCTTCGGAGGGGCCTCCGGCAGTATGCTGGGAATCAGGAGGGGCACATGTATCCGCTCAAAAAGGGGAAATTCGCATCGCAGGCCCATGTGGGCATTCCGGAGGGCACCTACGAGGAGGAGCACGGGCGCAAGGGCTTCTACGGCAAGAGCGCGCACCTGTACCACGCGCATCCGCCCACCGGCTGGATCCGCTTCGAAGGCAAGCTGCGGCCTCACCTGTTCGACCTGAACCGTCTGGCGCCATCGGATTGCCAGGATCCCGAAGGCATGCCAATGGCGTTCCTGGGCAACGACGATATCCGCCTCTATGTTTCGCGCCGCTCCGAGCCGATGCCGTTCTACTACCGCAACGCCGATGGCGACGAGCTGCTGTTCGTGCACCGCGGCAAGGGGACCGTTGAAACCGATTTCGGCCCGCTCGCGTTCGAGCCCGGCGATTACATCGTGCTGCCGCGCGCGGTGACTTACCGCGTTCTCCCCGAGACACGCGACAATTTCTTCCTGATCGTTCAATCCGCGGGCGAGTTCAACCAGCCGGATAAAGGTTTAATTGGCCAGCACGCGCTCTACGATCCCGGGGTGATCGTCACGCCCGAGCCGGCGCCGCACCTCGACGACCGCGGAGAGTGGGAAGTGCGCATCAAGGTGGAGGACGAAATCTCCAAGGTGGTGTACCCGTTCAACCCCATCGACGTGGTGGGATGGAAGGGCGACCTCACCGTGTGGAAGATCAACATGCGCGACATCCGGCCTATCATGAGCCACCGCGCGCACCTGCCGCCCAGCGCGCACACCACGTTCCTGACGGCGGGCGCGGTGGTGTGCAGCTTTCTGCCGCGGCCGCGGGAGCAGGACCCGCAGGCCCTGCGCGTGCCTTTCTTCCACCGCAACACCGACTTCGACGAGTTCATCTTCTATCACGACGGCGATTTCTTCAGCAAGGACAACATCAAGCCGGGCTACGCCACGCTGCACCCGCGCGGCATCCACCACGGCCCGCACCCGAAGGCGCTGGCCGGCCAGGGAAAGAAGACGCAGACGGACGAGTACGCCGTGATGCTCGACGGCCTGAACCCGATTCACGTCCTGCCGGCGGGCGAGCAGGTGGAGTGGAAGGAATACTGGACGAGCTGGATGGAGAAGAAGTAGAGCGCGTTGCATTCCGCAGGCCCCTGGCGTCCGGCCCCTGAAGTGCCCTATGATGCAATTTCGATGGACGCCAACGGAACCCCTACGATCCTCATCGCCGACGACCAGCCGGATGTGCTCGAAGCCCTGCGATTCCTGGTGAAGGGCGAAGGCTACCGGGCGGAAGCGGTCAGCTCGCCCGCCGCCGCGATCGATGCCGTCGAATCGCGCGACTTCGACGCCGTCCTGATGGATCTCAACTACACGCGCGACACCACCTCGGGGCAGGAAGGCATGGACCTGCTGAAGGCCATCCAGAACCTGGATGGCACGCTGCCGGTGATCGTGATGACGGCGTGGGGTTCGGTCGAGCTGGCGGTGGAGGCGATGCGCCGCGGGGCGCGCGACTTCATTCAGAAACCGTGGGACAACGCGCGGCTGTGCGCCATCCTGAAAACCCAGATCGAGCTCGGCCGCGCGCTGCGCAAGGGGCAGCGGCTGGAGGAGGAGAACCGCGCGCTGCGCGCCGAGCGCTTCCCGCAGCTCATCGCGCAATCGGCCGCCATGCGCCCGGTGCTGGACGTGATCTCGCGGGTGGGGCCGTCGGACGCCAACGTGCTCATCACCGGCGAAAACGGCACGGGCAAGGGGCTCGTGGCGCAGACGCTGCATGCGGTGTCGCTGCGCGCGGCGCGCCCGCTGGTCACGGTGAACACCGGCGGGCTGGCGGAAGGCGTGTTCGAAAGCGAGCTGTTCGGGCACGTGAAGGGAGCGTTCACCGATGCCAAGACCGACCGCGTGGGCCGCTTCGAAACGGCCGAGGGCGGCACGCTGTTCCTGGATGAAATCGGCAATCTGCCGCACGCGCTCCAAGCCAAGCTGCTGCGCACGCTCGAGACCGGCGAATTCGAGCGCGTGGGCTCGTCGAAAACGCGGCGTGTGGACGTGCGGATTTTCTCCGCGACCAATGCAGACCTTGGCGCGGCGGTGGCCGAAGGCCGCTTTCGGCAGGACCTGCTGTTCCGGCTGAACACCATCGAGCTGCGGCTGCCGCCGCTGCGCGACCGCCGCGAGGATATTCCGGTGCTGGCGGCGCATTTCCTGCGGCAGCATGCCGCGCGCTACCGCAAGCACCTCACCGGCTTCGACGAGCCGGCGATCAAGGCGCTGCTGGCGCATCCGTGGCCGGGCAACGTGCGCGAGCTGGATCACGCCGTGGAGCGCGCGGTGCTGATGTCGCAGGGCGAGACCGTTCGCGCCGCGGACCTCGGGTTACGCGGGACCCGCGAAGGCGCGCCGCGATTGGAAGAGATGAGCCTGGAAGAGGTGGAGGCGCTGCTGATCAAGAAGGCCCTGGCGCGCTTCGACGGCAACGTCAGCCATGCCGCCAACGCGCTGGGGCTAAGCCGCAGCGCGCTCTACCGGCGGCTGCAACGCTATGGGCTCTAGGAAGGGCGGCGCCCACCTCAGCTTCGAAGGCCGCGTGGTGCTGCTGGCGCTGCTGGCCGGGCTGCCCGGCTCGGCCACCGCGCTGTGGGTCCTGTGGGGCGGCGATTTCGCGCCGCGGACGCAGTGGACCCTCACGCTGCTCATCGCCGGCGCGTGGCTGGGATTCGCCCTGGCGGCCCGCGAGCGCGTGGTCTTCCCGCTGCAAACCGTCTCGAACCTGCTGAGCGCGCTGCGCGAGGGGGATTTTTCGGTACGCGGGCGGGCGCCGCGTCCGGACGACGCCCTGGGCGAGGTGATGCGCGAGGTCAATACGCTGGGCAGCACCCTGCGCGAGCAGCGCCTGGGCGCCATGGAAGCCACCACGCTGCTGCGGACCGTTATGCGCGAAATCGACGTCGCCATTTTCGCTTTCGACGAGCACCGGCGGCTGCGCCTGGTGAACCGCGCCGGAGAGCGTCTGCTGGCAGCGCCGCCCGAGCGGCTGCTCGGCCAGACCGCCGCCGAACTGCGGCTCACGGCATGCCTGGAAGGGCCCGCGCAGAGCACCTTTCAGGCGGCCTTCCCCGGCGGCGCCGGCCGCTGGGGCGCGCGGCGGACGCGCGTCCGCGAGCGCGGGCTGCCGCTCGAACTGGTGGTGATCTCGGACCTCACACAGACCCTCAGCGAGCAGGAACTGCAGGCGTGGCAGCGGCTGGTGCGGGTGCTCGGGCACGAGCTGAACAATTCGCTGGCGCCGATCAAATCCATCTCCGGCAGCTTGGCCAGCCTGCTCCAGCGCGATCCGCTGCCGGACGACTGGCGCGAGGACACGCAGCGCGGGTTGAACGTGATCACCGCGCGCTCGGAAAGCCTGAGCCGCTTCATCGGCGCCTATGCCCGGCTGGCCAAGCTGCCGCGGCCGGCGTTGCAGCCGCTGGATGTGCGCGCCGCGGTGGAACGCGCCGCCGGCTTCGAGACGCGCATGCCCGTGCGGGTCGAAGCCGGCCCCGGCGCGACGCTGCACGCCGATCCCGATCAGCTCGAGCAGGTGCTGATCAACCTGCTGCGGAATGCCGCGGATGCATCGCTGGCGACCGGCGGCGCGGTCTCGATCGGCTGGGCGCGCGAGAGTGCGTTCGTGGAAATCCGGGTGACCGACGACGGCCCGGGCCTCTCCAGCATGGCGAACCTGTTCGTCCCCTTCTTCACCACCAAGCCCGGCGGCTCGGGCATCGGGCTGGTGCTGAGCCGGCAGATCGCGGAAGCGCACGGCGGCTCGCTGATCCTGGAGAACCGCGCCGGACGCGCCGGGTGCATCGCGCGCCTGCGGCTGCCGGCGTGAGGCGCGCGGCGTGAATCGCTAGAACACCATATCGCGGGGCTGTTTTCCCGAGGCCGCGCACCGTTCCAGGTACAATCCCGCGTAGCTGCGGGTGATGTAATCGGCCGGCGAGAAACCGAGCGCGCGCGCGGCGCGGTCGATCCACCGCGGCGCGCCTTCCAACTCGATGAACACGCCGATGGGCGTCTCGTCCAGCGTGGCCAGCCCCGCTTCGGCCGGCCGCTGGAATTCGGTGCGGTATTTTTCGTAGCGGAACGACGGCCGAAAACCGATCCGATCGAGGACCGCGCCCGCCGCGCGCGAATCGCCGACCGCCGTCTCAATCTCGTCGCGGCTCTTGTGTTTCCCCACTTCGGGCGGCCCTTTGTATGTGAGCGTAGTGTGGCCACCGGCTTGGCGGATGCGCACGAGCCTACGTGCGTTGCGCAGCGCGTGATCTGCCGTGTCGAAAATGACGTTGCGCTCGAAGACGCGCCGGCGCGATATGCGAAACCCGGCGGCGCGCAGCACGCGGCGCGCGGCCGCGGCATCGCCGACGGCGAGCTTGATCTCGGTTTCGCGGCCGGTATGCGGCATCGGGCTCACTGCTCGCGGTCGCCGCGATGATTCTCGCGGAAATCCCGATCGATGGGCTTGCGGCCGCGAAATCCTTCCTCCACCCCGTGCCACCACGTGATCGAAGGCTCGCCCAGCCTCCAGCACAGGTACACCTCGACCCCGCGGAGAAGCGTCGGGAAATCGACGAGGCCGGTATCCAGGTCCTTCAGCAGGCAGCCAAGCCGCTGCACCTGTTCGATGGCGGTTTCGAGGCTCCGGGCCGCGGCTTCGCGGCGCTGGCGCGTGCGCAGCACCTCGTGGCGGTCGAGCAGCATGCCGCCGCTCACCATGACGCGCTCCACGTAGCCCTCCACGGCGCTCTCCGCCTCGGCGTATTCGGCTTTGAGCGCGATCGCCTGGCGCAGCAGGCCCTCCACCTTGGGAATCAGTTCCCCGGCCTCGGCGAGCGTGAAACGTTTCGGCATGCCCGGGCCGGCTAGACGCCCGAAACCTGGATGGCCATCGACCGGCTGCGCGGCCCGTCGAACTCGGCCAGAATGATGCTCTGCCACGTGCCCAGCAGCACCGCGGAATTGCGCACTTGCAGGCACAGGCTCTGCCCCAGCAGCATGCCGCGAAGGTGCGAATCGGCGTTGCGGCGCTCGCAATCGGAATACGTGGGATCGTTGTGCCGCCAGCCGTCTTCCCGCGGCACGATCTCGCTCAGAATGCTGCGCATGTCGTCGAGCAGCGCTTCCTGCCACTCGTTGATGAAAATCGCCGTCGTCGTGTGGAGAGACTGGAGATGCACGATCCCGTCGCGGATTCCGCTCTTGTGTACGATCTCGTTGATCCGGTCGGTGATGTTGATCAACTGCATGCGCTCGCTGGTGATCCAGTCCACGACGCGGCTGAATATCCTGAACCCCGTTGCCGTTTCGGCCGCCGCGGCGGCGGCCGAAGGCGCCCCATTGCCTGCTTCCATAACCGCTCCTTCTAATCCTTTATATCCCAAAGTACTTCGCAAGGCCATCCCGGCCCTGCGCCCCCGTCACGCGTAATGGGTTGTCACGTAGTCGTTCAATATATCGATGAATTCGGACACGATCCGGTTGCCTTTAAGTGTGGTCATCAGCCGGCCGTCCACGTATACCGGGGCCTTGGGCTCCTCGAACGTACCCGGCAGCGAGATGCCGATGTTGGAGTGTTTGGATTCGCCCGGCCCGTTCACGACGCACCCCATGACCGCGACCTTCATGGCCTCGACCCCCGGATGCACCGCTTTCCAGCGCGGCATCTGGTCGCGGAGATACGTCTGGATTTCGTCCGCCATCTCCTGAAAGAAGGTGCTGGTGGTGCGGCCGCAGCCCGGGCAGGCGGTCACCTGCGGGGTGAAACCGCGGATGCCCAGCGATTGTAAAATCTGCTGCGAAACGATCACCTCTTCGGTGCGGTCGCCATTGGGCGGCGGTGTGAGGGAGGCGCGGATGGTATCGCCGATGCCCTCCTGGAGCAGCGGCGCCAGCGCGGCGGTGGTGGCCACGATGCCTTTGCTGCCCATGCCGGCTTCGGTGAGCCCGAGATGCAGCGGGTAATCGCACGCCGCCGCCAGCGCGCGGTACACATCGATCAGGTCCTGCACGCCGCTGACTTTGGCGCTGAGGATGATCCGGTCGTGGCCGAGGCCGTGGCGCTCGGCGGCGCACGCCGATTCCACCGCGCTCGCCACCATGGCGTCGAGTGTGACCTCGCGCGCATCTTTCGGCTCGGCCCGCCGCGAGTTTTCGTCCATCATGCGGGTGAGCAGCATGGCATCGAGCGAGCCCCAGTTCACGCCGATGCGCACCGGCCGGCGGTTCTCGATGGCCACCTCGATCATGGTGCGGAAATTATCGTCGGTTTTGCGGCCGATATCGACGTTGCCCGGATTGATGCGGTATTTGGCCAGCGCGCGCGCGCAATCCGGATATTTCTTCAGCAGGATGTGGCCGTTATAGTGAAAATCGCCGATGATGGGCACGCGCACGCCGAATTTATCCAGGGTTTCCGCGATTTTCGACACGGCCGCGGCGGCCTCTTCGGTATTCACCGTCACGCGCACCAGTTCGGAGCCGGTGCGCGCCAGCGCCATCACCTGGTTCACGGTGGATGCGACATCGGCGGTGTCGGTGTTGGTCATGGATTGCACAACAATGGGATGACCCCCGCCGATCTTGACCCCGCCCACATCCACCACCACCGTTTTCCGGCGCGGCAATACCGCCATCAGCATTTCCCTCCGTAAGATTAATCTTATCAATAGCGCCCGCTCGCCGCGCCTAGCGCATGTAGAACAGACTAAGACGCGGCAGCCCAGCTTTCTCCAGCAGGTGCCGTTCCAGATACTGCTTTTCCAGCATGGCCAACTGTTCGGCGGTCATCTTTCCGCGGTAGGGCCGCAACTGCCGGTCGAGTTCGCGCCGCGATTCGAGCAACTCCTCTTCGCTCTGCCGCGCCCGCGCCGCGGCGATCATTTTCTCTTCGAGGACGGTGAGATGCTGCTCCAGCGCTTCGAGGTCGGCAACGTGCTGCTCAGCCTCGCCCGCGAGCTTCCGCAGGGACGCGGCGATCTCCTCGAACCCCGCCGGCAGCGCGGCGGCATTGCGCCCGAGATAGCCCTGCAACTCCTCCGCGGAAAACGGCGGCGCGGTCTCGCGCCGCGCCCGCGCGGTGCCGCCGCCGGCCATGATCTCCGCTTCGGCCATGACCGCCTGCGCGCAAAACGCCAGAGAATTGACCATCTGGCTCTTGATTTTCCGCGACCGCCATTTTTCAAACGCGGCGTCGATGCCGCGCAGCACGGCCTCCAGCGGCACGCCGGCGTTTTTCCAGCTTTCCACCAGCGCCCAATCGAGCGGCGACATCAGGAACAGCGCCGTGCCGCGGGCGCGCTGGAAGTGCTCTTCGATTTCGGTGAAATAGTTGAAGTAGTTCAACGCCCCAGAGCACCGAGTCCGGAGCCCCCTCACGCCGCCGGCGAAACGTCAATTTCCTTCGCCACGCTGGTCGGTTTCGGCACAGGATCGCCGAACTGCGCCAGCGTCTTCAAGTGTCCTTCGATGGCCTCGCGGATATTGGACTCGGTCTCCTCCAGCGTCGCCCCGGTCGTGATGCAGCCCGGCAGATCGGGAACGTAAGCCGCCCAGTTATTCTCGGCCTTCTCAAACACCACTGCAAATTTGACGCTCATTTTCTGTCCTCCAATCCAGCCGCCTTCAGGATCGACTTGAGCGTACCGACCGGCACATCGTCGCCCGGACGCCCTGGAATCGTGACGACATTCGGTTTCGAGGCGTGCTTGTAGTGATGGTGGCTCCCGGTCGTTCGCACGTGCTTCCAGCCGTCGGCTTCAACAAGCCGGATCAGGTCCCGAACCTTCACGTTTCATTCTAGCGGATGGTTCCTCTCCCAGATCATCTCCAGCCCCTCCAGCGTCAAGTGCTCGTCCACCGTCTTCAAGTACCGCGAACCGCTCACGATCAGGTGCGCCTGCCCGCCGGTGGCCACCGTCCTGGTGTCCGGCCCCAGTTTCTCGATCATCCGCTCCAGCAGGCTATCGATCATGCCGATCGCGCCGAAATACAGGCCCGACCGGATGCTCGCTACCGTGTTGGTCCCGATCACGTCCTTGGGCGGGCGGAAATCCACCAGCGGCAGCCGCGCGGTCTTGCTGAATAGCGCCTCGATCCCGATGCCGATCCCGATGGCAATCGCGCCGCCCAGGTATTCGGCGTCGCGCGAGATCACGTCGAAATTGATCGTCGTCCCCAGGTCCACCACCACGCACGGGCCGCCGTATTTGTAGAATCCGGCCACGCCGTTCACCAGGCGGTCGGCGCCGACCTCATACGGGTTGTCATATTTGATGGTCAGGCCGATATCCGTTTTCGGCCCGACGAACATCGGCTTGAGATGGAAATAGCGTTCGGCCATGAGAGCCAGCGTCGAATCGATGGGCGGCACCACGCTCGAAATGATCATGCCGTCCACCTTTTCGATGTCCACTCCCGCCGGCGGAAAGAGGTTATGGAACAGGATGCCCCATTCGTCGGCGGTCTGCTCATGGACCGTGCGCAAGCGCCAGTCGCAGATCAGCTTGCGGTTTTCGAATGCGCCGATGGTGATGTTGCTATTGCCCGCGTCAAGAGCCAGCAGCACGTACGCCTCCTGCAACAATCAAGGTATTGGTTCCGTCGTCCTTGCGCACGATCAAAAATCCGTTCGCGTCGAGGCCGGCGGTCGTGCCCTCGACCATCCCGCCCGGCTGATTCACCACGACTCGCCGCCCGGCGGCGTACGACGATGCGCGCGTGAACAGCCGCAGAATATCCTCGGACGGCAGGCCGATGTGCGCCGCCACCGCCGCCAGCAGCGCATCGAGCAGCGCGTCCGCACTCACTTCGCGGCCGGTGTGGATCTTGAGCGATGTGGCTTCGATCTCCGGCGGAAACGAAACCTGGTTGAGATTGATCCCGATGCCCGCCACCGCCTTGCCCTCGCTCAACTGCACCAGAATGCCGCCGAGCTTCTTCTCGCCGAGCATCAAATCGTTGGGCCAGCGCAGGTCGCACGCCACGCCGGCCGCTTCCGCGATGGCCTCCGCGGCGGCCAACCCCAGCGCCAGCGTGAGCAGCGGCGCGGGTTCCAGCACGATGGAGCAATACAGCCCGGCGCCCTTTGCCGAATGCCAGGAATGCCCGTGCCGGCCCTGCCCAGCGGTCTGCTCCTCGGCCGCCACCACGTGCCCGACCGGCAGCCCCGCTGCTGCCAGCATGGTGGAATCCACGGTGCCGTAGCGATGAATCTCGAACTTCATCCCAGCTCCAGGCGGAAGCTGATGTCCACCGCGCGCGCGGAGTGCGTGATGGCGCCGCTCGAAACGAAATCCGCGCCGGCTTCGGCGTAGGCCCGCACGTTCTCCAGGGTGATGCCGCCGGAAAGCTCGATCCTGGCGCGCCCGGCGATTTCGCGTACCCACTCCGCGGCTTCGGCGGGCGTCAAATTATCCAGCAGCAGGTGCTGCGCGCCGGCCTCCAGTGCTTCGCGCAGTTCGTCGCGCGTGCGCACTTCGATTTCGATAGCGAGACCGCTCGATCGTGACCGCTCGATCGCCTGCCGCGCACCGCCGGCCGCGGCAATGTGGTTGTTCTTGATCAGGATGGCGTCCCACAAGCCCATGCGATGATTGGTGACGCCGCCGGCCGCCGCCGCGGCTTTTTCCATCGCGCGCAGCCCGGGCGTGGTCTTGCGCGTATCGAGCACGCGGCAATTCGTGCCCGCCACGGCATCGGCGAAGCGCCGCGCCATGGTGGCGATGCCGCTCAAATGCTGGAGGAAATTCAACGCTACGCGCTCGCGTTCGAGGAGCGCGCGCGCCCGGCCGCTCACGGTAGCGAAAACTTCGCCCGCCGCGCAGGCGTCGCCATCGCGCCTGGCAACTTTGAGGTGCTCGTAGAAGTCGTCGTAGACCTTCGGCAGCACATCGAGGCCGGCGAGCACCAGCGGCTCGCGCGCGATGAAGCTGCCGTGCGCCATCAGGGTTTCCGGCACGCACGCGCGGGTGGTCACATCGCCCGAGCCGATGTCCTCGTCGAGCGCCATGCGCACGATGTCGCTCATAGCGCGCCGTCGATCTTCTGAAGCTGCGCTTCGTAATCCGCCAGCTTCTGCCGGATGCTCTCCACCACCCGCGGCGGCGCCTTGCTCAGAAACGTCTCGTCCGCCAACTGCCGCCGCGAGTTGGCGATGTTCTTCGCAAGCTGCTCGCGCTCTTTTTCCAGCCGTTTCCGCTGCGCGTCCTCCTGCGCCTTCGGCACGTGCAGCACCAGATCGAACAGCGCCGTGGAGCCCATGGCCGCGGCCTTCGGCGCTACTTCGGTTTTGAACTCCAGCTTCACATTGGCGAGTTTCTGAATCGCTTCCGCGTGCCGCTGCGCGATCTCCAGCGCGCCGTCGCGCGAATACAGCGCGCCTTCGAGCTGCTGCTTGGGATCGAGCCTGGCCTCCGTCCGCAGCGTGCGCGCCATGGTGACGATTTCCTGTAGCAGGTCGATCTCGTGCTCGGCTTCGTGGTCGGTCAGTTCGCGCCGGTACTGCGGATACGCCGCCAACGCGATCGAAACCGGCCGCTTCGCCCCATCTGTCCGCAGCCGCTGCCACAGCTCTTCGGTCAGAAACGGCATCGCGGGATGCAGCAGCCGCAGCGCCGTCTCGAACGCCGCCAGCGTGTTGCCCCAGCCCGGCGTGAGCCCCGTGCCTTCCTGGAACCGCAGCTTTTTCAACTCCAGGTACCAGTCGCAGAATTCGTGCCAGAAGAAATGCCACAGCACCTGCGCGGCTTCATGGTAGCGGTGCTGCTCGATGGCGCGGTTCACCTGCTCCGCGCAACTGTTCAGGCGGCTGAAGATCCAGCGGTCCTCGATGCGCACCGCGAGCGTTACCGCGTCCGCCTCGGGCTGAAACTCTTCCAGCGATTCCGCCATCCACGGCTCGACGCCGCTGGTCTCCATCTTCAGGAACAGGAACCGCGCCGCGTTCCAGATCTTGTTGGCGAACGCGCGCGAGCTCTCCATGCGCTCTTCGGTGAGCACGATGTCGGTGCCCGGCGCGGCGCCCTGGAGCAGCGCCATGCGCACGGCGTCGGTGCCGTATTTTTCGGTCACTACCAGCGGATCCACGACGTTGCCGCGCGTCTTCGACATCTTCTGCCGCTCGGCATCGCGCACCAGCCCGTGGATGTACACCTGGCGGAACGGCACGTCGCCCATGAATTCCATGCCCATCATGATCATGCGCGCCACCCAGAAGAACAGGATGTCGAAGCCGGTGATGAGCAGCGAAGTGGGATAAAACGCCGCGAGGTCCTCGGTCTGGTCCGGCCAGCCGAGCGTGGAGAACGGCCACAGCCCGGAGCTGAACCAGGTATCGAGCACGTCCGTATCCTGCTCCAGCCGGCCCGATCCGCAGCGCGGGCACTGCGTGGGCGTCTCGCGCGCCACGACGATCTCGCGGCACTCCCGGCAATGCCACGCCGGAATGCGATGCCCCCACCAGAGCTGGCGCGAGATGCACCAGTCGCGGATGTTGTACATCCATTCAAAATAGGTCTTGCTCCAGTTGGGCGGCACGAAGGCGATGCGCCCGTCCTCGACCACTTCGATGGCCTTGGCTGCCAGCGGCTTGGTGCTCACGAACCACTGCGTGGAAATGAGCGGCTCGACCACCGCTTTGCAGCGCTGGCATTTCCCGATGCTCAGCGGATAATCTTCGATCTTGGCGATCAGCCCCAGTTTTTCGAGGTCGGCGAGCACGCGGTGGCGCGCCTCGACGCGGTCGATGCCGGCGTAGGGGCCGGCCTCGGCGGTCATGCGGCCGGTGTCGCCGATCACCTGAATCTTGGGCAGATTATGCCGCCGCCCTGCTTCGAAATCGTTGGGGTCGTGAGCCGGCGTCACCTTCACCACGCCGGTGCCGAATTCCGGATCGGCCAGTTCGTCCACGATCACCGGAATGTCCCGATCCATGAGCGGCAGCCGCGCGGTGCGCCCGTGCAGATCGAGATAGCGCTGGTCCTTCGGATTTACCGCCACAGCGGTATCGCCGAGCATGGTTTCGGGCCGCGTGGTGGCGACGGTGACGAAGCGGTCCGCGAGCCCGTTCACCGGGTAGCGGATGTGCCACAGGTGCCCCGCCACGTCGCTGTGCGCCACTTCCAGGTCCGAGACCGCCGTGTGGCAATCCGGGCACCAGTTGACCATGTACTCGCCGCGATAAATGAGCCCCTTCTCGTACAGCCGCACGAAGGCCTCGCGCACGGCACGGGAAAGGCCGGCGTCCAGGGTGAAGCGCTCGCGCGACCAGTCGCAGCTCGCGCCCAGCCGGATCATCTGCCGCTTGATGGTGTCGCCGTACTGCGCCTTCCATTGCCAGACGCGCCGCTCAAACTCCTCGCGCCCCAGCTCGCGGTAATTGATTCCGTCTTCGGCGAGCTTGCGGCTCACCACCATTTGCGTGGCAATGCCGGCGTGGTCCGTTCCCGGGAGCCAGAGCGTGTTGTCGCCGCGCATGCGGTGCCAGCGGACGGTCATATCGATCTCGGTGTGCTCCAGCATGTGGCCGATGTGCAGCGAGCCGGTGACGTTGGGCGGGGGAATCACCAGCGAAAATACGCGCGCGGCATCCCTGGCCGGGGCCCGGAAAACGCCCGCGTCGATCCACCACTGCGCCCAATGCGGCTCGAACCGCTGAGGCTCGTACACCTTATCAATTTGCATGGGGAGAAATTACCAATATAGCGCGGGGTGCGGCTGCCCGCCTGGCCGTGCGGCGCCGCGGAAAGCCGGCTTGCCAGGGCCGCCAGGGCCGGACGGATTACGGCCGCGACGCGCGGCCGAACCGCGCCTGTTACAATGGGAGCACGCCCATCCATCCGGTGAGGTGCGAGAGTGGTTGAATCGGGCGGTCTCGAAAACCGTTGTACCCTTTGGGTACCGTGGGTTCGAATCCCACCCTCACCGCCAGTTATCAAAATTGCCCATTCCTAAGCCAGCGCCATTACCGCCACGGTGATCGGCCGCGACCGCATCTGCAATGAAATTAAATGGTTGGCGGTATTCCGCCTCGAGCCGCCCCGTCTGCCAGCGGCAGTTCGAAAGTACGAAATCGAGCAGCTTCCGTTTTTCCTTTGCGGGCCGACTTTCGAACTTTTCGTATGCCCGGTGGGCCAACTCGAGCAGCCTGAGGCCTTCCTCGATGTAGCTGCGGTTCGCCGTCTGATGCGACTGGATGTCGCGCATCAGGCGGCACTGTTCGGCCTGGAATTCGCCCGCTTTCCGATCGAAGAATTCGTTGTCGATCCTCCCGTCCAGCTTATCCATGTACATCGCGTCGATGCGGTCCTGAAGCCGCCGGTGCTCGCGCGGAAGCTTCGAGATGGCCTGCTCATGGAAGTCGCGCTCGTCCCGATGGCTCTCCCGCAGTGCGGTCGTAACCCACTCCAGGACCTCGCGGCTGAATGAGATGCCCCGCAGCAGGTCGGTGAACGCCTTCTCCAGGACCTCCTCGCGCGTATAGGGTTCCGGGCATCTGCCCTTGTACCCTGTGCAGTGGTAATAGACATAGCATCCCTTCTTGATCTCGCCCACCATGGCGCAGCCGCAGTGGCCGCATGTGATCAGCCCGGAGAAAGCGAAATCGTGCGTCCGCTTCTTAGGCCGCTTCGCGTGTCGCCCCTCCAATACCGCCTGGACCTCCTCCCACAACTCGGGCGTGACCAGCGGTTCGTATGTTCCCTGGTAGACGACGCCGTTGTACGCGAAATTTCCTGAGTACGCGCCAGCCTGTTATCCGCGATGACGTACGCGCGGCGTTGGGTCTCGCTGAGGTGATCCAGCACCACCACCGGGAACTCAGCGAGCCCCAACTTACGCGCCGCCAGGAGACGCCCGTGCCCGGCAACGATGATCTCCGCGCTGGAGTCCACGAGGATCGGATTCAAGAAGCCAAATTCGGCAATGCTGGCCGCAATCTGCGCTACCTGCTCCGGGGAATGCGTCCGGGCGTTGCGGTCGTAGGCACGGAGCCGTTCCGTCGACCAGATCTCGATGTGCCGCGCCATGGCGGGCGTGATCGTCGCCGTGCTCATGCTGTGAGGGGTAGCCCCGTCTCCTGCCCATCAGGAGTGAAATTCGTACACGAGTACGAATTTCGGGATGGATTGATCACTTCTTCCGGCCGTCTATTTGCTACCAGGCCCCAGCTGCATGCCCGCGTAGCGTGTTAGGAAGCGCGGTCGCACGCCCGCAGGCCAGACGCCTTCCCACGCGATGATCCGCATGTCCCATGCATCGCGCATCGCCTGAATACGCTTGTTCGGATGCGGTTCCGGAGGCGGTGGGCCGAGCGCCGGCATCGTCATGCCCAGCAGCAGCACGCCGTCGCGCATGATTACCTTACAACCGCCGCACTTATGTCTCATACGCACCCTATACATCCGCGCATAAGTAAAGGGACATAACGATCAACAAAAAGGAAGTAGGTAGGAGCGGATGAGAGCGGGGTGGTGCTGCATCTCGCTAAAGACGCGATTCAGCGTGGTTTCGAGTTCGCTCCGAGTCGCGAAGTATCGGTTGTGAGTGCCGGTCTTGCGCGTGTGTTGCCACAACCGCTCCGCCGGATTGAACTCCGGGGAGTAGGGCGGCAAC
>JAJYLS010000063.1:5457-21819 GCA_021787555.1 Acidobacteriota bacterium | reverse complement strand
TACATCAACCAGTTGCGCGCGCGTGGCCGGTCCATTCAGGATGCCGCGGTCGAAGGTGCTACCCGCCGCCTCCGTCCCATCATGATGACCATGCTCGTCGCCACGCTGGGCCTGCTGCCTGCCGCGTCCTCCCACGCCATCGGCTCGGACTCGCAGCGCCCTTTCGCCATTGTGATCGTCGGCGGCCTGATGTTCGCCCTCCTGATGGGCACCTTCCTCCTCCCCACTTTCTACGTCTGGTGGGCGCGCCCCAGTGACAAACTTCCGCCCGTCGAAGAAGCCGGCGCCTACGAGTAGCCGTTCGGCCAGTTCCCTTCGCCTTTTTCAGAGCTTATAATCCGATTCAGGAGCAGCCATGCACCACCATTGGGATATTCCCGAGGTCCTGATCGTGCTCGGCATCGTAGCGGGTCTGGCATGGGCCATTTATAACCGGATGCGTCCGCAGCGCACGTCCAAATAGCGCCCCAGCCCCTATACTGGTTCCATGCCTCGGACGCCCCGGCGCCGCGCCACAGGATCCGTTCGCCGCTTTTTCGCACAGCTCGGCCCGGGCCTCATCACCGGCGCCGCGGACGACGATCCCTCCGGTATCGCCACCTACTCCGTCAGCGGCGCTGCCTTCGGCTACGGCCCGCTGTGGACCGCCCTGCTCTCCTTTCCCCTCATGGCCGCCGTACAGTTGATGTGCGCGCGCCTGGGCATGGTCACCGGTCGCGGTCTCGCGGCCGTGGTGCGGCGGCACTATCCCCGGCCGGTCCTCTGGGGCGCCTGCCTGCTGCTCATCGTCGCCAACGTCTTCAATATCGGCGCGGACCTCGGCGGCATGGCCGAGGCGGTCCAAATGGTCACTGGCGTTCCCTCCGAATTTTGGACGCCGCTGTTCGCCGCCGCCCTGGTGGCCATGCTCTTCTGGACCTCCTACCGCACCGTCGCCCGTATGTTCAAATGGCTGACGCTCGTCCTGTTCGCATATGTCTTCACCGCCTTCATCGCGCGTCCCGACTGGGCTCAGGTCCTCCGCGCCTCGCTCGTCCCCGAACTCCACTGGTCGCGCGAATACCTGGCCGTGCTCGTAGGAATTCTGGGAACCAGCATTTCGCCCTATTTGTTCTTCTGGCAGGCGGCCGAAGAGGTCGAGGAGGAGCGCGCCGCCGGCCGCCTCACCGTCGCCCAGCGCGAGGGAGCCAGCAAAGCCGAACTGAGCGCCGCCCGCAACGACGTGCTCGCCGGCATGTTCTTCTCCAATTTCGTAATGTACTTCATCATCCTGACCACCGCCGCCACCTTACACGCCCACGGCATCACCCATGTCGAGACCGCGCGCCAGGCGGCCGAAGCCCTCCGGCCCCTGGCCGGTAACGGCGCCTACTGGCTGTTCACCCTGGGGCTGATCGTCACCGGCATTCTCGGCGTGCCGGTGCTGGCGGGGTCCAGCGCCTATGCCATCTCGGAAGCCATGGCGTGGCGCGCCTCGCTCGACCGCCGGCCGCGCCTCGCGCCCCAGTTCTACGCCGTATTGGCCACCGCCATGGCGGTCGGCCTGGCGCTGGACTTCGCCGGCTTCAACGCCGTCAAAATGCTCTTCTGGTCGGCCGTGCTCAACGGCATCCTGGCCCCGCCGCTCATCGTGCTCCTGGTGCTGCTCACCAATGACCGCCGCGTCATGGGCAGCCGCAAAAATCCGCCGCTCCTACGCTCTCTGGGATGGCTTACCGCCGCGGTGATGGCCGCCGCCGCGGTTGCTCTGTTCCTCGCAGGATAAAATGATTCTTCATGTCCCGAAACTATACTCCGATCACGCCCGAGTTGGCCCAATACGTCCGCGATATCACCCTCCGCGAGCCGCCCGCGCTGCGCAAGCTACGCGAGGAAACCGAGAATCACCCCCAGGCCTCGTGCCAGATCGCCCCCGAGCAGGGCCAGTTTCTTCAGCTCCTGGCGCGCCTCACCGGCGCGCGCCGCACCGTCGAAGTGGGCGTGTTCATGGGTTACAGCTCGACGTGGGTCGCGCTCGCGCTGCCGCCCGGCGGTAAGCTGATCGCCTGCGACCGCAGCGAGGAATTCACCGCGCGGGCGCGCCAGACATGGCGCGAGGCCGGCGTCGAAGACCGCATCGAACTGCGCCTCGCCCCCGCGCTCGAAACCCTCGATGGCATGATCGCCGCCGGCCAGGCGGGCGCCTTCGACCTCGCCTTCATCGACGCCGACAAGGCCAATTATGCAAACTATTACGAGCGCGCCCTGGTCCTTCTGCGCCAAGGCGGCCTCGTGGTCGCCGACAACGTGCTCTGGCACGGCAAGGTGGCGGACCCCACCGTCCACGAGGCCGACGCCGAGGCCATCCGCGCCTTCAACCGCAAGCTGCACGAAGATCCGCGCGTGGCGATCAGCCTCGCCACCATGGGCGACGGCTCCCTGCTGGCGTTCAAGCTCTGACGTGCAGCTCCCTGCCAGTACCGTGACCGCACGATCTTGTTCGCACGCCAAACCGCTCCCTTTGGTCGCGGCTCCGATCGGAGCCGCGACCAAAGGGAGCGGTTTGGGCGTGCTTTGTAGCCTGCGCTATTGTTCCTACGCCGCGACCCGCACCGGCCGCTTGCTCCGTCGGATCTCCTCCTCAGCCCGGAACCAATCCACCTCCGGAGAACCGACCGGGCACCCGCGCTCCTCCCAAAACTGGTAGGCGAGCACAGCAGTCCGTTCGTGTTCCTCGTCCTCTTCGGTTTCGCGTTCGATTTTGAAATCGGTGCTTTTCATGGCGCTAAGAGGTGCACGTTGTCATCCACTGTATCTTCCCCGGCGCCCCACTTACCTCGCCCATCCCCAATCGACAGTATGGCCCGCCCCGCACTTGGCGCTAAATTATGTAGATGCAAGCTTCAACCAGGGGGTGAGTCATGCGTGTACGAATGTGGAAGTCTTTCTTTATCATGGTGCTGGCGGCCCTGCTGTCCGGCGCCGCTTTCGCCCAGAACCGCACCGCGTCGGTGCGGGGCACTGTCCGCGACCCGTCCGGCGCGCCCATCCCGGGCGCAAAAGTTACCATAGCCAACACGGAAACCGGTATCAAGCGGCTTGTCCAAACCAACAGCACCGGCGATTACACCGTCACCCTTCTTGAGCCCGGAACCTATCAAGCCACGGTGGAACATACCGGCTTCCAGACATTCCAGCAGTCCGGCATCGTGCTCCACGTCAACGACGACGTGCAGCTCAATTTCTCCCTCCAGTTGGGCCAGATAAGCCAGGTCATCGACGTTCACGAAAACGTGCCGCTCCTGCGCACCACCGACGACTCCCTCGGCCAGGTGGTCGATAACCAGAAGGTCACCAGCCTCCCGCTCAACGGCCGCAGTTCCTTCCGGCTCGTCGAGCTCACCCCCGGCTACATCCCCACCCAAGCCGCGGCCGGTCAGTTTGGCGACATCCCCGTCAACACCACGTTTGATGCGAACTTCTCCATCAACGGCGGCCAGGGATACTCCAACGAGATCATGATCGACGGCACCCCCAGCACCACCGGCTACTTCGATCAGATCACCACCATGCCCAGCGTGGACGCGCTGGTCGAATTCAAGGTGCAGAGCAGCTCCATGTCCGCCGAATTCGGCCGCTTCGGCGGCGGCGTCATCAACGTCACCACCAAGAGCGGCACCAACAAATTCCATGGCGCGCTCTACGAATTCGTCCGCAACGACGCCTTCGGCGCCAACGATTTCTTCAATAACCGCGCCGGCAGCCCCAAGCCGCCCTTCCGCATGAATCAGTTCGGCGGCTCAATCGGCGGGCCGGTCGACATCCCCAAGGTCTATCACGGCCGCAACCGCACCTTCTTCTTCGCCAATTACGAAGCCACCCGCTGGCGCCGCGGCGCGGTCTTTCTCGCCACTCTCCCCACCCCCGCCGAGCGCCAGGGCAATTTCTCCCAGGATTTGACCACCGCCGGCAAGTTGGTCAACATCTATAATCCCTTCAGCACCGGGCCCAACCCCGCGCAAGCCGGAACCTACGTGCGCCAGCCGTTCCCCGGCAATATCGTTCCGGCCTCCATGATCAGCCCCATCGGCACCAAAATCGCGAGCTATTACCCGTTGCCCAACACCGCCGGCATCGGCGTCGGCGGCAACGTCGACAACTACGTCAGCAACGCCGGTACCGCCATCAACAAGGGCCAGGAGACTTTCCGCATCGATCACCAGATCACCGATCTCCAGAAGATCTTCGGCCGCGTCTCGCTCGACAACACCGACCTCTGCCAGCCCAACCTCTACGGCAATATCGCCTCGCCTTTTCCCGGCACCGTCGGCTGCACCACCTGGCGCAATCGCAGCGCTTCGCTCGAATACGATAACATCCTCTCACCCCAAACCATTGTCACCGTCCGCTACGGCTGGGCCCGCTGGTACCAGTTGCGCTCCGGCCTGAGTTACGGCTTCGACCAGACCACCCTCGGCTTTCCCGCCAGCCTCGTCAGCCAGGAGCAGGTGCCCATGTTCCCCAGCGTCAACGTCAACGGCTATGGCGGGCTGGCCAACCAGACTTCCGACTTCTTCACCAACGGCAACGACACCCACAGCCTCCTCCCTTCCGTCACGCTCATCCGAGGCAAGCACACCATTAAGGTCGGCGCCGACCTCCGCCTCACCCGCATCAATTTCTTCAATCCCAACGCGCCCGCCGGCAATTACACGTTCACCCCCGCCTTCACCCAGGGTCCCAACCCGCTGGTCGGCTCCGCCACCGCCGGCGATGGCTTTGCCGGCCTGCTGCTGGGCACCGCCCAATCCGGCAACATCACCTCCGATTCCGGCGTCTCCCTCCAGAATTATTACTTCGCCGGCTACGTGCAGGACGACATCAAGCTGACCGGCAAGCTCACCGTCAACCTCGGCCTGCGCTACGAAACCGAGACGCCTTACACCGAGCGCCACAACCGCATCGTCGGCTTCGATGCCAACCTCCCCAGTCCGGCCGCCAGTTCCGCATTCCCCAATTTAACCGGCGGACTCGTTTACGCCAGCCCGTCGAACCGTTATGTCTACGACTGGTACAAGAACGGCTTCGCTCCGCGCGTCGGCTTCGCTTACCAGGTCGCTAAGAACACCGTGATTCGCGGTGGTGGCGGCTTCTTCTATGCGCCCCTGCAAATCAGCAACAACGCGGTCGGCTTCTCTTCCAGCGCCGGGTACTCCGCTTCCACCCCGTTCACCGCATCCGCGGACGGCGGCCTCACGCCTTACAACACGCTCGGCACCGCCTTCTCCAGCGGCCTCGTCCCCATCACCGGCAACTCGCTCGGCGCCGCCACCTTTCTCGGCCAGGGCGTCACCGTCTGGGACAGCCACCCCACCCTGCCCCGCTCTTACCAGTGGAATTTCGATGTCCAGCACCAGTTGCCCTGGTCGGTGCTCATCGATGCGGCCTATGTCGGCAACCGCGGCATCTATCTCGCCGGCGACCGGGAGTTCGACGCCCTCCCCACGCAGTTCCTCTCCCAGGGCTCGGCCCTCCTCCAGCAGGTTCCCAATCCCTTCTACGGCACCATCCATACCGGAGCGCTGGCCCTGCGCAACGTCACCGCCGAATCGCTGCTCACCCCCTTTCCGCAGTTTGCCGGCCTGGACGTCGTCAATGACACCGCCGGCAACTCTATATACAACGCCTTCCAGCTCAAGATCGAAAAGCGCCTCTCCTCCGGTCTCAGCTTTCTCGTCTCCTACACCTTCGAAAAGCTCATTAGCGACGTCCCCTGGGCCACCGCCGGTATCGGCAGCTTCGATGGCTCCGGCACATATCAGAATTGGTATAACCTGAAATCCGAGCGCGCCCTGAGTGCTCAGGACATCCCCCAGATGCTCACCATCAGCTACGATTACGCGCTGCCCTTCGGCAAAGGCAGATACTTCGGCCGCGGCTGGCACGGACCCGAGGACTGGCTCCTGGGCGGCTGGCAACTCAACGGCATCACCCACCTGAGTTCCGGCACACCCCTCGGGCTCTCCACCGCCGTGAATAGCACCCACAGCCTCGGCGGCGGATCGCGCCCCAATACCAACGGCCAAAGCGCCGCCCTGAGCAACCCGACCATCAACGAGTGGTTCAACACCTCCGTCTTCAGCCAGCCGGCCCCGTTCGCCTTCGGCAATGTCTCGCGCACCATCAACGTGTTTGCGCCGGGAATGGTGAATTTCGACACCTCGCTCTTCAAAGACGTCATGATCCACGAGAGGTTCGACCTCCAGTTCCGCGCCGAATTTTTCAACCTGTTCAACCACGCCAATTTCAATCCGCCCAACACCAACATCGGAGCCAAGCTCGCCGGCCAGATCAACGGAACGGCCACCCTCCCCCGCGTCGGCCAGCTAGCGCTTAAACTAACTTTTTAGGCACACCGCAAAATGGGGACTGACGCCAATTTCGCGCCCGAAAACTGGCGGCCTTCGCATATCGCCCGCCGCGAAATTGGGGCCTGTCCCCATTTTGCCCAAGCATCGCAGAAGCCCTCGGTGGGACAGGCGATTCGCCTGTCCGCGCCGGTGAGCCGCGAAGCGGTGCGCAGCGCGTTCTTTTTTCGTCCGTCAGGAAACGCTTTATGACTCGTCGAGATATCCTCAAATCCCCCATCTTTGCCGCTGCCACCTCCGCCGCGGCCGCGCCGCCACAGCGGCAGTTGAACCCGCATCCCCACAGTTGGCCCGAATCCGCCCGTGAAACCAACGGCGGCCGCATGCCCAACATCCTGTGGATCTGCGCCGACCAGCACCGCTTCGACACCATCGCCGGCCTCAACAACCCTCACACTCGCACGCCCAACCTGCAAAAGCTCATGGGCGAATCCGTCACCTTCACCCACGCCTTCGTCCAGAACCCGGTCTGTTCGCCCTCGCGCGCCGCCTTCCTCACCGGCCGCTATCCCCACACCACCGGACTGCGCGCCAACGGCCAGCGCATCCATTCCGAGGAGCGGCTCGTCACCCGCATCCTCGCAGACAACGGCTACACCTGCGGCCTCTCCGGCAAGCTCCACCTCTCCCCCTGCGGCGGCGGCCGCGACGAAGACCGCATCGACGACGGCTACCAGATCTTCTGGTGGAGCCACGATCTCAGCGACCAGTGGCCCGGCAAAAACATGTGGCGCGTCTGGCTGCACGATCGCGGCATGAAGTGGCCCGACCCGCCCCCGCGCATCCCCGCCTGGGGCGTCCCCATCGATCCCAAGTACACCCAAACCGCCTGGTGCTCGGACATGGCCATCCAGTTCATCCGCGGCCAGCGCCATTTCAATCCCTGGCTCATGTCGGTGAATATTTTCCAGCCGCACCACCCCTTCCATCCCACCGAAGAATATCTCTCCCACTTCAATCCCGAAAAGCTCCCCTCGCCCCACTATCGCGAGGGCGAACTCGATTCCAAGCCGGTCTTCCAGCGCATCGACCATCAGGCCGGCTATGGCGGCACCGGTCTCTCCTTCGCCCGGACCGACGACCTCACCCATCGCAAAATCACCGCCGCCTACTACGCCATGATCGAGCAGGTGGATACCGAAGTCGGCCGCATGATGAAAGCGCTCGAAGAGACCGGCCAGGCCGACAACACCATCGTCGTCTACATGAGCGACCACGGCGAGATGCTCGGCGACCACGGCATCTACCTCAAGGGCCCGTATTTCTACGACTGCGCCATCCGCGTGCCGCTCATCATCCGCTGGCCCGGCAAGTTCAAAGCCGGCCTCCGCAGCGACGCCCTCGTCGAGATGATCGACCTCGCGCCCACGCTCCTCGACGCCGCCGGCGTCCCCGTCCCTTCCGGCGTCCAGGGCCGCTCCCTCACCGGCGTCCTCACCGGCCAAACCGCCGCCCACCGCGATTCCATCTACTCCGAGCACTTCGATTCGTCGTTCCTCTACGACCCGCCGCCCATGGGCGCCTGCGTCCGCACCGATCGCTACAAGCTGACCATGTGGCAAAATCTGCCCGCGGGCGAGCTATACGATTTGCAAAAGGATCCAGGCGAAGTGGAAAACCTGTGGGATTCCCCGGCCGCCAAAGGCGTGCGCCAGGAAATGACCGCCCGGCTCGCCGGCCGCATGATCGAAACCGTCGATCCGCTGCCCGAACGAAAGAGCACCTGGTAGCCCGGGCTTGTAGCCCGGGGCACCCCTGGGTCCGCCGGCATTCCTCCAAACGGCAAGCACCAATTCGAGCTAAAATAGTCTCCAACTCCGATAACCAAGTTCCGCTTTGCGCTGCTGAGATGGCGCCACCGCTGCGCCAGGATCGCTGAAGGAACTTGAAGAGGGACTGAAGTGAGGAACACCGGAATCCCGATCGTTGGCACCGTCCCCTGGGGAATGCACCTCTGCCAGTTCTACGAAAACAAGCAGGACCTGCTCGACATTCTGGTCCCCTACTTCAAAGCCGGGCTCGAGAACAACGAGTTCTGCATGTGGGTCACGGCCGAGCCGCTTGATGCGGAGGAAGCCCGCGCCGCCCTGGCGCGCGAAGTACCGCGCCTCTGCGATTACCTCCGCCGCGGCCAAATCGAGATCCTGGACTATCGCGACTGGTACACCGCGGGAGGAAAGTTCGACTCCGATCGCGTCTTGCAGGGCTGGGTCGATCGGCTGGAAACGGCGCGCGGTCGGGGTTTCGATGGCTTGCGCCTGACGGGCGATACGTTTTGGCTGGAGAAGCCGGACTGGCAGAGTTTCACGGAGTACGAGGCGGCCGTGGATGCCATCATCGGCCAGTACCCCATGCTCGCCATCTGCACCTACAGCGTCCTCAAGTGCGCCGCCCTGGAGATCCGGGACGTCGTCGCCAACCACGGTCTCGCGCTCATCAAGCGCGGCGCCCAATGGCAGGTGGCCGAACGCACCGGGAAGAAGGAAACGGACGCCTCCGGCCTGGAGAGCGAGACGCAGTTTCGAACCCTGGCCGACGCCATTCCGCAGTTATGCTGGATCGCCGATGCCGACGGCTGGATCTTCTGGTATAACCGGCGCTGGTACGAGTACACCGGCGCCACCCCCGCACAGATGCAGGGTTGGGGATGGCAGTCGGTGCACGACCTGGAGATGCTCCCGCAGATCATGGAACGCTGGAAGGTCTCGCTCGCAACCGGAGAGCCCTTCGATATGGTGGTTCCTCTCCGCGGCGCCGATGGCGTACTGCGTCCGTTCCTCACGCGGGTCATGCCCATCCGCGGCCGGGACGGCTCCATCCTCCGGTGGTTCGGCACCAACACCGACATCGGCGAGCAGGTCAAGACCGAACAGGCGCTGCGCGAAAGCCAGGAGCGCTTCCGCGGCCTTTTCGAGGAATACCAGGCGCTGTTCAACGCGCTGCTCGATGGCTTCTGTGTCGGGGAGGTGATTTTCGACGCCGCCAACCGGCCCGTCGATTTCCGCTTCCTCGATCTCAATCCCGCCTTCGAGGCACAAACAGGGTTGACCGATGCACGCGGCCGCCTCATGCGCGAAGTGGCTCCCCGGCACGCAGCCGATTGGTTGCAAATCTGCGGGCAGGTGGCTTTGACGGGCCAGCCCGCGCACTTCGAGGAAGAAGCCCGGGCGTCCGATCGCTGGCACGAGGTGCATGCCTACCGCGTCGGAGCGCCGGGGAGCCGAAAAGTCGCCATCCTGTTCAACGACATCACCGCGCGCAAGCAGGCGGAAGAGAACCGCGCGCACGCGGTAGCCGCGCGCTATGCCCGCAGCCTGCTGGAAGCCAGCCTCGATCCGCTGGTGACCATCAGCCCCGAGGGCCGGATCACCGACGTCAACCACGCCACCGAACTGGTGACCGGCGTCCCGCGCGCGCAGCTCATCGGCAGCCGCTTCTCCGAATATTTCCTGGAACCGCGGCAGGCCGAAGAGGGTTACCGGAAAGTCCTGGCCGGCGGAATCGTCAAGGACTATCCTTTGACCGTTCGCCACATCTCCGGCCGCACCACCGACGTGCTCTTCAACGCCACCCTGTATCGCGACGAAGCCGGCCAGGCGCAAGGCGTGTTCGCCGCCGCCCGGGACATCACCGAGCGCAAGCGCGCCGAAGAAAAATTGCGCGCCGCTTCGCTCTACGCACGCGGCCTGCTGGAGGCCAGCCCGGATCCGCTGGTGACCATCAACCCCGAGGGCCAGATCACCGACGTGAATGAAGCCACCGAACGGGTCACCGGCGTGCCGCGCGAGCAGTTGATCGGCAGCAGCTTCTCCGGCTATTTCACCGAACCCGGCAAAGCCGATGCCGGCTATCACCAGGTCCTCGCCGACGGCATGGTCCGCGATTATCCGCTCACCATTCGCCACGTCGACGGCCATATCACGCACGTGATGTACAACGCCGTGGTCTACCGCAACGAAGCTGGCGAGGTGCAGGGCGTCTTCGCCGCCGCGCGCGACGTCACCCCGCGCATCAAATTAGAGGAGGACCTCCGCGCCGCTTCCCTCTACGCCCGCAGCCTGCTCGAAGCCAGTCTCGATCCGCTGGTCACGATCAGCCCCGAAGGCAAGATCACCGACGTCAATGAAGCTACCGAGCTGGTCACCGGAGTGCGGCGCCATCGGCTCATCGGCAGCGACGTTTCCGATTATTTCACCGAGCCCGACCGCGCGCGCGCCGGCTATCGGCAGGTCCTCACCGAAGGGCTGGTCCGCGATTACCCGCTCACCATTCGCCACGTGGCGGGCCACACCACGGACGTGCTCTACAACGCCGTCCTGTACCGCAACGAAGCCGGCGAGGTGCAAGGCGTCTTCGCCGCCGCGCGCGACGTCACCGAGCGCAAACGCGCCGAAGCCGAGCTCGCCCGCTACCGCGATCAACTCGAAGAACTCGTCCGCCAGCGCACCGCCGAATTGGAGTCCGCCAATCGGCACCTCCAGCGCACCACGGCCGATCTGGCCCGCTCCAACCAGGAACTGGAACAATTCGCCTACGTGGCCTCGCACGATCTCCAGGAGCCGCTGCGGGCCGTGACCGGCTACCTCGGCCTGCTCGAACGCCAGGTCGGAGACAAACTCGACGACAACGCCAGGCACCAGATCGCCGGCGCCACGCAGGGCGCCGCGCGCATGCATTCCCTCATTAACGACCTGCTCGCCCTCTCGCGTGTGGGAACCTGGGGCCGCACCTTTCAGACGGCGGATCTCAACGGCATCCTCGATCAGGCCCTCGACGGCCTCCGCGAGAGCTTTAAGGAAACCCGCGCCAGGATCACCCGCGATCCGCTCCCCGCCGTGCCCGTGGATGCCGGACAAATCACCCAGCTCTTCCAGAATTTGATCGGCAATGCCCTCAAATTCCGCGGCGAGGCGGCCCCCGAGATCCACATTGGCGCCCGCCGCCAGCCCGGCGAATGGGTCCTGTCGGTACGCGACAACGGTATCGGAATCGAACCGCAATACTTCGAGCGCATTTTCCTTATTTTTCAGCGGCTGCATACGCGCAGCCACTATCCCGGCACAGGCATCGGCCTGGCCATCTGCAAGAAAATCGTCGAGCGCCACGGCGGTAGGATTTGGGTCGAGTCCCAGGCCGGCCGCGGCTCGACGTTTTTCTTTACCATTTCAAATGAGAAGTCCCATGGAAAATCCCAAGATCATGAATCCCTACCTGGGCCGTCCGATTGAAATCCTGTTGGTCGAAGACAGCCCCAGCGATACCGACCTCACCGTGGCGGCACTGGCTGAGGCGAAAGTCAGCAATCGCCTCAATATCGTGGAAGACGGTGTCCTGGCTATGCAGTTCCTGCGCCGTGAGGGCAAGTATGCCGCGGCGCCCCGCCCCGATCTCGTCCTCCTCGATCTCAACTTGCCGCGCAAGGATGGCCGGGAGGTCCTGGCCGAAATCAAGCAGGATGAAAAGCTCAAATCCATTCCCGTGGTGGTACTGACCACCTCACAAGCGGAAAAGGATGTCTTCCGGGCCTATGCCCTCCAGGCCAGTTGCTACGTCACCAAGCCGGTGGGTTTCGAGCAATTCCTGGAGGTGATCAAAGCTGTCGAAGGCTTCTGGCTGACGTTTGTCAAATTACCGCCCGGAGAAATGAGCGGCCTTGGAACCAGTGGCGATTAGCGTTTTGCTGGTGGAAGACAGCCCGTCCGATGCCGACGTGCTGCAACACACCTTGAATCAAGCCGGCCAGGGGCGCTTTCAATTCACCTGGGTGGAGCGCCTCGGCGACGCTCTGGCCTGTCTCGGCAGCCGGGCTTTCGATGTGGTGCTGCTGGATTTGTCGCTGCCTGACAGCTCCGGGCCGGATACCTTCCACCGCGCCCGCCAGGCCGCACCCCACGTGCCAATCCTCGTTCTAACCAGCTTTGACGACGAAAGCGTCGGCCTTGCCGCAATCCAGGAAGGCGTCCAGGACTATCTGGTCAAGGGACGCACCGACGGGCCCCAGATCGCCCGCGCCATTCGTTACGCCATCGAGCGGAAGCAGGCTCTGGAGCAACAACGCCGCTCGCAAGAGGAACGCGAAGTTGCGTTGAAGCTTCTGCGCATGGTGAATGAGAGTCCGGGGATGCGCGAGCTGGCCCGGTCGGCAACCGCCTTTTTCCAGCAGCAATCCGGCTGCGAAGCGGTTGGGATTCGACTCGAAGAAGGCGGCGATTACCCCTACTTTGAAACGCGCGGTTTCCCGCCTGATTTCGTTCAACTCGAATCCAGCCTGTGCAGCCGGGATACGGCCGGCGAAGTGGTCTGCGACGGCGCCGGCAATCCCGTGCTCGATTGCATGTGCGGCATCGTGATCTCCGGAAATTTCGACCGCTCGAAACCGTTCTTCACCGGGCACGGCAGTTTCTGGACGAACAGTACCACCGAACTGCTCGCCTCGACCGCCGAGGAAGACCGCCAGGCGCGCACGCGCAATCGTTGCAATGGCGAGGGATACGAATCCGTAGCATTGATTCCCCTGCGCGTGGGCGATGCCCGGTTGGGGCTGCTGCAACTGAACAGCCGGCGGAGAGGCGTTTTCTCGCGCGAAAGTATCGCCGTGTGGGAGCGTCTGGCGGCCCAGCTTGCCGTGGCTGTGGCCAGGTTTCGCGCCGAGAACGCCCTGCTCCAGGCCAAAGAGGAATGGGAGCGAACCTTCGACAGCGTGCCGGACCTGATCGCAATCCTCGACGATCGCTATCGGATCTTGCGCGCCAACCAGGCGATGGCGGCGCGCCTCCACGACACGCCCACGCACGTCGTTGGATTGAAGTGTTTCAGTTGCATGCATGGGACGGACCGGCCGCCGGAATCCTGCCCCCACACCCGCACGCTCCAAGACGGGCAGGAGCACGTCGCTGAAGTGCACGAAGGCCGCCTCGGAGGCGATTTCCTGATCAGCACCACGCCGCTTCGCAACGAGCATGGCCAGCTCGTGGGAGCGGTCCACGTGGCCCGCGATATCACCGCGCTGAAGCAGGCCGAGGAGCGAATCCGGCACCAGAACGCCATCCTCGAGGGCGTCAACCGTATTCTCACCGAGGCGCTAACCTGCGACTCCGAGCAGGACTTGGGCCGCATCTGTCTGCAAGCGGCGGAAGACATCACCGGAAGCAGGTTCGGCTTCCTCGCCGAGATCGACAGTGCCGGGCGCCTGGCCCACATCGCCATCAGCGACCCCGGCTGGGAGGCCTGCCACATCGGGGGCTCCGGCCGCGCCGATCTGCCCGGCGTGTTCCACATCCATGGCCTCTACGGCCACGTCATTTTGGACGGCAAAGGTTTCTTCACCAACGATCCGCGATCCCATCCCGACAGTATCGGCCTTCCCAACGGCCACCCGCCGCTCAACGCTTTCCTGGGCGTGCCCTTAAAGCAGGACGGCCGAGTCCTCGGCATGATCGCCATCGGCAATCGCCAGGGCGGCTACCGCGCGCAAGACCTGGAAGCCATGGAAACCCTGGCCTGCGTTGTCGTGCAGGCGCTCCTGCGGAAGCGGGCCGAGGCCGCCGTCCGCGCCAGTGGAGAGCGGCTGCGCGTCGCCAACCGGGAGTTGGCCCGCGCCAGCCAGATGAAGAGCGAGTTTCTGGCCCGCGTGAGCCACGAGCTGAGGACGCCGCTGAATGCCATCATCGGTTTCTCGGACCTGCTGGCCGAAGAGAGCGTGGGACCCCTCCATCCCAAGTACAAGCGCTTCGTGGGCAACATTCAGACGGGGGCGCAGCACCTCCTGGCCCTCATCGACGACATCCTCGACTTATTGAAAATCGAGGCCGGACGCATGGAACTTCGCTGGGAAGCGTTCGGCGTGGCCGAAGCGCTGGCCGAAGTTTTGTCCATCGTGAATCCTCTGTCCGGCATCAAGAATATCGAGATCGTCAGCCTGGTCGGACCGGATGTGGCGGTGCATGCCGACCGCGTCCGCGTCAAGCAGATCCTTTACAACCTGCTCAGCAACGCAGTGAAGTTCACTCCCGAGGGAGGCAAGATACGAATCGAGTCCGCCCGGCAGGACCGGGATATCTGCATTTCAATCTGTGACACAGGCGTGGGCATCCCGATCGAGGAGCAGGAAGCGATTTTCGACGAATTTCACCAGGTCGCGGGACCCACTCAAGCCCAGGACGGCAGTGGCCTGGGGTTGGCCATCACCCGGCGTCTGGTCGAGCGCCACGATGGAAAGATCTGGGTCGAGAGCCAGCCGGGCAAGGGCAGCCGGTTCAGCTTTACCCTGCCCGAGGGGCTCAAGAACACGGTAACGGCAGCGAAGTGATGAGTGAACGAAATCAATGGATGCCGCGGGCAGCCGAAACAATTAGCGTTTTGCTGGTGGAAGACAGCCCGTCCGATGCCGACGTGCTGCAACACACCTTGAATCAAGCCGGCGATGGACGCTTTCAATTCACCTGGGTGGAGCGCCTCGATAACGCTCTGGCCTGTCTCGGCAGCCAGGCTTTCGATGTGGTGCTGCTGGATCTGTCGCTGCCCGACAGCTCCGGGCCGGATACCTACCGCCGCGCCCGCCAGGCCGCGCCCCGCGTGCCGATCCTCGTTCTAACCGGCTTTGACGACGAAGGCATCGGCCTTGCCGCAATCCAGGAAGGCGTCCAGGACTATCTGGTCAAGGGACGCGCCGACGGGCCCCAGATCGCCCGCGCCATCCGCTACGCCATCGGACGCAACCAGGCCGAAGAGCAGCTACGCCATCAGCGCGAAGTCCTCCAGGTCACTCTCACCAGTATCGGCGACGCTGTCCTGGCCACCGACGTCACAGGAAGAATCACGTTCATCAATCCCGTGGGGGCCAAGCTGACAGGCTGGCCGGAAACCGAGGCCCTGGGTCAGCCGATTAGCAATGTGTTTCGCATCGTCAACGAGAAGACCCGCGAAAAGGCCGACGATGTTGTCGCGCGCGTGCTGCGGGAAGGGCGTATCATTCGTCTGGCGAATCACACCGTCCTCTGCACCCGGGATGGCCGCGAAGTCCCCGTCGAGGACAGCGCCGCGCCCATCCGTGACAGCGACGGGAAGACCGCGGGTGTCGTGCTCGTTTTACACGACGTCACGGAAAGGCGCCGCGCGCAGGATGCCCTGCGCGAAAGCGAACGCCAGTTCCGCAACCTGGCCAATTCGATTCCGCAGTTATGTTGGATAGCCAATGCCGAGGGCTCGACCGTCTGGTATAGCGAGCGCTGGTACGAGTACACCGGCACCACGCCCGAACAGATGGAAGGATGGGGATGGCAGTCGGTGCACGACCCCGAGGTCCTGCCGGAAGTCTTGCAAGAATGGAAGGGTTCCGTCGCCACCGGAAAGCCGTTCGATATGGTGTTCCCGCTGCGCGGCGCCGACGGCATCTATCGTCCGTTCCTCACGCGGGTGGTGCCGGTCCGGGACCGCGACGGCCGGGTGATCCGTTGGTTCGGCACGAATACCGACATCAGCGAGCAGCGCAGAACCGAGGAAGATCTCCGCCGCTCCGAAGAGCGCTACCGCTTATTGTTCAGCGAGGCCACTACCGCGCAGAAGGCGCTCGCGGAAAGCGAAAGCCGGTTCCGTGCCTTGCTCGAATCCGCCTCGCAGGGCGTCGTCGCGGTCGACCACACCGGACGCATCGTTCTCGTAAACGCCCAGACCGAACAGATGTTCGGATACGCTCGCGACGAATTGCTCGGGCGGAATTTGGACTTCCTGCTCCCCGAGCGTTACCGTGCGGCGCATGCCGCCCATCTCCGGCACTATTTTGCGCAGCCGCACACCAGGGTAATGGGCCTCGGCCTCGATCTTCACGGGCTTACAAAAGCGGGCAGCGAATTTCCTTTGGAGGTCGCGCTGAGCTGCGTCGAGCACGGTGGATTGCGTTGGGCCATGGCTCTGATCACCGATATCACCGAGCGCAAGAAAGCCGAGGATCGCCTCT
>JAJYLS010000063.1:0-5447 GCA_021787555.1 Acidobacteriota bacterium | reverse complement strand
CTTCCAGGCACAGAAGCTCGAAAGTATCGGATTGCTGGCGGGCGGCATTGCCCACGACTTCAACAACCTCCTGGTCGGTGTCATCGGCAATGCCAGCCTGGTTCAGGACATGCTTCCTCCCGGTCACCACGGCGTCGATCTGCTCCAACGGGTCCTTGCCACCGGCGAGCAGCTCGCGCAACTGACGCGCCAGATGCTGGCGTACGCGGGCAAAGGGCGCTTCGTTGTCGAGCCGTTGGATCTCTCCGCTCTCATCCCCGCCATGAGCGAGCTGGTGCAGCCTTCCATTTCCAAAAAAATCGCGCTCCGCTTCGAGCTCCAGCCGGGTTTGCCGTTCATCGAAGCGGACCGCGGCCAGGTGCAGCAGGCTTTCATGAATCTCGTGCTCAATGCCGCTGAGGCCATGGACAACCATGGCGGCCTGATCGCGGTGCAAACCGGAGTTCAGGCAGTCGATGGCGCCTGCCTCCAGAACGATTCCGCGCTTGCCGAGCTCCGCCCGGGCAACTACGTTTACCTTGAAGTCCGCGACACCGGCTGCGGCATGGACCAAGCCACCAAGGCCAGGATTTTCGATCCGTTCTTCACCACCAAGTTCACCGGACGCGGCCTCGGTCTCGCCGCGGTCGCGGGCATTATTCGCGGGCACAAGGGAGCCATCGCCGTCAGCAGTGCGCCCGGCAAAGGCAGTTGCTTCCGGATCCTGTTTCCCGCGGCGGAAGCGGCGGCCGCGGCCTCGCCTGACCCGCCGTCCGACGCGGCTTTCGGCGGGACCGAAACCATCCTGATCGTGGACGATGAAGAAGTGGTGCGCGCGACCGCGAAGAAGGTCCTCGAACGCTACGGCTACCAGGTTCTGCTGGCGGATGGCGCCCCGGCGGCCATCGATTTTTTCAAGCGCCACCCCGGCGAGATCTCGCTGGTGGTCCTCGACCTGAGCATGCCTGGAATGGGCGGAGTAGATGCCTTGCCGGAGCTCCGCAAGATCCGCTCCGGCGCCAGGGTCGTCATCTCTTCCGGCTACAGCGAGGCGGACACCATGCGCATGTTTGCCGGCCAACGCGTTTCCGGTTTCCTCCAGAAGCCCTTCAGTTCCACCCAAATCGCCGAGAAGGTAAAAGCGGCGCTCGCCTGACCCCTAACCCCCCCTAACCCCCAACCCCCAATCCCCGCCTACTGTACCATGGGCTCAGGATGCTCATTTCCCATGTGCTGCGCACCAAGGCCCGTGCCGTCAATCGCCGCCGCCGCGAGGTGAAGATGTTCGCGCGTGCCATGCAGCACCGCACGCAGCCCATCGTCGCCCAGATTGTGCCCATTCGCCGCTGCAACCTGGCCTGCACCTATTGCAACGAGTTCGACCACTCCTCCGATCCCGTCCCCCTTCCGGAAATGCTCGCCCGCATCGACCGGCTCGCGGCCCTCGGCGTATCGGTGATCACCATCAGCGGAGGCGAGCCCCTGCTCCACCCCGGACTCGACGACATCGTCCGCCGCATTCGCTCGCACGGCGTTCTCGCCACGCTCATCAGCAACGGCTATCTTTTGTCCCCCGCCCGCATCCGTGCGCTCAATGACTGCGGCCTCGATTACCTCCAGATCAGCATCGACAACGTGCGGCCCGACGACGTCTCTTTGAAGTCGCTGGGCGTCCTCGAACGGAAGCTCGAATGGCTCGCGAGCGAGTCCCGCTTCTCCGTCACCATCAACTCCGTCTTGGGCATCGGCGTCCGCCATCCCGAAGATGCGCTCGCCATCGCCCGCCGCGCACGCGCGCTCGGTTTCCACAGCACCGTAGGGATTGCGCATGACGGCGCCGGCCAGAGCCGCGCCCTCCCTGAAGATCAGGCCAGTGTCTATCGCCAGATCCGCCGCCTGGAGAATGGCGTCTTTTCCTTCGCGCATTACGACCGCTTTCAGGAAAACCTCGTCCGCGGCCTGGCCAACGAGTGGCACTGCCGTGCGGGAGCGCGCTTTCTGTACATCTGCGAGGATGGACTCGTCCATTGGTGCTCGCAGCAGCGCGGTCACCCCGGCATTCCCTTGGCTGACTATACCCGCGAGGATGTCGACCGGCAATACGCCCTCGACAAGGCATGCGCTCCCTTTTGCGGCATCTCCTGCGTACAGCAGACCGCCATGCTCGACGAAGTTCGCGCCGATCCGCACGGCATGCTCAAGGACTTGCTCGCCCGGCGGCGCGCATCCGACCCCGACTTCCGCATCCCCGCTCTCTTGCGCCTCATCGCCTGGACATTCCTCGACAATCCTCTGGCCGCACGGCTCCAGAGAATCGCCGTTCGCCTCCTTGGCAGTGGGTCAGTTTGAAATCCGGGTTTCTTGTCGTGACACGGCCAGGCGGCGGATGCGAAGAAACCCGCGCAACTGGCGCATGGAGGATCTGGAGGTCGTTGCACGGCGTTTTGGAGTTGATGTTGATAGCCAGGGACGCACCAGCCATGTCACCTCCCGGCATCCGGCTGCGGGCAGAACAACAGCCCCCTAGCACATTCCGATCAAGTTCTGGTATGTGCGCGACTTCCTGGAGTTCATAGCCAAAGTGGAGGATTCTGCTAAGCTGACTTTCGCACTTCCCGGGGTTTTCCGGTGTGAGTGCCGCCTGGTACTATTCTGCGCTATAATCAGTCCCGGCCAACAGCCGGAGAACGGAGCCTTTTATGATGCATAAAATAACGGTGGGGTTGCTGCTCGCCACGCTTGCGGTAAGCGGCCAGGCACAGCAGAAGAAGCGCGTCGCGGTCATGAACTTCGATTACGCGACGGTACAGAGCGGCGTGGCTGCGATCTTCGGGACCGACCAGGACATCGGCAAGGGCATTGCCGACATGCTGGTGGATAAGCTGGTCTCGGACGGCGTATATTCCGTGATCGAGCGCAAGGAACTGGACAAGATCATTGCCGAGCAGAACTTCTCGAACAGCGACCGCGCGGATCCCGCGAGTGCCGCGAAGATCGGGAAGGTTTTGGGCGTGGATGCGATTATCATCGGCAGCATCACGCAGTTTGGGCGGGATGACAAGAGTACCAGCGTGGGTGGAGGCGCGCTCGGCGGGGTGTCCTCGAGGTTCGGCATCGGCGGTCTGCGCAAATCGAAAGCCAACGCCGTGGTGCAAATTACCGGACGGATGATCGACACGAGCACGGCCGAGATCCTGGCGAGTGCTCAGGGGCACGGCGTATCTTCGCGATCGGGCACCGGACTGCTCGGCGCGGGAGGCAGCAGTGCCGGATTGGGCGGGGGCGCGGTGGATATGCGCAGCTCGAATTTCGGCGCCACGATCCTGGGCGAGGCCACGAACAAAGCGGTTACTGAGCTGGCTGCGGGCCTCGAGGCAAAAGCGGCCAGCATGCCGACGGTGGTGGTCAACATCAGCGGGCTGGTGGCCGACGTTTCCCCGGACGGAACGATTGTTGTGAATGTCGGGTCGAAGGCCGGGGTGAAGGTGGGCGACCAACTCGCGGTGAAACGCATGGTGCGGGAGGTGCGCGATCCGGCTACCGGGAAAGTGATCCGGCGGATCGAGAATCCGGTGGGCACCATCAAGATCACCGAAGTGGAAGCCGATTCCTCGGTTGGCAAATTGAGCGGGTCGGTACCGGCGAAGGTCGGGGACGCCGTTACCAATCAGTAGGTTCTTATGGACATTGAAGCCGGCTCCGCCATTGGCGATTACCAGGTCGTGGCGATTCTGGGCGCGGGCGGGATGGGTAAGGTGTACAAGGTGCGGAACGTGATTTCCGACCGCATCGAGGCGATGAAGGTGCTACTCCCGGACCTCGCCACCCAGCCCGAACTGGCCGACCGCTTCCTGCGTGAAATCAAGCTCCAGGCCAGCCTGGAGCACCCCAACATCGCCGCCCTGCACACTGCCGTGCGGGTACAGAACCAGCTCTTGATGCTGATGGAGTTCGTCGAAGGCATCACGCTTGACCAGAAGCTGAAGGATGGGCCGCTGCCTGTACGGGAGGCGGTGGACTACATCAGCCAGGTGCTGGCTGCGCTGGATTACGCACATGCGCGCGACGTGGTCCATCGCGACATCAAGCCGGCCAACATGATGCTAACGCCCGCCGGCGTGGTCAAGCTGATGGACTTCGGGATCGCCAAGGGAGCAACCGACCAGCGGCTGACCATGACCGGCACCACCTTGGGCTCGCTGTATTACATGTCGCCGGAGCAGATCCGCGGTGCGACCACGCTGGACCCGCGCGCGGATCTGTATTCGGTGGGGGTTTCGCTTTACGAGTTGGTAACAGGGAAGCGGCCGTTCGATGGCGACAGCCAGTTCGCGATCATGTCGGCGCACCTGGAGAAAGAGCCGGTTCCGCCCCTGAAGATCGATCCGCGGCTGCCGCAAGCGCTGAATGACGCCATCCTGATCGGCGTGGCGAAGGCCCCCGAGACGCGCTTCCAGACCGCCGCGGCTTTCCGCAACGCGCTGGGGAGCATTTTCCCGGCGGCAGCGGAAGCCCCGGTGGCAGCGGCGGCTCCGGTCGCAGTGGCAGCGGCGGCTCCAGTGGCGGCGACTCCGCGGCCGGCATCGCGCGGCAGCAAACGGGGGGTATGGATGGCCCTCGGCGGACTGGCGGCCGCACTGGCGATTGTGGGTTTCATCCAATTCGGGCCGCGGAAGGGCACGCGAGCCGCGCCGGCTGCGGCAACTCCGCCGCCGGCCGCGGTGACTCCCGCGACGGTTGCACCGACATCCGCACCGGCTCCTGCACTGACGCCGGGTCAGCAGCCGGCAGCGCAGGCTCCGGTGGGGCAACTTCCTAGTGCGCCGCCGCCCGCGGTGACGCAGCCGGCGGTCAAAAAGCCGCTCGCGCCACATCACGCCCAAATGCAGCCGCAGCCCCAGCCGGCGGCTCAGCAGCCAGCACAGACCATCGCGCAGCCTGCTCCACTGGAAGCACAACCGCGACCACAGCCGCCCGCGCCGGCACCCGCACCAGCGCCGGCTGCGCCCAGCCGGGCCGAGTTGCAGCAAATTCGCGAGCGCATCGTGATGCTGAGCGCGCGGGCCGGCGGCATTCACTCGAGCCTGGGAACTTTGCAGCGCTCGCAGGCGGCTAGCGGCTTGAACCTTCGGGGCGACATGCAGCAAGCCGCCACCCTGATGGACAGCTATCTGCAAGGGGCCGGCGCGGCCCTCAATGCCAGCGACGCCGCTTCAGCCAAGGACTTCGCGAATAAGGCCGAGCAGCAGATCGAGATTTTGGAGAAGTTCCTGAACCGCTAGACCGAAGTTCCCGATGTTCATGGGCAGGAAGTGACTGACTCCTCGTGGGATAGGTCCGGTATCAACTGTTGCCTACTGGGTACGTTAGACTCGGCAGGAAACCTTGAGGAGGTCAAAGGCACGTTGTTGAACCGGGGTGGGGGCGGTGACGATTTGGCAGGTTTCCTCGCCCATTCGGACGGTGTT
>JAJYLS010000397.1:826-4417 GCA_021787555.1 Acidobacteriota bacterium | reverse complement strand
TGTCGTTGTAGTCCGCACCGAAGCTGGTATTCAGCTTTTTCGTCGGATTCAAGGAGACGCCACCGGAAAGGACGTCACTCGTCTGGGAATCCGTAGATCCAGGGACGTTGTAGCTCGTGGTGTTCCTCGAGTAATTTAGCCAGGTGGAAGTGCTTAGCTCCTTCAGGCTTCGGGAAAGACTGAAGTCGTACGTGGTGCTTTCCACTTGGCTCGCTTGGCTGCTCTGGCCAGCCAGAATCTGCGGAAATGTGTAGTCTCCCGTCGAATGGTGAATTCCTCCGGCCAGTTGAAATCCATCCAGCCTGTATCTCGTGGTGGCAAACAGCGAGTGGAAATGGGACACGACGTCGTTATTGGTTCCGTACACCGAAGAATCATTGTCCCCGTTCTGGTAGCCCGCTGAAAAGGACAGCGTCTCGGTGGGATTGGCAGTCCATCCGATTCCGAACGACCGCGTGTCGCCGTTTGTTCTGTAGTTGGCTATCCCCGGGAGGAGGTAGTTGCTTTCATTGTTGTACACGTAGCTGTAGTTCATGTAACCAGGGTACTTGCTTCCGCCGAAGATGGTCGTGCTCGCCGTCACGCCCGTGCTGTCGGTGATGGATTGATAGTTGGAATTGTTTCGAGACTGGCCGTAGAAAGGGGCGATATTGAAAGACAGGAACTGCGGGCTAAAATAAAACCCCGATAAGTCCCCATTCCCTCCGAAGCCGATTCCATGGCTGGAGGGACCTAGATTCCCGAAGCTTCCTGAGTATCCCGTGCTGAAGCTGCCGCTCAGATTCAGGCTGGCATCTCCCGCCGTCACTTGCGCGGATGCGGTCCCGGCTGCCGCCAGAATGAGCATGGCCACGATGACCAGTGTGTGCCTGTACTTTCTCAACATATCGGCCACGGGCCTTCGAAAGCGTTTGCCACCGAAACCCCTCGGCATCACAGCGACCTGAGTCCAAGGATTCCGGCCATCTACTTCTTCCTTCACGGTTCTTCGACGATTTTTGCGCCCTTGCGTAGCCGGCGGTTCAACTCGACGCGCAGCCGCTCTTCGTTCTGGCTCAGAAGCTGCTGCAGCAAAGCGCCCTTCACCTCGGCGAACGTCTTCATGTGTGCCGGCACATGCTTGTTCAGCCGCACGATCGTGAACACTTGCTCCACCTGTACGACACCGCTTACCTGCCCCGGCTGCATCTTCCGCACCGCGGCCAGGATTTGCGCCGGCAGCTTTGCCGCGTCCACCATACCGTGATCGCCCATCATCACGCGGTAATCGTCTTCGGAAATGGACTGCGCGAGCAGCCCGAATTGCTCGTAGTTCTTGGTCGCTCTGGCGCGGACGAGATCGCTCTCGGCGCGCTGGCGGGCTGCTTCCAGCTGTGCCGGAGTCGCTTTGGCCGGTGCCATCGCGGAAATCGTCTGGACGGCGTAGGATTCCGGCATGCGAAATTCTTGCGGATGCTTCTCATACCAGGCCTTGGCCTGAGCGACGGAAACCGCGGCTTTGTCCGTTATCTCGATCTTCAGCAGATCCTCTATGAGCAGGGCGCGCCGGATCTTCCCACGAAGAATTCGCGGCGATCCTTTGCACTCGGTCTTCAAATACGTTTGGTACATCTGCCGGTTCGGGAACTGCTGGCGAAATTCAGCTTCCGCATTGTTGAGCCGCGCCGGGGAGACGGTCATCTTCCGCCGCACCGCATCCTGATAGACCAGCTCTTCAAACTCGATCATCTTCAGCGCGCCACGGCGAATATCCGGCTCCATGGCTTTGGGAAACGATCCATTGTGTTGCCGGGCATACGGAAAGATGGCGAACATTTCACGCAGAAGGTCGCGGTCCGTCAGCGCTGCGCCATTGACCAGCGCTACCGTGCGCCCCGTCGGCACGATACTGGCGCTGCCTGTGAATGCTTTATTGGCATCGCTCCTGGTATGGGAGGGGTTGGGCTTCTGCGCCCACACCGGTGCGACGCCCACGAGTAGCACAAGGACCACAACCGTTAGACTCGCCGCTCGTATTCTCATGTCTATCACTCCTTACACACCGGGCCGTGCCCATTCTGTATCCCGTTCACAGGTCTCATTTTTACTGTCCACCTACAACTGTGAGAGATGCCGGGGGAGGACATTACCCTCCCCCGGGTTGGAGTTGGAAATGACTACGTTGTTGGCACAAGCTGGCCGTGCATTTCGTTTGATTCGCCACCATGGCAGCTGCGGCAGAATTGCGCCGCACTGTTGCTGGTCATGGTGTTGCCGGGGTTGTACCAACCACGAACAAAGAAATGGGTTGGTTTGATCCCGATGGTCGGGCCGGCGTTGAAATAGAGCATGTCGTGCTGGTCATGGCACGTGGTGCAAGTGACCCACGAGTTGGTCGCGTAGCAGGTCGTGCCGGTCGGCACGCCCGTGGGGCAGGTGGCCGTAGTGGTTCCAGGCACCTTAACCAGGTTCGCTATCGGCCCATAGGTTGTGACGTCAAAGTAGTCGTTCAGAAACGCACTGGAGGCGGGACCGGTGAAACTGATCGAGCCGTCCGAGTTTCCGACGCAATCCCAGTTGTACGGGCCACCGCAACCGACCACAGCTTGCGGACCCACCGGGTGATCGTTCCCGTAATTCCCCGGCGTTGACCCGTCATTTCCGAGCAGCGTCGGGGGATTGAAGGTTACCCCATTGATGGTCACCGTTTCATACGCCGTACCTTTCATCATCCCATTCACGGCGATGTTGCCGTCGTGGCAGCTAAGGCATGCGGCGATGACGAAAGTGCCGTCTGGGGTGGCGGGAAGGTTCTGGCCGTTGACGGAAACACCACCTACCGTCACCGATGTAGTGCCATAGTTGGGGATGGTGACAAGGTATGGGCCGGTCCCTCGTGGGTTACTTCCAAATCCGAAGGTCTGGCCGTAGAGCGGCGTGAGGTTCGTGCCCCATAGCGCTAGGTCGCCGCTGTTGGCGCTGGTCGTTTGGCCGTTCCCGGCCGCGCCACTGTGCGGAGCGTGGCATGCGATGCAACCCCGCCCGTACACATTGTGTGCTCCGAGAACGTCATTCGTTGGAGTCGAGACCTGGGCGGAGGCAATTGCCGCCCCTCCCAAGATCACGAGAATTGCAACTGCAAGTCTTCTCATGTGGTAAAGACACCTCCTTACGGAAAGTGAACTGCTCCGCGGCCGTGGATAACCGGTCTCCGCGGTCCTACCCGTCCACAAATGGACGAAACCTTTGCCGCCCGGGCCAAGGCGGACCTCCACGCCGGAATCGATCTGGCGTTAATGTGTCGCCTCTTCTTTCTTGTCCCCTGAACCGGCTTTGGCCGGCGTTTTCGTCTGCGGCGCCGCTCCAACGCCCTTCGCGGCGTCCGGCGTTTTTTCGGCTGCGGCGCCCGGATTCTCCCGCTGCTTTCTCATGGCAGCGGCTTCTGCGTCGTCGATATAGCGGAATACCTGCACTCGCCCGGGGAACTGCTCGGTAGTAATGATCCGGTTATTGCGGACATCACTCGCAATTCCGTAAAGAGCTTGAAACTGTCCCGGGTACCATCCCAATCCGCCGAAGTAGATCAGCAATTGCCCTTTCGTGTTGAACACC
>JAJYLS010000397.1:0-816 GCA_021787555.1 Acidobacteriota bacterium | reverse complement strand
ATATGCCCATCCCGGTCGATGGCGATTCCCTTGGGCCTTGCGAAATACCCCGGGCCATCTCCCGCGCTTCCGAATTGGCTGATGAAGTTTCCATCCGCGTCGAAGATTTCCACGCGATCGTTCAACGTATCCGTCACGTAGACGTTGCCGTTCTGGTCCACGGCCACGCCCGTGGGAAGCGCAAAATTGCCGGGACTGGTCAGGGTGTGCTTCTTTCCAGCGGTGCCGATACGGCGCAACAGCTTGTACTTGTCCGCGTCAAAAACCAGAACCTGGTCCTGTTGTGTATCCACGACGTAGATGAGGCGGTTTATTTCGTCGATCGCGATTCCCGCGGGCGATACCAGCACGCCCGTTCCAAATTCAGCGATCGGCTGATGTAGCTTGTTCAACACCAGCACTTGGTGCGACCGCACCTCGGTTACGAACAGGCGGCCCGTATCGTCGTCGATGGCCAGACCGTTGATACTCTGCAAGGGCGCGTCGACGCCGTTTTTAATCAGTTCCACCTTGCCTTTGAGCGATTCCGGAAAAATGAAGATGGCGCCCACAGCCTGGTCCGCAACATAAATATTTCCTGCGGAATCGACGGTCACCCCGTACGGCCGCCTCAGCTGATAACCTATTTTCTTCGACACATTCTTGATTTGCTGGTCCGGTTGCCCTCCTGCCAGAATATCCATCCACGACCGTTTCGGTTTTTTCTTGGTTTTCAACTCAGCCCAGTCAATTTTCTGGCCCATCAGGGCCGCCTTGAATTCGATCCGGGGAAGCTCCGGCGGCTCCGGCCAGACAATTTTGGAAATGTTGAACGTC
>JAJYLS010000062.1 GCA_021787555.1 Acidobacteriota bacterium | reverse complement strand
CAGTGGAGTACTGCCCAGATTCCTTCGGAACTTCGGACTAGACCCTTGTATTTCCGAATCACCAGTCCAGCGCTCTTGAGGCAACTCGCCCAAAGATTCGGGGAGTGCGAACCGTCCCATCTGCAGGTCAACTCGAAATCAAACCTTCCGTTCAGGTTCGTCTGGTCGCGAACGGATGTCCCGAGGTCTCTCTGTAGGAATTCCGTAAGCTGTCCCATTGAGGCGTTATGGCCCCGGAGAAGAATGGTGTCCTCCGCTGGAAGTGTGCCGACTACGTATCCGTCATCCAATTCGGCGGACTCCTTTTCCGGCACTGGCGGCTTTGCCTGCCGAAGCCTGGGACCGCCTTTCCCCGTGGTCAGGGAATACCCCTCGGCAACGTCTCTTGTTGCACGGTGGACCTCCAGATGGAACCGCTCGGTCAGGAGATTTTGCAGCATCAGTCGCACTTGATTCTGGGTGGTGTTCGGAGGTGTAGTAGCCTCAACCGTGTAGACTTTGTCCAGCCCGGGCGTGTCGGAGATCCGCCACCCTTCCATGTGGTAGGCGTAGGAAAGCATGTGCAAGAGGTCGGTATTCCATCTGAATCGTCCGATCGATCGCTCCGGCCGATTCCCGATGATATTCTGATCAGCAGCCAACTTCAGAGATGCCGCGTCGAACCGCGGTGTGACTACGGCCTCCCCCTGCAACGCGAGAGCTCTGGGGCATGGGACCAAGGAACAAACGGTCACGGCTAATATGGCCGGAAACGCGATAACTGTGGCCGTCTTCCGAAAACTGGACACCATAGCCCCGCTCTCGCTTCCATTATTTCACACGCCCGGCGTAAGTGACACGTAAAGACGGATGATGCGGGTCAGCCTTCAGCAGAGCGAAAGCCCGATCGGCCAGGGCGCGGATATCTGCCGGGATTGCGCCGTAACCACGCTCCCGCCGTCCGCTTCAGGATAAATTGGGGTGATGCGGAATTTCCTGTGCCTGCTCACCGTAGCGGCGTGCGCGCTGTCACCCGCGCGCGCCGGAGATCGCGGGTGGGGGCCATATCGCGGCGCCGACACCCCGCCCACCATCAGCGAACAGGACGTGCGCGCCTTCGCCGCCACCGGCGGCAACCTGCTGCGCGTCACATGCAATTCGCGCCCGCTCATGGACAAGCAGCCGCCCTACGGCATCAACGAAGCGAACCTCCGCCTGCTCGATAACCTCATCGGTTACTGCGAGAAGTACAAGGTTCGGGTGGTGATCGATCCTCACACCACGCCCGGGACCGGGGTCACCACTACAACCCGGCCGGACGACGCGCTCTGGAAGGATTTTGCCATGCACGGTCATCTGCTGCGCCTGTGGCAGCACCTCGCGCAGCACTATGCCGGCCGCGGCGATGTGATCGCCGGCTATGACCTGCTGAACGAACCGGCACTGCCCAACGGCGGCGCTGCCGGCACACCCGCCGATTGGAACCTCCTGGTGCGTAAACTGGTCAAGACCATCCGCGCTGCCGATACCGTGCACACCATCGTCATCGAGCCGCCGGTCATCCTCGGCAAGGACCGCCGCATGCGCAACCGCTTGCAGGGAATGGCCTATCTCGAAGCGCCGCTGGATGGGAACGTAGTGTACAGCCCGCACATGTACGAGCCGCATCAGTTCACCCACCAGGGTGTGCAGGGACGGCCGGAGCCCGTTTCGTATCCCGGTGTAATTGCCGGGCGCGAGTGGAATCGGGATACGGTCGCGCAGACGCTGGAGCCCGTGGTCGAGTTCCAGCGCCGCTACCACGTGCCCATATTCATCGGCGAGTTCAGTGCTCCGCGCTGGCGCGGCGAGGATGCCAACCGGTATCTCCGCGATGTCATCGAGGTCTGCGAAGAGCATGGCTGGAGTTGGGCTTATCACGCCTGGCGCGAGTGGGAAGGCTGGGACGCCGAACGCGGCAACTTCGACAGGAGCGATACCGCGCGCAAGCCCGACACTCCACGCCTGGAGTTACTCAAAAGCTTTTACGCCCGCAATTGAGCGAGGCTCAGCACCCTGGTCACGCAGGGGTGCGTTCGGATAGAATCGGAAGCGTTATGTCCTCCCTATCGAGACGCGGGTTTTTCCGGAATTCGGCGGGTGCGGCCATCGCCGGACTCCTCGCCGCGGAGCGGCAGGCCGATGCCAATCCGCTCGGGCTGCCGATCGGCAGCCAGACCTATCCCCATCGCCAGCGGATCAAAGACGGCGATTTCGCCGGCCTCTGCGCGGATATGAAGAAGCTGGGCATCGGGCAGATCGAGATGTGCTCGCCGGGCTACCGCGAGTTCGCCAGCCTGGCGGACGGGAAGCAGACCGCCAAGGTGATCGCCGACCACGGCCTGAAGTCCCCGAGTTCGCATTTCGGGCTGCCGGAATTGCGCAACAAGCTTCCGCAGTCGATTGCCTGGGCGCATGATCTGGGCCTCACGCAGATGGGCACAGCCAGCCTGAATGGCCCGGCGCCCAACGGCGTGGCCGCCATGGACACCATCAAGCGCCTGGCCGATGAATACAACAAAATCGGCGAACAGACCGCCCAGGCAGGCATCCAGGCGTTCCTGCATGACGAGCGCTTCGAAATGGCCAAGGCGGAGGATGGCCGCGTAGTCTACCAGGTCCTGCTGGAACTGCTCGACCCGAAGCTGGTCAAGATGCAATTCCAGATGTCCTCCATGCGCGCGGTCGGCGATCCGGTAATGTACTTCAACAAGTACCCGGGCCGCTTCCTTTCCATGCACCTGCAAGGCGTGGATCTCAACGCGCCTGCCGGCGAGCGCGCTCCGGAGCTGGCCGTGGGTAAGGACAGCCTCAACTGGAAGAAAATCTTCGGCGCGGCGAAGACCGGCGGAGTAAAGAATTACTTCGTCGAGCTGCCTTGGAATCTGACGGTCGAGAGCGTCGCCTATCTGAAGAAGCTCAAGGCCTGATTCGGCGACGCCGGCTTTCCATCCCGGACAATAAGAGGTACAACTGTGATGTGATATGGCCGCGGGAGGTGCGCCATGGCAACCATCCGGTTCACGGTAAATGGAAAAACGCGCGACGTGGAAACCGAGCCCGATCGGCCCCTGTTGGAAGTCCTGCGCGAGGACCTCGGGCTGACCGGCACCAAATACGGCTGCGGCGAAGGCCAGTGCGGCGCCTGCACGGTGTTGCTGGATGGCCAGCCGGTCCTCGGGTGCCTCACGCCCGCGCAAGCGGCGCATGGCCACGAGGTGGTCACGATCGAAGGCTTGGCGCGCGATGGAGCGCTGCACCCGGTCCAACAGGCCTTTCTCGACGAGGGCGCCATGCAGTGCGGCTACTGCACGCCCGGTATGATCCTGCGGGCGGTGGCGCTGCTCGGGGCGCATCCCCATCCCACGGACGCGCAAATCGTCCAGGGCCTCAATGGCAATGTGTGCCGCTGCAACGATTACCATCGGATCCACGCGGCGGTCCGGCGCGCGGCGGCAGCCGCGGGAAAGAAGGCTTAGCCATGCCGGCTTTCAACCGCAGGGAGTTTTTCGAACTCGCCGGCACCGGGCTCCTCATCGTCGCGGCGCCGCTCGCTTCGGAAGCACAGCGCGGCGGCGGCGCGGCCAGCCTGGGCGCCCGCCTGCACATCGGCGAAGACGGCTTTATCGCTGTCCTGAGCGGCAAAGTCGAGGAGGGCCAGGGTGCGCTCACGGAACTGGCCATGGTGGCGGCCGAAGAACTGCGCGTCCCGGTCGGGCGGATTCGCATAGTCATGGCGGACACGGACCGCACGCCCAATGACGGCATCACCGCCGGCAGTAGCACGACACCGCGCACGGTCCCCCAGGTGCACCGCGCGGCCGCCGCGGCGCGCAGTTTGCTGTTGATGGGGGCCAGCCGGAAATTCGGAGTCGAAGCGGCCGCCCTGGAGGTGCGCGACGGCGCCGTGGCGCATGGCGGGCGCACCTACGGCTACGCCGATCTCGCCCGCTCGCCGGAGATCGCCGCTGCCTACAAAGATGCTTTGCCGGAAGGGACGGAGGTGACCCCGGCGAAGGATTGGCAGACCCTGGGCAAGCCCCAGGTGCGCTTGGATGCGCGCGATCTGGTGACCGGCGCGCACCTTTTCCCCAGTGACATCGTCCGCCCTGGCATGCTTTACGGTCGGGTGCTGCGGCCGCCGGCTTACGGCGCAACCCTGGAGAGCGTGGACCTCGGGCCGGCGCAGAAGTTGCCGGGTGTGAAAACGGTGCGCGAGGGCGAATTCGTGGGCTGCGCCGCGCCGACCAGTTATGCCGCGCGGAAGGCGCTGGAGGCGATTTCATCTACCGCCCGCTGGAAGACCGTCGAGCAGCCGTCGAGCGATGGCCTGTTCGAATACCTGAAGCAACACGCCAGCCGGGAGGATCGGACCCCGGCGCGAGAGCGCGGCTCGGTCGCCCGCGGCCTGGCCGAGGCCGGCGTACGCTTGAAGGCAACATACCAGGTTGCTTATATCCAGCACGCTCCCATGGAGCCGCGCGCCGCCGTGGCCGAGTGGCAGAACGGCCGGCTCACCGTCTGGACCGGCACGAGCAACCCGCTGGGCGTCCGCCAGGCATTGGCGGCGGCCTTCGGCCTCGGCACAGACAAGGTGCGGGTGGTGGCGCCGCATTTCGGCGGCGGATTCGGCGGCAAACACACCGGGGAAGCCGCCCTGGAAGCGGCGCGCCTCGCAAAAGAGGCCGGCTGCCCGGTGGCCGTCCACTGGACGCGCGCCGAAGAGTTCATGTGGGCCTATTTCCGCCCCGCCGCGCTGATCGAAGTCGAGGCCGGCCTCGACGGAAACCACGTGATCTCCTCCTGGGACTTCGTCAATTACAATTCCGGGGCCGCCGCCATCGACACGCCCTACCGCATCCCCAATGTTCGGGTGAGATACGTCCCCTCGGATTCGCCCTTGCGGATCGGCTCGTACCGCGTGCTCGCCGCCACGGCCAACAATTTCGCGCGCGAGGCGTTCACCGACGAGTTGGCGCACGCCGCCGGACAGGATCCCCTGGAATTCCGCCTGGCGCATCTCGATAACGACCGCATCAAAAACGTCTTGCAAGCGGCCGCCGGTAAGTTCGGCTGGAAGGAACGGCGCAAGGACAAACGGCAACCTAGCAGAGGCATCGGCTTGGCCTGCGGAACGGAAAAGAACTCCGTCGTGGCCGCCTGCTGCGAGGTGGAAGTGGACCGCCAGACCGGCTCACCGCGGGTGATCGAAGTGGTCGAAGCGTTCGAATGCGGCGCCATCCTGAATCCCGCGAACATGAAGGCCCAGGTTCAAGGCGCCATCGGAATGGGCCTCGGCGCGGTGCTGCGGGAGGAAATCCGCTTCAAAGATGGGCGGCTGCTGAACGGCAGTTTCGCCAAATACCGCGTCCCGCGCTTCCAGGATATGCCGAAGCTGGAAGTCATTCTGCTCGATCGCAAGGACCTGGTGCCGGCCGGAGGCGGCGAAACTCCCATCGTCGCCATCGCGCCGGCTGTCGCCAACGCGGTCTTCGACGCCACCGGCAAGCGCGTCCGCACCATGCCGGTCCGCGTTCCGACCGCGTGAAGCCGTTAACGGCCCGACGATACCAGGTCGCCGAACCCGGCCAGCAGCGCGTACTTGTTCCGCCACGTCGTGTACATGATCCCCACGGCGCCCGGCGTGTGCTCCAGCGCTTCCATCCACCCCTTCGGGTTATCCAGATTGTCGCCGTCGTAGTATGCGCCGGCAGCGGTCGTGAATCCGAGCTTTGAAAAGAAATCGAGGCTCTCGGTGCGTTTCGCGAAGTACCAGCACATGATCCGCATCGCGCGCGGAATGTGTTCCCATGACCCTGTGAAATCGCCATCCACCAGAAAATAGTTCCCGTGGGCATTGTGATTCGGATCGAGCATGTCCGACCACGTCCAGACTTCCGCCCGCGGGTTGAACGCCCGCAGCATCCGGAATTGCTGCGTGAGGCAGTCGCCCAGGATCTCACCCATCGTCAGGTGCCGCTGCTTGCAGGCGAGGTCCGATCCACCGGCGCGAATCTCGTCCATGCTGAGCAGGTATTTGTTCGGCGCCAGCAGTTCCTGTATCCGGCGGGCTTGCTCGCGCCAGATCTGGTAGACCTTGGGCTCGGACATGCAGAGGCTTACCTGTCCTTTGTGGAGAGCCATCCCGTGGTAATAGTCCACCAGCAACCGCTGGCCTTCGCGAATGCGGCCTCCGCCGAGTACCCGAATTGCCGGGCCTTCGTGGTCGAAACGGAAATTCAGCGCGCTGTCACGGATAGGCGCGTAATCGCGGCCTTCCTCGTACGTGACATTCGTTTCCGCGTCGCGAACGGTAACCGGCGTGCCCGCACGCCGCAGCACGTTCGTAAGGCCGATCTCTTCAATCGCCAGATCGTCGAGCCAGAACCTGCCGCTCTTGCCGCCCCAGATGCCCGTGAAAACGCGCACGCGGGACGCGTCCAGACTGTTGAAACCCGCTTCCAGTTTGCGCCAATCCGCGGTCGAGCCGGGATTGGTACTCACCAGAGGGATAGTGCGGCCGTTGAGCACCAACTGAATCGAGAGCCGCTCCGCGGGCGCCAGTTTTTCGGTCTTCACCCAGCAGGTGAAGCGATAGAGCCGGTGCGGCCGCACCGCGATTTCCTGCATCAGCCTGCCGAGGCCATGGGGGTTGGCGGTGAAGTTCTCGAAGCGCAGGGAAACTTTGCCCCCATGGGCCACCGTCGTATCGACAAACGCAATCGTCCCCGGCTCATCCTCGAGTTGAAACCCGCGGACGCGATTCCCCGAATAGTCCTCCAAACCGCCATTCGCCACACGCACCGCGGGATCGGGTTCGACGCGCGCTTCTCCGTGGTGGACGACGAAGGGCTGGCCGACAACCGGGAGGCCCTCAGCCAGGTTCTTGTGGAAACTCAAAATGCCGCTGCCGTAACCCGCCGAGAAGATCAGCGGAATTAGCTCCAGGTGGAATTGGCCGCAGATTTCCTTCACCTTGCGCACACGCTCGATATACTCCGGCGGCTGCTGTTCGATGCGATCGAGCCCGCCCGCCAGCACCAGTCCATTCAACCCGTGCGCCGAAGCCACGCGCGCGATATCGCCGATCTCATCCAGATCGCGGTCGGTGTGCAGGCTTCGGGCCACGTAGACCCATCGGTACGGATACGGGTGCTCGGCCGCCGGCAACACGCTCAGCAACAGGCCCAAGAGGATAGCAATTCGCAGCATAAGATTGCCGCTACGTTAGCACGCCGCGCAACCCGCCGCCCCACCTCAGAAATTTCTGAGAGATTTCCCCTCCCCGGCGAACTATCTCATCAGGAGGGGACCATGAAGGTTCTTTTGTCTCTACCGCTCTGGGTTTGTCTTCTGCACGGCCAGGCTGCCGATACCGAAGCCCGCGCCGTTCTGGGCTTCCAGCAAGCCGGCGCCAGCGCCGCTAAGTCCAAGCAAGACTTCTTCTTCGACTTCTTCATCGATCGCAAATTGGCTTCGTTCCGCTGGTCTCTGTGGGGCGATGTGCGAGTGGCCAGCGCCCCGCAGCAGGTTTCCGCGCCTGTCGGCCAACTGGGTATCACGCGGGCGCTTTTCCAACTTCCTGTCAATCAGTTAGCCGAAAGTGTTGAATTTTCCAGCGGCCTCGACTATCACCCCTGGTCGTGGAATCTCAACGGCGGTGCCACCCGCCGGCTCGGCTTGATTGCTTATGCCGGAGCCAGCAGCCCGTCCGACCCCGCGACCAACATCTCCATTTTTCAGGTTCCAGCCGCCGGATCGCCCCAGCAGGCCGCGTTCTCCACAGCTTTTCCACAGGCCGCCGGCGCCGCCTATATTGGCTTCGTTCCGCCCGCTCGGTTCCAGTTCTATCGTTCCTGGGGGGCCGGCATCCGCCTTACCACGCAGTATCCGGGCGGCGCTCCGCCCGCCGCCACCTACACCATCTCAGCCGGCCAGGACGAAGCGGTCACCGGGGGCCGTCTCCACGGCACCGTGGGCAAAATCGACGTCTTCTATCCGCTGCCGCTGACCATCAAGCAGTTCCGCTGGATCTACCTGTTCGGCAACGCCGCGCTGCGCCTCGGCCGCGCGCGCGATTTCGGCCCCTTTGACCTTGCGCCCGCGCCCGCCGGCGTGAGCGGCTCCGATCCCGATGTCGCCATCGTCGCGGTGCCCGCCAATCGCGACGTCTACCGCATTGGCATCGGCGTGGATGCCGTCGCGCTCCTCTGCGCCATAGGCCCGAAGCTTTGCAACTGAGTCGCCCCGCGCGCGTGCTATCCTTATTCACATACGAGGGCCTGCGGGAATGTCCCCTCCTGAAACCGAAGTCACCTTCCGGCAGTCCTATAGGCTATCCGCATGATCGGTTGACGGCGCCTCATGTTCGAGTTTCTTTTTAAATATCCGGCCGGGTTGTTCCAGAAGGGTCATTTTGTCTTCCTCACACCCCTGTCCTTGTGGTGGTTCGGCCTGGCGGTCCTGGCCGCTGCCGGTCTGCTCTTCTGGCATATCCGCCACAACCACGGCATGCTCAGCGGCCTGCGGCCCGTGGCCATCTGGGTACTCGAAACCGCCATGGTGGCGCTCATCCTGCTGCTCCTCTGGCACCCGGCGCTAAGCGTCGCCACGCTCCGTCCGCAGCAGAACATGGTGGTGGTGCTCGTCGACGATTCGCGGAGCATGGCCATCGCGGACGCGAACGGCACGCGGATTGCCGCTGCCAAATCCGTGCTCGACGGCGGCCTCCTCAAAGCGCTGGGCGACCGCTTCCAGGTCCGCCTCTACGAATTCGGCAAGGAACCCGAGCGCGTGCAGAAGACCGCGCAGATCCAGGCCACTGCGCCCGCCACGCGCATCGGCGACACCCTGGAGCGCGTCCTCGCGGAATCCTCTTCGCTGCCCGTGGGCGCCATCGTCCTGCTGAGCGACGGCGCGGATAACGCGGGCGGCATCGATCTCGCTACCATCTCCGCCATCCGCCGCCAGCGCATCCCCGTACACACCATCGGGTTCGGCCGCGAGCATCCCGGACGCGATCTCGAAATCACCGATGCCATCGTGCCCGCGCGCGCGCTGCCGCAATCCCGCCTCACGGCGCTGGTTTCGTTCCGCAATTGGGGCCTCTCCGGCAGCCGGGCCAAGCTCACCGTCCGCGACAGCGCGAAAGTGCTCGCCGCCGAGGACGTCACCCTGAAGGGCGATGGCGAAGTGCAGACCGAACCGCTGGTTTTCAATTGCGGAGACGCCGGCCCGAAAACACTCCAGGTCTCGATCGACCCGCTACCCGGCGAGGAGAACACCCGCAACAACAGCCTCACGCGCCTTGTCAATGTCTCATCCACGAAGCCGCGCATCCTGTACTTCGAAGGTGAGCCGCGCTGGGAATACAAATTTATTCGCCGCGCGCTGGACGATTTTCCGGATATCCAGCTCGACAGCATGGTGCGCACCACGCAGAACAAGATCCTTTACCAGTTTCAGAACGTCGATCCGAAAAACCAGCCGGACGGCTTTCCTTCCAAGCCCGAGGATCTGTTCCCCTACCAGGGTCTGATCATCGGCAGCGCGGAGGCCAGTTACTTCACCCCCACGCAGCAGCAGCTCATCCGCGATTTCGTGGACCGCCGCGGCGGCGGCCTGCTGTTCCTCGGCGGGCGCGCGTCGCTTTCCGATGGCGGCTATCAAAGCTCGCCGCTGGCCGATCTCATCCCCACCAAACTGCCCGAAGGCAAGGGCACCTTCCACCGCGACTTCACCGGCGAGGAACTGACGCCGCAGGGCGCGCAGAGCATGCTCTGCCGCCTGGACGACAATTCCATGCGCAGCGCCGAGCTCTGGAAGCGCATGCCGGAGATGGCCGACTACCAGGAAATCGGCGATCCCAAGCCGGGCGCCACGGTGCTGCTGGTCTCCACGCCTAAGGACAAGCGCAAGATGCCGTTGCTGGTGACCGAAAATTACGGCCGCGGCCGGACGGCGGTCTTCGCCACCGGCGGAAGCTGGCGTTGGAAGATGTGGCTCGATCACACCGACAAAACCCACGCCACCTTCTGGCAGCAGATGTTCCGCTATCTCGTGACCGACACGCCGGGACAGGTGACCGCGACCACGCCCAAGCAGGTGCTGGCCGACGACACGCGCGTGCCCATTCGCGTCGAGGTGCGGGACAAGCAATATCAGCCGGTCGCCGATGCCAAGGTGCAGGCGCGCTTCATGGGCCCCGACGGCACCAGCGCTACCTTGGAACTCACGCCGCAGCCGCTTCAAGAAGGAATCTACACGGGCGAATGGACCGCCGAGGCGCCGGGCACGTATGTGGCTGAGATCATCGCCGGCCGCGAGCAGGAAGAGATCGGGCAGGACGTGCTCACCTTCCGCCGCGAGGACGGTGTGGCGGAAAATTTCCACACCTCGCAGAACCGCGAGCTGCTGGAAAAACTCTCCGAGGAAACCGGCGGGCGGTACTACACGCCCTCGAACGCGTCTAAGCTGGCGAACGAGATTTCCTATTCCGAGGCGGGCATCACCACGCGCGAGACACGGGACCTCTGGGATATGCCGATCGTCTTCTTGTTGGCCGTGGCGATTCGCGCGGCCGAATGGCTGCTGCGGCGCCGTTGGGGGGTGGTATGAGAGCCGCTCTTCTTCTGCTGCTGGCCGCCCTCTGCGCGCCGGCCACCACCTTCTACCTCACCATCTCCGGCCTCGGCGGCGAGCCGGATTACGTCCAGCGCTTCAAGATGTGGGCTGACGACATCGATTCGAGCCTCAAGCGCGCGGGCGGCGATTCCAAAGTCATCACGCTCGAAGCGCCCACCCGCGAGCAGATCCGCGCGAGCTTCGCCGAAATCACCCGGACCGCCAAACCGGCCGATGCTCTGGTCCTGATGCTCATCGGCCACGGCACCTATGATGGTGTGGATTACAAGTTCAACATTCCCGGCCCGGACATCACCGGCGCCGAGCTCGCCACGCTGCTCGACCGCGTTCCCGCCACGCGCCAGCTCGTGGTGAATATGACGAGCTGTGGCGGAGGCTCGATCGGATTTTTGCGGCGGCCCAATCGCATCGTGGTTTCGGCCACCAAGAGCGGCACGGAAAAGAACGCCACCGTCTTCGCCCGCTACTGGGCCGAAGCCTTGCGCGATCCCGCGGCGGACGCCGACAAGAACGACGAAGTTTCCGCGCTGGAGGCTTTCCGCTATGCCGAGCGCAAGACCGCCGAGTCCTACGACACGCAAAAACGGCTGGCCACCGAGCACGCGGTCCTGGAAGACACCGGCAAGGGCGAAGGCGAGCGCAACCCCTCGGCCGAAAACGGCGAAGGCAAACTCGCTGCCGCCTTCCCCCTGGTGCGCATGGGCGCCAACGCCGCCGCCGCGCGCGACCCCGCCAAGCGCCCGCTCCTCGAAAAGAAGGAGCAGCTCGAACAGGCCATCGACCGGCTGAAGTACCAAAAAGCCGCCATGCCCGACGCCCTCTACCGGCAGCAAATGATGCAGCTTCTACTGGAACTGGCGAGGACGCAGGAGGCGCTGGATAAGTGAGAGTCTCTTCACCACAGAGCCGCGGAGAGCGCAGAGGAAGCACAGAGAAAGCCAAAAGAATTTCTCCGTGTAACCTCTGTGTTCTCTGTGCCTCTGTGGTGAGTTTCTTGGTTTTTCAGCTTTCGGCGCAGACTCTTCAGCAGGCCGAAGCCCTCCAGAAACAGCGCCGCTACCAGGATGCTAACGAAGTCTTCAAAGCCCTGGTAGCGCAGCATCCCCGGAATGCGGAGTACCGCGTCGCGTGGGGGCGGCTGTTCCTGGAACATAACCAGTCGGACGACGCCGCCGGCTTGTTCCAGGAAGCGCTCAAACTGAAAAAAGACGATGCCGGCGCGCTGCTCGGCCTGGCCCTGATCGCCTCCGATAATTACGAGGCCGAAGCCGCCGACCTGGCCCATCGCGCGCTCGCCTCCGATCCCAAGCTGGTCGAAGCGCAGGAACTGCTGGCGCGCCTCGCGCTCGAAGACAACGACAACGCCAAAGCCACCGCGGAGGCTAAGAAGGCGCTGGCGATGGATCCGCATTCTGTCCAGGCACGCGCCATTCTCGCCACCATGGACTGGCTCGCGGATAAGAAAGATTCCTCCTGGGACCCCCATGACGCCCGCGGCTACGAAACCGTCGGCCATTTCTTCACGCTCAACCGCCGCTATGAGGAAGCCATTGCCTGGTACCGCAAGGCCATTGCCCTGGACCCCGAGCTCTACAGCGCCCGCTCGCAGCTCGGCATCGATCTGATGCGGCTGGGCCAGAACCAGGAAGCTTACCAGGAACTCAAGCTCTGCTACGACAACCAGTTTCAGGATAAGGCTACCGTCAACTCCTTGCGGTTGATGGATACCTATAAGAACTATGTCACTTTCAAAACCGACCGGACAATCCTGAAACTGAATAAGAAGGAAGCCGACCTTCTGCATCCGTATTTTGAAGCCGAGATGCTGAAGATTATCGCGACTTACGACAAGAAATATAAGTTCCACCTGGACCACCCCGTGCAAATCGAGGTCTATCCCAACCACGAAGATTTCGCCGTGCGCACCCTGGGCATGCCCGGGCTGGGCGCGCTGGGCGTCACCTTCGGCACGGTAATCGCCATGGACAGCCCCTCCGGCCGCCCGCCGGGCAGTTTTCATTGGGCCTCGACCATGTGGCACGAAATGAGCCACGTCTACACCCTCACTATGACCCGCTCGCACGTGCCGCGCTGGTTCACCGAAGGAATTGCGGTGCACGAGGAGACCGCCGTCTCGCCCGAATGGGGCGACCGCCTGTCACCCGAAGCCATAGCCGCCATCAAGGACAAGGCGCTTTTGCCGGTTACCGGGTTAGATCGCGGTTTCATTCATCCGGTCATGCCGGCGCAAGTCCTGGTGAGTTATTACCAGGCTGGCCGCATCTGCGATTACATCACCGATAAGTGGGGCTGGGACACGACCCTGGCCATGCTCAAGGATTTCGCCGCCAACGACGACACCGCCACGGTCATCCGCAAGGAGCTGAAGATCGAGCCCGCGGAATTCGACAAACAGTTCTTCGCGCTGGTGGAGAAGGAAAACCAGAACGTGGTCCAGCATTTCAGCGACTGGCAGGACGGCATGAAGCAGCTGATGACGCTGGAGCAAAAAAAGGATTGGGATGGCGTGATCCGCGAGGGATTGAAAATCCGCGATTTCTATCCGGATTACGTGGAACAGCACAGCGTCTATGAAATCCTGGCCGAAGCCTACACGGCGAAGGGCGATAAAGCGGACGCCATGGCTGAACTCGAGCGATATACCAAAATCGGCGGGCGCAATCCTGAAACCCTGAAGCTGTTCGCGCGGCAGCTCATCGCCGCGGGCAACAAGAAAGAAGCCGCGGCCGTGCTCGACCGCATCAACTATATTTATCCGATGGACAACGAGCAGCACCAGATGCTCGGCAGCCTCTGGCTGGACCTCGGGAACCTGCCGGGCGCGATCCGCGAATTCCGCGCGGTGACCGAGCACGATCCGCTCGATCCGGCGCGCGCGCATTACGACCTGGCGCGGGCGTATGACAAGGATCACCAGGCCGATCGGGCCAAGGACGAACTCTTTGCCGCGCTGGAGATCGCGCCCAGCTACCGGCCCGCGCAAAAACTACTCTTGGAACTTTCCGACTCCGTTTCGAAATAGGAATTCAAAAATGTCGACAACCGTTACACAGCAGTTGGAGCCTGAACTCTTGAAGGCGCGTATCGGGCGGTTCCGCCAGGTGCACGGCGATATCGTGACGCAGGTGCGGCGCGTGATCGTGGGCCAGGAGGAAGTGTTGGAGCAGGTCCTGATCTCGCTCTTTGTGGGCGGCCACTGCCTCATCACGGGCCTCCCCGGCACCGCCAAGACGCTGCTGGTGCGCACGCTCGGCCAGACGCTCGGCCTGCTCTTCAAACGCATCCAGTTCACGCCGGACCTGATGCCCAGCGACATCACCGGCACCGACATCATCGAGGAGGAGCAGGGCACGGGGCGGCGCACATGGACGTTCGTGCCGGGGCCGATCTTCGGCAACATCCTCCTCGCCGACGAAATCAACCGCACGCCGCCCAAAACGCAGAGCGCGCTGCTCGAGGCCATGCAGGAACTGGCCTGCACCGTGCGCGGGCACAACTACAAGCTGCCCTCACCCTTCTTCGTGCTGGCGACGCAGAACCCCATCGAGCTGGAGGGCACCTATCCGCTGCCCGAGGCGCAGCTCGACCGCTTCCTCTTTAATACGGTTCTGGATTACCTGAACGCCGACGAGGAGCTGAAAGTGGTGGACCTCACCACGGTGACGGCGATTCCGCAAGCTGAAGCGGTAACCAACGCCGCGGAGATCCTGGATTTCCAGCAACTGGTGCGCATGGTGCCGATCGGCGAAAGCGTGGCGCGGCACGCGATCGAGCTGGTGCGGGTCACCCGCCCGCGTGACGAATCCGCGCCGGACTTCGTCCAGAAATACATCAACTACGGCGGCAGCGTGCGCGCCGCGCAGTTTTTAGTGCTGTCGGCAAAAGCGAGAGCGCTGATCAAGGGCCGCTACCACGTGACCTATGAGGACATCCGTGCGCTCTATATTCCGGTGCTGCGGCATCGCATTTTGCTGAATTTCCATGCGGAGTCGGACCGGCTGAAGCAGGACGATATCTTGAAGCGAATTTTAGAGTGGAAGAGCTCACCGAGAGACTAGGAGGCTTTTTGTTCACCACAGAGGCACAGAGTGCACAGAGTTTGCACAGAGAAAACCACATTACTGAAAAGGTAATCGGAGCAGCGATTGAGGTTCACCGACATCTCGGGCCTGGGTTGCTGGAATCTGCATATGAAGAGTGCCTCTGCTATGAACTTAGCCGCCTGGGCCTTCGGTTTCAACGGCAGGTTCATCTGCCTGTCGAATACAAAGGTGTGCATTTGGATTGCGCGTACAGGCTCGATCTGCTCATCGAGGACGATGTCATTCTGGAAGTCAAGGCGGTTGAAGAGCTCCTGCCGATACACCAGGCACAGTTGCTCACGTACCTTCGAGCATCTCACAAGAAGGTTGGTCTACTGATTAATTTCAACGTGCCCCTCCTCAAAGATGGGTTGAAGCGGGTAATCAATACCCCTCTCTGTGAATCTCCGTCTCTCTGTGACTCTGTGGTGAAATAGCATGCTCCAACGATTCTTAGACCCGGCAACATTGGCTTCGATATCGGGATTGGATTTGATTGCCAAGACTGTCGTGGATGGGTTTGTCGCGGGGCTGCACCGCTCTCCGGATTTCGGCTTCTCCCAGGAATTTGCCGAATACCGCGCTTACTCCGAAGGCGACGACCTGCGCCATGTCGATTGGAACGTCTTCGCCCGCACGGATAAGTGCTTCCTAAAACGTTACCGCGGCGAGACCAATTCGCAGCTTCTCATCTTACTAGACACCTCGGCTTCCATGGCCTATGGCTCGCATCAGGTCACTAAGTTGGATTATGCCCGGTTTGTGGCGGCGTCGCTGTGTTACATGGCCAATCTCCAGCGCGACGCGGCGGGGCTCATCATTTTCGATGAGGACGTGAACAATTACGTCGCGCCTTCCACACACCAGGGGCAGCTTTTCCGCCTGCTGCACGCCATCGAGAAAGTCGCGCCGGGAACCCATACCGATTTCACCAAGCCGTTCGTCCATTTTCAGAATTTCCTGCATCGCCGCGGGATCGTGGTGGTGCTGTCGGATTTTTACGAGGACCCGGGCGTGATCGTCCGTACCGTGGAGCCGCTGCGGTACAAGGGCAACGAGGTTATCCTGTTCCACATCCTCGACCCGCAGGAGCTTAAGCCGCGGTTCCGCGAACCGGTGCTGCTGGTGGATATGGAAAACGCCGCCAACGCGCTGGAGGTTTCGCCGGAATATGCGCGCAACGAGTACCGGCGCAAGATCGACGCGCACGTGGAAGCACTCAGCTCCAAAGTGCGTAGTGCGGGCATGGATTATTTCCTCATGGATACCGAACGGCCGCTGGACGAGGGCCTGCGCGAGTACCTGGCGGTGCGGAGAGGGAGATTATAGGTGGGCTTCTTCACTCCATGGTTTCTGGCGGGAGCGGCGCTGGTCGGGCTGCCCGTCTGGCTGCATCTGCTGAAGAAGCACCGCACCACGCCGCTGCCGTTCAGCTCGCTGATGTTTTTCGAGCAGCGCACCCAAAGCTCCATCAAGCACCGGCGGCTCCGCTACCTGGTGTTGTTCGCGCTGCGGGCAACTCTGCTGCTCCTGATTGCGCTGGCCTTCGCCCATCCTTATATCCGTCGGACCGTGCTCCCGTTGAAACATGCCGGCGAAGTGACCGTGATCGCCATCGACAATTCGCTCAGCATGCGCGAGGGCAACCGTCTGCCGGAAGCCAAGCAGATGGCCAAATCGCTCGTGGGCAGCTTGCGTCCCGGCGAGCGCGCCGAGGTGATGGCGTTCGGCCAGAGGGTGCAGGTGCTGAGCGAGGTCACCGACGACCACGCGCCGCTCAACGCCGCCATCGACTCCATCGAACCCACGGACGCGCGGACATCGTTCGGCGAGCTGACCCGCACACTGCGGTCGATCCGGCAATCGCTCCAATTGCCGCTGGACGTGCATCTCTATTCCGACATGCAGCAGAGCGGCATGCCGCCGAACTTTAACGACTTGCGGCTGGGCGTGGGCCTGCGGCTCGATCCGCATCCGCTGGCCGCGAAGACTACGCCGAATTACACTGTCGAAAACGTGGTGGCGCTGCGGCGCGTATACGATAACAAAAAGACGCGCGTGCTGGCCACGGTCGCGGGTTATGGCAATACGAAAACCACGCGCAACGTTTCTCTGGTGCTCAACGGGCGCGTGGTCGAAAGCAAGCCGGTCGAGGTTCCCGAGAGCGGGCGCGCCACCGTCGAGTTCGTTTCGCTCGACGTGCCCTACGGGCGGAACAAGGGCGAGGTGCGGATCGATTCAGGCGACAGCCTGCCGGCGGACGATACCTTCTATTTTTCCGTGGAGCGCGCCGATCCACGGCCCCTGCTGTTCGTGCACGAAGCAGGAAATACGGCGGCGCAGCTCTACTTTACGGATGCGCTCGAAGCCTCGGGGCAATCGGCATTCGCCATCGATGCCGCCACGCCCGAGCAGACCGCCAATTTGAATCCGGCGAAGTACGCCTTCGTGGTGCTCTCGGACGTGGGCGAACTGCCCGGCGGATTCGAGAACGCGCTGCGCAATTACGTGCGCGGCGGCGGATCGGTGCTGGTGGCGCTGGGCCATAACGCCATGGCGCGGATGAAGGTGCCGGTTTCGGACGACAAAGTGGAAGCGGCCGCCTATGCCGCGCGCGAGGGCGACCAGTTCCAGAGCGTGGCGTGGCTCGATCCCTCGCATCCTTCGATCCAGAACAACAGCCGCTGGGACGACGTGAAGTTTTACCAGGCGATCCGTATCGCGCCGGGAAACGCGCGCGTGGTGGCGCGGCTAACCGACGGCACGCCGCTGCTGCTCGATCAGAAGTCGGGCGACGGGCACATCCTGGTGTTCGCTTCGACTCTGGATAACGTTGCCAACGATTTTCCGCTGCATCCCTCGTTCGTGCCCTTCGTGGAGCGGACGGCGCGGTATCTCGGAAGGCTGGACAGCGGGCCTTCGAGCGTGCTGGTAGGCTCGTTCGAGGAATTGCGCGATTCCAAGGAAGCGGGCTCGGCCGTGGACGTGCTCGATCCGCGCGGCGACCGCGTCTTTTCGTTGGCCGAGGCCACGCGCGCGCAGAACATCCAATTCACCGAAGCGGGCTTCTACGACATCCGGCGGCCCAACGGGCGCAACGAACTCGTAGCGGTGAATGCCGACCGGCACGAGTCGGATTTAACACCCGCTCCGCCGGAGACGCTCACTTTGTGGCAGAATACAGCCAACAGGACCGTTTCAGAGGCGGGCGGAACGGCGTCGAGCGAGCAAAAACCGGTGTCGCTATGGTGGTACGTCATGCTGGTGGTGTTGGTGCTGGCTTTGGCCGAATCGTTGTTGGGGAATCGTCATCTTTCGGTTGACAAAGAGGCGGCATGAAACCCTTGGATCGCTTGTCGGAATACCTGGCCGCCATCGAGCGGAGATTGCGGCTGCTCGCGGTGACGCGCGGCGCGGCGGTCGTCGCGGCGGTGGCTTTCGGCCTCACCGTGGTTGCGGTTCTCATCGCCAACCACTTCGCGTTTTCCAACCCGAGCGTGACGGGTGCGCGGCTGCTGCTGTTTCTGGGCCTCGCGTTCGCCCTCGCCGCCGGGCTGATCGTGCCGGTGATCCGGCTGAACCGCCGCCGCGCGGCGCGCCGGGCCGAGCGGAAATATCCGCAGTTCGAGGAGCGCCTCCTCACCTTCACCGAGCGCATGGAATCCAACGCGGCCGATCCCTTCCTCCCGCTGCTGGCCGACGACGCGCTTTCGGTGGCGCGCGAGGCGGAACCGCGCGAGGTGGCCAAGACCGCCTGGATGTTCAGCTTTTCTTCGGCCGCGGTCGTCGCCGCGCTGGCGTTGCTTTGGCTGGGCAGTTCGGGCGGGTTCATGGGCTACGGCACTTCGCTGCTTTGGGGCGGGCTGCCCAAAGGCGAGATGAAGCCGTACTATTCCATCCAGGTGACGCCCGGCAATCGCACCGTGCGCAAGCGCTCCGACCAGATGATCGGCGCCACCCTGATGGGCTTCACAGCGGAAAAGGTGCGTTTCTTCGGCAGATACGCGAGCACGTCCGGATGGGAACAGGCCGAGATGCGCACGGAACCGGGCGGCAGCGCCTACGAATTTCTGATCGCGGGGATTCCCGAATCGCTCGAATACTACGTGGAAGCCGGCGGACTGCGCTCGCCGACCTACAAGCTGAACGTGGTGGACCTGCCGGCGGTCAAGCATATCCGCGTGACCTATCATTACCCGGCGTGGACTGGGATGAAGGACGCAGTGGAAGATCCAGGCGGCGATCTGCGCGCCGTGGAAGGCACCACGGCGGATGTGGCCATTCAGACCGATAAGCCGCTGGCGTCGGGCGCGATTCTGCTGGACGACGGAACCAGGCTGCCGCTGCACGAAACCGCGGGCGTCCTGACGGCCCGCGTGCCGATTCAAAAGGACGGCATGTACCACGTGGCCGCTCTGGAAAGCGGCGAGAACGTTCGGCTGAGCGAAGACTACTTCATCGAGGCGCAGAAATATCGCGCGCCGGAAGTGAGCATCACGCGGCCGGGCCGCGATTTCCGCGCCAACCCCATCGAGGAAGTCACGGTCTCGGTTCAGGCCAAGGACGATTTCGCGCTCAAGGGCGTGGATCTGCACTACGCAGTGAATGGCGGCGCGGAGAAGACCATTCCGCTGCTGAAAGAGCCGGGGACCAAAACGGTTTCCGGCAACACCGTGCTTTCGCTCGAAGATTTCAAGGTGCAGCCGGGCGATATCGTGAGTATCTACGCGTCGGCGAAGGATGCGCGATCGACCACCGACACCGATATCTTCTTCATCCAGGCCGAGCCGTTCGAACGCAACTATACCCAATCGCAGCAGGCCGGTGGCGGCGGAGGCGGCGGGGGCGACGAGCAGAACCAGATTTCGGATCGCGAAAAGGAAATCATCACCGCCACCTGGAACCAGCTCAAGGGCCAGGGCGCCAAGGGGACGGATGCGGAGAACGCGGCGTTCCTGGCGTCGGTGCAATCCAAGCTGCGGGACCAGACCAGGTCGCTCGAGCAGCGCATGAGAGCGCGGCAACTCGAGGGCGCGGGCGATTCCTTCAAAAGTTTCGTCAACGATCTGGACCAGGCGGTGAACGCCATGGGGCCGGCCGCCGATCAACTGAAAGGCGCTAAGTGGAAGGACGCGCTCCAGCCCGAGCAGAAGGCGCTGCAATACCTGCTGCGCGCCGAGGCCACCTTCCGCGACATCCAGGTGGCGTTCGGCCAGGGTGGCGGTGGCGGCGGCGGAATGGGCGGCGCGAGCCGCGACCTCGAAGGCCTCTTCGACCTCGAACTCGATACTGAGAAAAACCAATACGAGGGCGCCAGCCAGATGCAGTCGGCCGATCAGCGCCAGCGGCAAATCGACAACGCGCTGGAGAAATTGAAACAGCTCGCCAAGCGGCAGCAGGAATTGGCCGAGCAACAGCGCCGCAATCCGCAGACGCCGCAGCAGCGGTGGGAGCAGGAAATGCTGCGCCGCCAGGCCGAGCAGCTTCAGAAGCAGTTGCAGCAGCTTGTACAGAGCGGGCAGTTGAGCCGCAACGGCTCTCCGCAACAAGGGCAGCAGAGCCAGGGCGGGCAGCCCGGGCAGGCGGGTCAACAGGGCCAGCCGGGTCAGATGTCGCAGCAGCAGCGCGGGCAGATGAGTCAGCTTGGGCAGGACCGCCTGCGCCAGGCCAATGCGCAGCAGTTGCGCGAGACGTTGGACCGCTTGCAGCAGGCGTTGCAGGATATGCGTAACGCCGCCGGCTCGCAGGCAGCCGGCACGCCGCAGGCCCAGGCGGACGCGCGGCGCGCGGCGGACCGGTTGAATGAAGCGCAGCAGTTGATGTCCGGGCTGCGCCAGGCGCAGGCCAGCAACCAGGTGGACGATCTGATCCGCCAGGCCGACGAACTGGCGCGCCGGCAGCAGGATTTCGAGGGCCAGATGCGGCGCGCCTTCGGGCCCAACGGCGATGCCACGCGGCAAAAGGCCGAGCAACTCGCCCAGCAGAAGGACGGCGAGGCGGCCGATCTAAAGAAGCTGGAACAGGGCATGCAGAGCGCCACGCGCGATCTGCAATCCACCCAGCGGCCCGCGGCGACCAAGATGCGGCAGGCGCTCGGCACCGTCGAGGAGCAGGAGATCGAGCACGGCATGGAGCGTAATGCCGAGTGGCTGCGGCGCGGCCTGGGCAGCTATGCGGTGCTCTCGGAAGCTCAAGTTACCGCCGGCCTGAACCAGTTGCGCGACCAGTTGCGCGACGTGCAGAAGGCCATGGGCGCGGGCGGCAAAGATGGCAAGGACGCGCAGGCGGACAAAGCCATGGAACAGGCGCTCGGGCAGGTGGAGCGCTTGCGGCGCCAGATGGAGCAGATGGCCCAGGCCAGTCAGGGCCAGCCCGGCCAGCAGGGGCAGCGCGGCCAGCAGAGCGGCCAACAAGGGCAGCAGGGCGGCCAGCAAGGGCAGCAGGGCGGCCAGCAAGGCCAGCAGGCCGGCAACCAGGGCGGCGGCAACCAGAGCGGACAGCCGAGCCGCGGATCGCCGGGCAACCAGGGCGGCGGCGGCAATTGGAACGGCACGCGCTTCGGCGGCGGCGATGCTGCCTGGAACGGCACCTGGAACAACGGGCCGAACCGGCGCGATTTCGAGCAGACGTATCGCGACGCCATGCAGTCGCTGGGGCAACTCCAACAGCAGCTTCAGAACGATCCGGCGGCCACCCGCGACATCGGCGGGATGATGCGCGACCTGCGGCAGTTCGATCCCTTCGCTTATAGCAACGACCCGTTGCTTGCGGAGCGGATTCAGGCGGCGCTGGCGGGCGTCGAGCAGGTCGAGATGGAGCTCCGGCGCAAGGTCGACGAGTCCAGCGGCGGCGGCAGCGTCCGCAGCCCCGGCAGCGAACCCGTGCCGCAAGGCTATCAGGACGCGGTCGCGGACTACTTCCGGAGGCTGAGCAAGTCCAAGTAGCGCGGGCTTCGAGCCCGCCATGGCGGCATGCGCTCCGCCCCTTTACCGTTCCGCCGCGGGCGCCACCACATAGACGTATCAATCAGTTCATAAATAAGCAGACGTATAGTACAATGAGGCATGAAGCGCCGCGACGGACGCACCCTCGATCACAAGACGCTGGAAGAGATTCGAATTCGTGCCG
>JAJYLS010000061.1 GCA_021787555.1 Acidobacteriota bacterium | reverse complement strand
TTTCTCATCGATGGAGGCCGGAAACTTGAAATCGAACTGTTCCAACCGCTTCACGTCAGGAAACCCGGCCAGTTGCGTGCGCACTTTGGCGTTGCGCTCCTGCCGGGCCTGCGCTTGGCTTTCCAGAACCTGTTCCAGAAAATCGCAGTAGGACAGATTCTTCTGCGCCGCTTGCTCGGCCAAATCGAAAGCCGCGGCGTCGATGATGTAACGCCACTGGTCGAGGAGGCTGCCGTCGGCGTTACCGTCGAAGGAGTATTCGCTGTGGCGGTGGAACTCGCCGCGCGCGATGCGCAGCGTCCCGTTCCCATAGTTCAGGCGGTAGGTCCGCATTTTGGCGACGGCCGCGCGCTCGATCTTCTCCGCGGGTGTGAGCGACGTGGAAACAACGGGCCGCGGAGCGGGATCGGTTTAGATGATTGCCTGCGCGGGCGGCAGCGAGAGAGTGTTGGCAAAGAGGTCGTTATTGTAAGGATCGTGGACCAGTGGATAACAGCCGGTCACGGAAGTGGGCATGTGGCTATCGGGCGTCAACTGCCACTCGGAGCGGTTATCGGAACTGCCCACGATCATCACCTGGCCCGGCCCGGTGGGGATTAGCGCCGGGCGGTTGTCGAGGAAGTTGTCGGAATGGGTGAGATAGATGGGGCCGGTCCAATTGGCGCCGTCGTAGGAGACGACGCTCTCGGTCCAAACGGCGCTCAATTGCGTGAGGGTGAAGGGTGAGTTGATGCGGTAGGCCAGCCAGATGCGGCCGGATGGATCGACGGTGAGGCGTGGCGAGGTATTGCGCGGCGCAACCACGTCGGGCAGTTCGCCGTTGGGCGGGCGCCGGTGGATGCGCTCGGGATCGGGCGTGACCCAGGCGTCGGAATCATTCTGGTGGCCGTTATCGATCTTATTGGAACTTGGGCCTTGCATCACGGCGCCGGGATCGGTGCGGGTGTGGAGTGCCCGGCCGTCCGGTGCGAAGCCGAGCAGGCGGACGGCGCGGCCTTCGTAGACCGCGAGTCCGGTAGTGGTGGCAACGCCGAAGTCCTTGCCCCAGCGCTCGCCGTGTGCACCACCGGGTACGGCGGATTGCCGGCGGCGCCGCCGGACCCGCGCTTCGCCACCGTGACGGAGCTCACCACGGCGGGAGTTTCGAATTACAACGGCCTGACGCTCTCGTTCAACCGGCGAGTGACCAGCGGGTTGCTGGTGACGGCCAATTACACTTACGGCCACGCGATGGACATGGTCTCGAACGGCGGCATCACGCTGTTCGACAACATCACCAACACGAGCATCCTGGCGGCACTGCGGCCCTCGAACCTGTGGGCCAATTACAGGAACGCGGATTACGACGTGCGGCAATCCATCGTGGCGGGGTACGTGTGGAACACGCCGCGCATCGCGGGCTCGCGGGTGCTGAACGCGGCGCTGGGCGGCTGGATGGTTTCGGGGAACGTGTACGCGCGGAGCGGCCTGCCCTATTCGGTGATCGACAGCGCGCAGGCGGCGGTGGGCGCGAAGTACAACTACAAAGGCCCGATCCTGGCGAATTTTCTGGGCGGACCTCAGTCGGGGTGCGGGATTAACGCGACGTGTTTGAACGGGAGCGAATTTTCCTCACCCTCGGCAGAGCCGGGCGCGCAGGAGCGGAACCAATTCCGCGGCCTGCCGTTTTTCGACACCGATCTGAGCCTGACGCGGCAGTTTTAGATTACCGAGCGCATTCGGCTCCAGATCGGCGCGCAGGCGTTCAACGTTCTGAACCACCCGAACTTCGCCCCGCCGGAGGGCGACCTCGTGAACGCACAGTTCGGGCGGATCTTGAGCACCGTGGGAGTTCCCACGAGCATGATGGGGGCGAGCCTGGGCGGCGACGCCTCGCCGCGGCTGGTGCAGCTTTCGGCGAAGATCCGGTTCTAGAAATTCCTATCTCCGGTACTCCACCAACTCGTGGAAGTACCGCGGCGGCTCCGTCATCCCCATCGCGCGCATGAGCCGCGTTTCCAACCCCGTGAACGGCTCGTACTCGAAGCGGGTCGCCGCCATCGCCGCCCCGAGTTGCTGCTCGAAGCGCGCGTTCAGCCCGCCCGCCGAAACGTCGTGCATATTGCGCAAGAACCAGAACGTCCGTACCCGCGGATCGGCCAGCAGCGCCGCAACGGACTTTTCCGCCGCTGGATTGGTGGTCGAGAGCACTGCGCGCGATCCGCCCAGCGCGTAGGCCAGCGCCGGCGGATCCGAATTCGCCCCATCCACCAGAATCCCCGCCTCGCCTGCCGCGCGAATCTGCGCCGCGATCTGCGTCATGGGCATCGGGTATTGCTTGTTGCGGAAGCCGATCTCGTGGAAGTAGCACCAGATCCCCGAAAGCGAAAGCGCCAGCAAGGCCACGACGGCCGCCGCGCCCGCCCGCCGGTAGCGCGATGCGCCCTCCACCACCAGCAGCAGAAAGAACGGCAGCACGAACAGCATGCGCGCCGGCACAAACGGGTACGAGACCCAGCGCGCCACCCCGATGAACCCGACCGCCGTCAGCGGCGCCGCGATCCACAGCAGTTCGCGATCACGCGCCGCGCCCGCCAGCATCATCGCCGCAACCAGCGGCAGCACGGCCAGCCCCGCAATGAGCACCGCGTCCGGCACCGCCTCCCCCATCGTGAACGAAACGCCCCAATACGCCAGCTTCAGGGCAAGCTGCGCGGGCTCGGGCGTTTGCCCCCACTTCCGCAGCGAGGATGCCAGAAAATACACCCAGGGCAGATACAGCACCGCCACGCCGGCATCCACGAACAGCGCCGCCCGCCAGCGCCGCTCCCGCAGCAGCACCAAATTCGCCGTCGCCGCCAACGCCAGCCCCAGCGCGTAATGCGTGTACAGCCCCAGCGCCAGCGCCGCGATAAGCACCGGGCCCAGAGGGCGCCCCACCCGCCGCGCCGGCTCGGCCGCCCGCGCGATGGCCGCCGCCGCCAGGATTCCCACCAGCACCTGCAAACTGTACGACCGGCACATCCGCGCGTACAGCAGCAAGCACGGCGAGGCCGCCCACAGCGCCAGCACCGCGATCCGCCGGCGCTCCGGCAACCGGCGCGCCCACAACCGGTCCAGCGCCACCGTGGCCGCCAGCGCCAGCAGCACCGAAACCACCCGCGCCTGCACCGCCCAGTCCAGGTGCAGCGGCACCCGCTCGAAGCACCACACCAGCAGGTAGTAGAGCGGCGGATGCACGTCGCTCGCCGCGATCCGGATCACGTGGGCCAGCGGCCGCCGCACCACCGTCAGCGTGGCCACCTCGTCCATCCACGGCGAAAGCAGCCCCAGATGCGTGAAGTACACCGCCGCCTGCGCCGCCAGAACGGGCGGCAGCGGATTCCGGCGCAGCCAGCCGCTCACGGGAGCGCTTCCAGCATGCGGTCGATCTCCGCCGGGCTGATATAAAAATGTGGCGACGTTCGCACCCAGCCCGCCCGCGGGGCGGCGGCGATCCCCGCCTCCCTCAAGCGCCGGATGATCTCCCGATCCTCGCAACCCGGCTTGCGAAAGCTCACAATTCCCGCGCCGTTCTCTGGTGTTCGATTTCCCAAGACTGTATAACCTTTCGCGACAACTCCCGCCGCGATCCGATCGCAGAGATTTTGGACAACCGGGGCGATTTTTCCCACATCCACTTCAAGCAGAAATTCAATTGCGGCTTGTAACCCAAATATGCCGATAGTATTTAGCGTTCCGGGCTCGTACCGCCCCGCATCCTGGCGCAGCGCCATGTCCCGCGACCCGTAATCGTTGCATCCGGCGACGTTCGTCCAGCCGAATTCCACAGGCTGCACGCGGTCCTGAAGTGCCTGATTTATGTATAGGATAGCGCAGCCTTCTGGCCCCAGCAGCCACTTGTGCCCGTCGGCCGCCAGAGCATCGATGTGGCATGCGCGCACATCCACCGGAAAAGCCCCTAGCCCTTGAATGGCATCCACCATAAATATGCAGGAGTTACGCCGGCAAATCTCACCAATCGCTGAAAGGGGAGCCCGATATCCGCTTAGGAACTGCACGAAGCTGATGGAAAGCAGCCGCGCACTGCGGCAGGCTTCGTCGATCCGGTCGAGGGGGTCCTCCACGGAGAGCCACGTGACCTCAACCCCATTATTTTCCAGCCGCTTCCAAGGAAAATAGTTGGCCGGGAACTCCTCTCGGAAGGCCACCATGCGGTCGCCCGGCTGCCAATCCAGGCCCAACGCCACCGTGGCGATCCCTTCTGATGTATTTTTCAACAGTGCAATCTCGGAGCGGTCCGCGTCGATCAGCCGCGCCGCCGCCCGCCGCAGCCCTTCGTAAGCCGCCAGCCAATCGTCATAGTGCAGGCTGCCGAATTGCATGCAATCGTCCGCCAGCCACTTCATGGCCTCGGCGGCGGGCCGGCACAGCGGCGCCACGGCCGCATGGTTCAGGTAGATCTGGCGCTCGCGCACGGGGAACTGGCCCGCATATTGTTCCCAAAGCGCCGGTTGAGTGGTAGACATTCCCTTTACAATAGTACTGTCGTGCAACACGCCGCGGTGCAAGTTGGAAAGCGCGACGAGGTCCTGGCGCAGCTTCGCGAAAGGATCGTGCGCTTCGCGGCATCCCATGGATTGGGAGAGGCCGCGGAGGACCTGGCGCAGGAGGTGCTCATGGTGCTGCACGAAAAGTACGCCCACCTAGACCGCCCCGAAGACCTGCTGCCCGTGGCGCTCCAGGTGGTGCGCTACAAAATGCTGGCCCTGCGCCGCAAGGCCGCGCGGCACGGCGATTGGAGGCAGGTTTCCATTGCCGATGTTCCGCTGCCGGACCTTGAGGCCGACCCCGCTATGCGCGCCGAGCGCCAGGAAATGCTGGAGCGCCTCGCCCGCGCCGCCGGGCAGTTGAGCGGGCGCTGCCGCGAGTTGCTGCGCCTCAAGCTGGAGGGCAAAAGTTTCGCGGAAATTCAGAAAATCATGGGCGCCACCAGCATCAACACGGTCTACACCTGGGACCACCGCTGCCGCCGGCGCCTGCTCGAGCTGATGGGCGGAGATTGGGAGCCACGCCGATGACCGATCCGCGCCAACTCGAAAGACTGCTCGGCGGATACGCCGCGGGCACGCTCACGGAAGAAGAGCGCCAGGCGCTGTTCCAAGCCGCGCTGGAGGACCAGGATCTCTTCGACGGGTTGATGCGTGAACAACCGTTGCGCGAGGCGCTGGAAGATCCGGCCGCGCGCGCCGAATTGGCGCGTGTGCTCGAAACCCGCCGGTCGCGGCGTTGGTGGGCGGTGGCCGCGGCGGCTGCCGCGGTGGCCTGCACCGCGACCGCACTCCTGGTTGTCCGCCACAGCGCGTCCGCGCCTCCGCCGCCCATCGCGGCCCAGATCAGGCCGCCGGCGCCTCCGCCCGATGCCCTGCTGCGGCAAGCCGTCGCCACACCCGAGCCGCGGCCGCCAATGGCTTTTCCCCGCCCCGCCGCGGTGCCGGAGAATTACACCCTCTTCCCCCGGCGCCGCGCCGCGGCAACGCCCAAGCTCGCCCTGAAATACAGCGTCGTGCATCCTGCCGGCGATTCCAGCGGCGCCGTCGCGCTGCGCTTCATCCCCAACGACGACGGCTTTCTCTACGTCTCCGATGGCCCACGCGTGGTGGCCGCCAGCCCCGTGGAACGCCTCAAGCCCTACACCACGCCGCCGCTCCATCCGAGTTCCGCGTCCCTTTCCGTGTTTTTCGCGCGCCAGCCGCAAACGGCAATACACAGCGTCAGTGTGGAGACCCCGGAGCCGCTACTCCTGACGATTCCGCTGCGCCGGAAGTAACACCGCGCCCATGGCCGCTTCCAGGAAGCGGCGCGCCACCAGCGGCGCATCGAACTGCGCCACCCATTCCGCACCGCTCCGGCCCATCGCCGCGCGCGCCTCGGGCGAGCGCGCCAGCCCCGCAATCGCCTCCGCCAGCGCCTCCGGATTCTCCGGCTCGACGAGGCAGCCGTGCGGCACCACTTCGGGAATAGCCGCCGCGCGCGACGCGACAATCGCCTTCCCTGCCGCCATGGCCTCCAGCAGCACGATCCCGAAGCCTTCCTGCACGCTGGGCAGGCAAAAGATATCCGCGCGATTGTATTCGGCGGCCAGTTCGGCGCGCGATACATCGCCGAGCCAGGTCACCGCGCCATCCAGCTTCAATTCGCGCGCGAGCCGGTGGAGTGTTGGCGCACACGGCCCATTCCCCACAATCCGCACGGCGAGCCCCGGCACGCGCCCGCCCAGCGCCGCCACCGCGCGCAGCAGCACCTCGACGCGCTTGCGCCGGTACAGGCGGCCCACGAAGAGCACTCTGCAATTCAGGGACTGGCAATGAAACCCCTGCAGTTTGGGGGTTTCGCAGCCTGTCCCCGAATTGCCCAGCAGCCGCCGCCACTCCCGCAAATCGATCAGCTCCGGCACGATCGCCGGCATCTCACGCAGCCCGTACAACTCGCGCGCCGATTCCGCCGAATACCGGCTGGTGCACAGCACGCGCGCCGCCCGATGCACGTGCAGCCGTTCGCAGCGCGCCTGCATCGCCATGGTCAGGCGCGTGATGCCGCGCTCGAACCTGACTTCGTCCGCGACCACGCCCTTGAGCGCCGCCACATGCCGGCCGCCGCGCGACGCGATGCGGTAGCCGTCCATGTCGAACCCCACGGTCAGATCGAACTCGCCCGACGGCCGCAGCCCGCGGTTATACAGCAGCCGCTCCGCGGTATAGACCGGCAGCCGGTGCCGCGGCCCTTCGATCTCGACCGTGTGCCCCAGTTCCCGCAACGCGCGCGCCAGCACATGGATGCCCACATACGTGCCGCTGCCGCGGCGGATATCCAGCGGGGTCGAAGTCAGGAAGCGGATGCGCACGTTTTCGGTAGCTATAATCATAGAGGAATTCCCGCGCCTTGATGACCCCACCGAAACCCGCCGTTTGTCTCCTCAGCGGAGGCCTGGATTCCTCCACGTGCCTCGCCCTCGCCCGCCGCGACGGCTATGCCTGCTACGCGCTCTCCTTCGATTACGGCCAGCGGCATAAGGTCGAGCTCGAAGCCGCCGCGCGCGTGGCTGCGAGCCTCGGTGTCGAACGCCACATGGTGGCCAAAATCTCACTCGATGCCTTCGGCGGCTCGGCGCTGACGGACTGCATCGAAGTGCCCAAGGGGCGCTCGGCCGCGGAGATGAGCGCCGGCATTCCGGTCACCTACGTGCCCGCGCGCAACACCATCTTCCTCTCGTTCGCGCTCGCCTGGGCGGAGGTGCTCGAAAGCTCCGACGTTTTCATCGGTGTGAACGCGCTGGATTACTCCGGCTATCCCGATTGCCGGCCGGAATATATCGAGGCCTACGAGCGCATGGCCAACCTGGCAACCAAACGGGCGGTGGAAGGCCATACGAAGCTCAAGATCCACGCGCCGCTCCTGCGCCTCCATAAGGCCGAAATCGTGAAGCTCGCGGCCGAACTCGGGCTGGATTTCTCGCTCACCCGCAGTTGCTACGATCCCGACCCGCGGGGCCGCCCTTGCGGCCGCTGCGACGCGTGTATCCTGCGCCACAAGGGTTTTCTCGAGGCCGGAATTGAAGATCGCTGAGCTCTTCTACTCCATCCAGGGAGAAGGCGCGCTGATCGGCATGCCGTCGTTCTTCATCCGCACCAGCGGCTGCAACCTGCGATGCTCGTGGTGCGACACGCCGTACACCTCGTGGCAGCCGGAAGGCGCCGATCTCGATCTCGACCAGATTCTCAACGAAGCCCGTGCGCATCCGGCCCGACACGCCGTCGTGACCGGCGGCGAGCCGATGATTCAGCCGCAGATCGTGCCGCTCACCGAACGCCTGCGTGCGCTGGGTTTCCACATCACCGTCGAGACTGCCGGCACCGTCTTCCAGCCGGTGGCCTGCGACCTGATGAGCATCAGCCCCAAACTGGCCAATTCCACGCCCGAGGGCCCGTGGGCCGAGCGCCACGAGGACCTGCGCATCCGGCCCGACATCCTGCGCGACCTGATGGCGCGCTACGAGTACCAGCTCAAATTCGTGATCGCGAAACCGGAGGATGTGGAGGAGGTCCGCGCGCTGGCCACGGATCTCGAAGCCGAGAGCAGCCGCGTGATCCTCATGCCCGAAGGCATCGACCGCGACGCCCTGCGCGAGCGCGGCGTCTGGCTGGCAGAGATTGCCAAGGCCGAGGGCTTCCGCTTCAGCCCGCGCCTGCACATCGAGCTGTACGGGAACAAGCGGGGAGTTTAAGCCTTCGCCGACTTCTCTTCCAACATGGCCTTCAGGCTGGCGATCTCGCGCTTCAACCGCCGCTCGCGGCTGAACATCATCAACACGAAAATCGCCAGGATCAGCCATGCGGCCATCAGGCCGAAGGTGAGGAATTGGTAATTGTGTTGGAGGAAGAGCTTCTCGCGTTCAAGGTCTTCCACCGTGATCTGTGCCAAAAGCAGATACATAGAAACGTGCCTCAAAGAGCATGCGCCATGCGGCGCAGCGAATCGATTTCCCTTTGCGCTTCTTCCTGCCGGTAGCGCACCGCGGTCAGCACCACGCCCAGCGCGATCATCGCCGCCATGTTCCACAGGAAGTGGCGGGTCCAATCCGGCGGGAAGCTGCCGCCGCCCCAGAACACCGGCTGCGGGTGCTGCGTGCGCCACCACTTGATCGAGAAGAACACGATGGGCACGTCGATGAAAGCGAAGATGGAGTAGACCGCGGCGAAAATCGCGCGCTGCGTGGGCTCTTCCACGGCGCGCCGCAGCATGAGATAGCCGGCATAGAGAATCCAGCAGATCAGCGCGGAAGTCAGGCGCGCGTCCCAGGTCCACCAGATGCCCCAGATCTGCCGGCCCCAGATCGAGCCGGTTGCGAGGCCGATGGTGAGGAAGGCCAAACCGACTTCAGTGGATGCCACCGCCAGCGCGTCCAGTTTGAACTTGCGGGTGATGAGGAACAGGACGCTGGCCACGAGCGAAGTCACTGCCCCGGTGCCGCCCGCCGCCCACATGGGCACGTGGAAGAAGATGATCTTGTAAACCGAGCCCTGGTTCACCTCGTCCGGCAGGCCCCAGATGGCATACAGATTCCAGGCGATCACCGCCGCCGCCGCGATGCCAATGCCGTAAATAATCTTGTCACGCATAGCTTAGCCTACTAATATCACTTCTACTAACACCACCGATACCGCCGTGTAAATGATGTCGAACCCGATCAGCATTTTGAGCCAGGAGACGGTGTCCGGGCCGATCGGTTTGCCGGCCACCAGGTCGGTGGTGAGCATCATCGCCGCCAGCAGCGCGGGAATCAGGATCGGATAGGTGAGCATGGGCAGCATCACCTCACGCAGCCGGATATTCACCGTGAGTGCGCTGAAGATGGTGCCGATCACCGTGAGCGCCCACGTGCCCAGCGCTACCACCACCATGAGCTGCCAGAACTGCCGCGTCCAGTTCACGTTATGAAAGATGCCGAACACCGGCAACGAGACCAGTTCGACCGCCAGCACCAGGAAATAGTTTGCCAGCGCCTTGCCGAGGAACAGCGCAGCGGCGGGCACCGGCGCGGCGATCAGCGCGTCCAGGCAATCGTTGGGCTGCTCGCGAGCGAAACTGCGGTTGAGGATCAGGGTGCCGGCGAAGGCGAACACGATCCACAGCAGGCCGCCCGAGATATCGCGCGTGGTCTCCTCCTCGAAGGCGAAGCTGAACAGCAGCAGGATCACCAGGGCGAAAGCCAGCGAGGCGTTGATGGCCTCCTTGGTGCGGAACTCGGCGCGCAGGTCCTTGACCATCACCACGAAAATCTGGCGCACGAACTCGATGGCCGCCGGCCGCCGCCGCTCCGGGATGGCCGCGACACTGACGCTACTGCTCGCCATACTTTGCATAGACGAATCCCGGATCGCTGACCATCTCCGCCGTGCACGGGCCGTGGAACACCACCTTGCCGCGGATCAGCAGCGCGACGTGCGTGGCCAGTTCCAAAGCCTCCCGCAACTGGTGGGTGGACATCAAAATCGTTTTGCCTTCCGCCTGCGCCTCGCGCAAGAGGCGCTGGAGCACGGCGATGGCTTTGTCGTCGAGCGCGGTGAACGGCTCGTCGAGCAGCAGCAGCGAAGGGCCATGGAGAAAGGCGCGCGCCACCGCCAGGCGCTGGCGCATGCCGCGCGAAAATTCGCGGACTAAGCCATCGCGCACGCGTTCGAGACCGGTGCGCTCCAGCCATTCGAGGGCCGACTGGCGCGGGTTCGGCAGGCCATAGAGGCGGCCGTAGAGCATCAGGTTTTCGAGCGCGGAAAGCTCATCGTACACCGAGATGCCGTGCCCGATGAAGCCCATGCGGCGGCGCGCGGCCACCTCGCGCGGCGAATCGCCGAAGATCTTGATCGAGCCGCGGCCGGGCCGCGAAAAACCCGCGATGGTGCGGAGCAGCGTAGTTTTGCCCGCGCCGTTGCGGCCGATGAGGGCCAGCGCGGCGCCTTCTGCGGCGTCGAGGTGAATGTCGCGCAAGGCCGGGAAGTCGCCGTAGAATTTCCAGACGCCCTCAACCGCGACCGCGCTCATGCGACTCCTTGCGGTACAGCAGCGCGAAGCCCAGCGCCAGAATGCCCAACGACACCGCGACGATCACCCCCGCCTTACCGTACAGGCGCGGCATAATCTGCTCAATCTGCGGACCGTCGTCGGATTGACCGGCGCCCGAATCAGCAGCGGCATCAGGCGCGGCGGCCACCTGGCCCGTGAGCTTCACCTTGTATGCGGCGGCGCTCAGGCCGTAGATGTGCGCCTGCGTGCGCGGCTCCGTGCCCATGTCTTCCAGGTTCGCGCCCGCGATGGTCACGCCGTTGGGCACGATGAGATAGGTATTCTCGTCCTTCGTGATCACCTTGCCGGCGTAATCCGCGCCTTCCTTATAGGGCACCGTGTATGCGAGATCGAAGCGCGTCTCGCCCGGCCTCACCGGGAAATCCACCTTGTACACGTTCGCTTCGGAGGACTTGCTCACCGTGGCGGCAATGGGCAGGCCGCCGGGCGGAGTGCCGTTCACCTCGACTTTGCCGCCGGCGCCGGCGGGCACGAAGAAGTGCAGCGTGCCGTGGCCGGGATCGTTCCAGGATACCTTGCCCGTGTTCTCGTAGAGGTAGGTTTCATTGACGGTCACCTGCCCGCCGGTGGGCTGGAGCAGGATCATGTGCTTGGTGACCTTGGCCGCCCCGGGCTTCGTGGAGGAGTTGTAGACATCGAGGGTAAGGCCCGCCGCCGGCACTCCGGGCGGGATCATGAGGTTGTAGACCACGCCCCCGATCTCGGTGTGCAGCAGGCTCGGTCCCTGGGGCTGCTGGTTGATGGTGAATTTGCCCTGGGAGTCCGATTTGGCCTGGTCGACCCTCTCGGGGCCGTTCTGAGTCAGCCGGTCGAACCCGACCGTGGCTCCGCCCTGCGGTTGGCCGGTGGTGCCGTTGACGACCGTGCCGGTGACCGCCGCCCACGTGGGAGCCGAGAGAAGGAGGATTATGGCAAGGTTCTTCATGCGTTGGCCGCCTTCATGGGCTTGCCGCACTCGCCGCAGAACTTGAGAGATTTGTCGAACTTTGCTCCGCAGGAGGGGCACATGGTGCCGTCAACAGACCGCTCCGGCCCGGAGGGCAGCCCGGTCGCAGATCCGTTGGGCAGCGGCGCGGACGCGGCGGGGACTCCGTTTTTCAGCTTGTCCACTTCCGCCAGCACGTGCGCCAGCTCTTTTTGCAGGTCTCTCTTGGTGGTCTGATAATCCTCGTCGGAGAGTTTGCCGACGCGGTATTCGAACTGGAGGTCGCGCAGGTTTTCGTAGATCGCGGCTTTGCGCTCGTCGAGGTGCGCGAAGGGCGATTCGGGCTCGGTCAGCGGGAGGTCTTTCGGCTGGACACTCAGGATGAACGCGATCGTAGCGATCGCGAGCACGCACGAAATAGCAATAACGGTCATTCCAGATTGGCCAGATCTTTTTCAATCTGGTCCTTGTACTTCTCCAATTCCGGGTCGTCGATTTCGATCGGCCCCAACTCAGGCAAGGGTTTCGGCTTGCGGTATCTCTTGATGAACGCCCAGAGGACCAGCAGGCCCACGCCCACCGCGGCGTACGGCACGACCCATCCGAAAGCGCTCGGCCGGGCGAGGTAAATGCCCGGACCGTAGTCGCGGATAAACGCCTGGATGATCTGCTCGTCGCTCATGCCCACGGCCTGCATGCGCGCGATGCGCTCCTTGGCGGGTTTCGAGAAGCCGCACTCGAGCATGCTGCACGTGGCCACCGAATCGCCGCAGCCGCACTGGCATCGCAGGCGCGCGGCCACGCGGCGCACGTCCACGCTGGGCTTTTCGGCGGCGGTCTGCGCCACCAGCAGCGCCAGCGGCACCAGCAGCAGGAACAGGGGAAAGACGCTACTTCTGAACCGGCGCATGCTTCCTCACCACGCCTACCACCTGCGTGCGGGCGTATTGCATTTTAACTTTGCTCGGGACCAGGCATATCAGCGTGCCGCCAATCAGCACCAGCCCACCGATCCAGATCCACGAAACCAGCGGAAAAACATAACCCTGGATGACGGCGCGCTGGTTGTCGTCCGACATGCCGGCGAAATTCAGGTACAGGTCTTCGTTCAGGCGCGCCCGCAGGCCGATTTCCGACGTCCCCTGCCGGCTCGCGGTGTAAAACCGCTTCTCCGGCTCGAGCGTGCCCAGCGGCTCGCCGTCCTTGGTGACCTGCATCACGGCGCGGCTCCACGAGTAGTTCGGGGTTTCGCCCTGCGTCAGGTTGGCCATCCGGAGCTGGTAATGCCCCACCTGCATGCTACCGCCAACTCCCAACTCCTTCACGTTGGCTTGGTTGAACGCGTGGCCGGTGAAGCCGATGAACATCAGCACGATCCCCATATGCACGAGGTATCCGCCATAGCGCCGCGTGTTGCGATGGGTCAGCTCGGCCATGGCGCGCGCCAGGTTCAGTTTGTTCTTGCCCGCGATCGACCGCCCGCCCTTATAGAATTCAGTGAGGACCGTGAGCGCCACGAACAGGCAGAAGCCGAACGAAATGAGGGCGTAGGGATGGCGGACGCCGGCCGCCAGCAGCGCGCCCACCAGCACCAGCGAAGCGATGCCCGGCCATTGGAAGTTCCGCCGCAGGCTCTCCACCGAGGTGCGCCGCCACGCAAATAGCGGCCCGACGCCGGTCAGGAACAGCAGGAACAACCCGATCGGCACCATCAGCCGGTTGTACCAGTCGGCATCGAGCGAGATCTTGTCGCCGCTCACCGCCTCCGAAATCACCGGGAACAGCGTGCCCCAAAGGACCGCGAAGCAGCTCGCCAGCAGGATCAGGTTATTAAAAAGGAAGCTGGACTCGCGCGAAATGACGCTTTCGAGCTGCGCTTCGCTCTTGAGGTAATCCAGACGGTCGAGAATCAGGTAAATCGTCGCCGCGATGCCCACCGCCATGAACGCCACGAAGTACTTCCCGATATCCGACTGCGCGAAGGCGTGCACCGATTGCACCACACCCGAGCGCGTCAGGAACGTGCCCAGGATGCACAGGAAGAAGGTGGCCGAAACCAGCACGATGTTCCAGACCTTCATCATGCCCTTCTTTTCCTGCATCATGACGGAGTGCAGAAACGCGGTGCCGGCCAGCCACGGCAGCAGCGAAGCGTTTTCCACCGGGTCCCAGCCCCAGTATCCGCCCCAGCCCAGCACGTGATACGCCCACGCCGCGCCCAGCATGATGCCGCAGCTTTGGAAAAGCCAGGTGACCAGCGTCCAGCGGCGCGTGGTGTGGATCCAGCCCTCGCCCGGCTGCCGCGTAATCAGCGAGCCGATGGCGAACGCGAACGGCACCGCGAAGCCCACGTAGCCGAGGTAGAGCATCGGCGGGTGGATGGCCATCGCGGGATATTGCAGCAGCGGGCTGAGACCGTTGCCGTCGGGCACCGCGACGATCAGCTTATCCGTCGCCAGCATCTGGAACGGATTCGCCACGAAATTGTTGAGGAGCAGGAAAAATGACTGAACGGTGGCCAGCACGCCCACCACGTAGGGCATCATGTCGCGGTGGCGGCGGCGGTTGGTGAACACCACGACCCCGGCGTAGATCGAAAGCAGCCAACTCCAGAACAGCAGCGACCCTTCCTGCCCGCCCCACCATGCCGCGAACTTATAAAGCATGGGCATGGTGCGGTTGCTGTGCTCCGCCACGTAGGCAAAGCGGAAATCTCCGGTCATCAGGGCATACACCAGGATGCCCGAAGCCAGGGTGATGAGGACCCAGACGGAGTAGACCGCGCGCTCGCCGCTAACTACCAGGAAAGGCTTGCGCTTGACGCGGCCGACGACGGACGCAACAGCGGCATAAATCGCCACGCAAAAGGCCAGAAGGATGGCCAGCGAACCCAGATTTTCCATATCCCTCCCTTTTAGACGCCGCCCACGCCCGCGGTCTTGCCGGTATTAATGTTAGGCTGAGCGCCTGGCGCAAGCTGCCCGGGCTTGACCATATACTTCGAAGCGCATTTGGCTTGGACCTGGGCGGCACGGAAGATGCCGTCCCGGTCGAGTTTGCCGTCGGCCAGGCACTGCGCGCCGGCCTTGAACGTGTCCGGGAGGGGGTCGCTGCCGGTGTAGGCGACTCTGAGCTTCAGCTTGTCCTGGACAAGCGTGAACAGCACCACGCTGCCCGCGCGCTGGATGGAGCCATCCGCCACGTCCCCTGCCACGCGGATGCGTTTCCCGTACGCCTGGTTCCCCATGTGGTCCAGTTCCGAGATGGTCTTATAGTAGGTTTTGGTGTCCTGCATGCCTGCGGTCGCAAGCCAGACCAAGGTACCGATGACAACGACGATCAACGCGGCAAACTTGCCGTATTTTTTCATGCCAAACCCTCTGTAAACACTAGTATAACCCGAAAGAGTTGCGGGAAAATCGGACATCTTTGACTTTTTGTAGAAATTTTCAACATGGCGCAGAGGGCGCGCGAGGACCGGATCTCAAACTCGATTATGCTTTGTTACAGCCGTCAGGCCTGATTCGCACCGGGCTCCGCCGGAACCTGGGCCGGCTGTTCTTTCGTGCGCCCCATTAGTTGATGCATGGCGAAGGGCACCTCGTCGGGATGCGTGGTGCACCAGGCGACGATCCGCTCGAATTTGACGATATCGTCGGCGATCGCGCTGATTTCCATCAGCTCGGTTTCAATTGTCTCCGGGTCGCGCATAGCAGTTTTAGCATGGCACATCCGGATGTGTGGCTGCTGGTGCGCGGACCCGCTCAGCGGCCATCGTCGTCATCGTCCGGCCCGGCCGGGAGAAAGGCTCCGCGTTTGGCAGCCGGATAGGGGGTGTCCCAGCCTCGTATGCTGGCTCAGATCATGCGGTTCACCTTCTCCGTCGGGACGGTGTCCGGGTCCCGGAAATTCATGCGCATGGCTTCCCCGCGCATCCTCTCGCTCCGCGCCGCGCGCATAATGGGACATGCAACCTCAAACCTACGCCAACCACCGGCGGTTCGTGCCCATGTACCACGCGGTGTTGTTCCTCCTGATCGTGCTGACTCTGATCGGCTCGGGAGTGAACCTCTATGAATCGCTCGGCGATCACCAGCGCCTTTACAGCGCTTCGCTGATCGTGGTGCTGTGCATCATTTCGCTGCTGCTCTACGTCTTCTGCCGCGTCTTTCCGCTCAAGGCGCAGGACCGCGCCATCCGCGCAGAAGAGAATTTGCGGCACTTCGCGCTCACCGGCAAGCTGCTGGATGTGCGCCTGACGATCCGCCAGATCATCGCGCTGCGCTTTGCGCCCGACGCCGAATTCGTTCCGCTGGCGCAGAGAGCGGCGGAGGAGGGACTCGCGCCGGACGCGATCAAGCGGGCAATCAAGAACTGGCGGGCGGATACGTACCGCGTATGAACTCAGTTACCCGCCGCGGTGATGGTGACTCCAGATTGGCTGGAGGCAGCGCCGACCGTGAGAATCACCGGAACCGGGCCTGGCGGCAGACCCGCGGGCACCTGTACGGTCACCGACAGGACGCCGGAGCCCATGTCGCTCGTCCCAACCAGCAACGCTGGCAAACCGCCGAGGGTCACCGAAACCGGCAGGAAACCGGATGGGCCCGTGCCGGTGCCGAACACGGTGAGCTGGTTGCCGGCAACGGCGGCCGTCGCGGGAAAAGCCACCGCGGCCCCGGTGCCGCTCGCATCCAGCGTGAAGAGGCCCGGCGCGGCGGCGGCCACCGGCGCGATGAAAGCGTTGGCCGAGACGCCTTGCGATTGCACCACGATCTGCGCCGTGCTGCCGGCAAGCGTCGCCGGCACAATCGCGTTCACCTGGTGGACCGACGCGTACAGCACCTGCGCGCTGGTTCCGCCGATGAACACCTGCGAATTCGGCCCGAGCCCGGCGCCGAAGATCGACACCGCCTCGCCCGGCACGATGGGACCGGCCTGGTTGCTGGCGGCGTTCGTCACCGTAAAGATGACCGCGCCGCTGACGCTGCCGGAGCTCACTTCGCGGATCACGTCGTTGCCGGAATCGGCGATGTAAAGGTTGCCGGACTGATCGGCGGCAAGCCCCCAGGGCTGGTTGAGTTGGGCGGCGCTTGCCGGGCCGCCATCGCCCGAGTAGCAGCAGGCCCCCGTGCCGGCAATCACCTCGGACGAGCCGGCGAAGAATTTGCGGACCTGGTTGTCGCCGGTATCGGCGATGTAGACGAAGCCCCCATTATCGACGGCCACGCCGCTCGGGTTTTTCAGGCCGCTGGCAATCGTCTGGGCGGCGCCGCCCGGCCCAATCATCACCACAGTCCCGGTTGCCTGGTCCGCAACGTAAACGATGTTGCCCTCCAGCGCCAGGCCAACCGGAGCCTGGAGCGGCACGCTGTTGATCGTCTGGATAATGTCGTCCGTGCCGATCTTCCGTACCCTCTGGCTGCCGGTATCGGCGATATAAATATTATCCGCGGCGTCCACGGCCACGCCCTGCGGATTGTGCAGCGCGGCGATTTCCGCGCGGCCGCCGTCGCCGAAAAATGCCGCATTGCCGTTGCCCGCGATGGTGGCAATCAACCCGTCGCGCGTGACGCGGCGGATGCGGTTATTGCCGCTATCGGCGATGAACACCACGCCGCCCGCATCCACGGCCACACCCGCCGGACGATTGAGCTGCGCGTTGACGGCCGGTTGCCCGTCGCCGGAAAAACCGGCGGTGCCGTTGCCGGCCACGTTCGTGACGATGCCCGCGGGAGTGATCTTGCGGACGCGGTTGTTGCGCGAATCGGCGATGTAGAGATTGCCTGCCAGGTCGAAAGTCATGCCGGCGGGCGCGTCAAACTGCGCTTTGGCGGCCGCGCCGCCGTCGCCCGAATAGCTGCGCGCGCCGGTGCCGGCGGCGGCGGAGAGCACTTCATCGGGCATGGTGAATTTCCAGATGCGGTAATCGCCCGAATCGAGGCCGGAACCGGAGCCCACGGAGCCTTCGGCGAGATAGACGACCGACCCGGCGGGATCGACGGCCACGCCCGTCGGGCCGTTGAAACGCGCGGAGACGGCCAGAATGCCGTTCATCGGCTGCCCGCCATCGGTGCTGCCCGCCACCGTGCGGATGATGCCGTTCGACACCTCGCGGATGCGGCTGTTGCCGAGGTCGGCGATGTACACGTTTCCCTGGTTATCCACCGCCACATCCGTGGGCAGGAAGAGATTGGCTTGCGCGGCCGGACCGTTGTCGCCCGAAGAGCCCGGAAAACCCGTCGCGGCGAAGGTGGTCATCGCGCCATTCGCGGAAACCTCGCGAATACGGTGATTGAACGTATCCGCGATGTACAGGTTGCCGGCGGAATCCACCGCCACGCCTTCGGGCCCGTTGAGCTTCGCGTTGGTAGCCGGGCCGCCGTCGCCGCCATAGCCTTTGTTGGTGTTGCCTGCGACCGTCGTAACGAAGCCATTCGTGGCAATTTTTCGGATCACGTTGTTGCCGGTGTCGGCGACATAGACATTACCGCCGGAGTCCACCGCCAGGCCGGTGGGGCCGTTGAATTGGGCCGAGAAAGCGGACCCGCCATCGCCCGAATAGCCCGCCACGCCCGTGCCGGCGAAGGAGGTGGTGACCCCCGGGAGGAAGTTGCTGGAAGCCTGGCTGCCGTTCGGGCGGAACAAGCGGATTACATTGGCGTCGCGGTCGGCGACGTAGACGTTGCCCGCGCGGTCCACGGCGATGCCGTAGGGAAAGAGGAATTCGTTCGGCGCGGTGCCCTGTTTTCCGTCGCCGGCAAGCAGCGAGAGCATGCCCGAGCCATCCACCTTGAAGAGCGAGTGGAAGCTGGCGAAATAAAAATTGCCCGCCGCATCCACAGCCACGCGCGGCGGGTCGCCGATGGAGGCATTCACGGCTGGAATTCCGGAAGGCGGAATCCCGCCGGCGATCGTGGAAATGGTGAACCGCTGTCCGAAAGCGGAGATGGCAAAAACGAGGAGTCCCTGAAGTAAAGTGGCCCAATTCATGGCACGTACCGAAAACTCCCTCTATAGTGGCACAAAGCACGGCGCGGCGGTAGCGTCGAGGCTTGCATCGCTATTGCAACGGCGCTAAAGCAGAAGTTATGAAAGCGTGCGGCGTTGTTGCGATGCTGCTGATGGCGGTCTCCGCCGCGTGTGCGCAGCCCTATGTCATCGATACCATCGCGGGCGGCGTGCCCCCAAAAACGCCGGTCGCAGCGAGCGATGCTTCCATGTCGCCGAACGGCATCGCGGTCGACACCCGCGGCAACGTGTTTTTCTCGGGCCGCAACGCCATCTTCAAGGTCGATGCCAAAGGCGTGCTCACGCTGGTGGCAGGGAACTCCCGGCCTGGTTTTTCGGGCGACGGCGGGCCGGCGGTAGCGGCGCAACTCAACTCGCCGGGCGGCATGGCAGTCGACCGGGCGGGCAATCTGTATGTTGCCGATACCGGCAACAACCGCGTTCGCAGGGTCTCGACGGACGGCGTGGTCACGACGGTTGCCGGGGGCGGACCGGATGCGCAGGCGCGGTTGTATGGGCCAGCCGCCGTGGCGATCGATTCCGCCGGTAACCTGTACATCGCGGATAACCAGGCCATCCGCAAGCTCGCGCCCGGCGGCAGCCTCACAAGCGTGGCGGCGTGCCCCATCTGCGCGGTTCCCGCAGGCGGGGCTCTCTCGGTCGATTCGAGCGATAACGTTTACGTTGGCTCCTACGGCAATGCGTGGAAAATTTCTCCCGCGGGCGCAACTACCCTGATGGCCGGCGCCAGCCATACGATGGGCCCCTACTCTGGGGAAGGCGGTCCGGCGACAGCGGCGCTGTTCGACGGAATTAGCGGCATCGCGGCGGGCGCGCACGGCGAAATCTATCTGACCGATAAGCTCAGCGCCCGCGTCCTCCGCATCGCCGCGGATGGAACCATTCACACGATCACGGCGAGCATCGCGGGACCGGGTAGCCTGGCCGTGGACGCGGCTGGCAACCTCTACGTGGCCGAGTGGAGCAATATCGGTCCGGACCGGCGCATTGTTAAAATCGCGCCCGACGGCACCATCGCAAATTTCGCAGGCACCGGCGTTGAGGAATATTCCGGCGACGGTCCGGCCGCCGCGGCGCAACTGGATGCGCCGTGGGGCGTGGCGGCCGATACACATGGCAATCTCTACATCACCGATTCGGGCAACCACACAGTCCGAAAAATCGACCTGAACGGCGTCATCAGCACAGTCGCCGGCACGGGCACGGCCGGAGACTCCGGAGATTCCGGTCCGGCGGCGCGCGCGCAGCTCAATCAGCCGCTGGGGATCGCGGTGGATGGCGCGGGAAATCTCTTCATCGCCGAATGCCTCGGCGCGCGCATTCGCAAGGTCTCGGCGGACGGCATCATCACGACCGTTGCCGGCGGAAATGGGCCCGGCTACGCGGGAGATGGCGGGCCGGCGGCGGGCGCGAAACTGGCCTGCCCGCATGGCGTGGCGGTGGACGGCGCGGGGAATATTTACATCGCAGACACCAACAACCAACGCCTGCGGAAAGTCACGACCGATGGAGTTATCTCGACCATTGCCGGAGGCGGCCCGAACGCCTCCGCTGCGTATAGCGGCCCGGCCCTCGACGGGCAACTCTGGTATCCTACGAGCCTCGCGCTGGATTTCTCCGGCAACCTGTACGTTGCCGACACCGGCAGCGGCCGTATCCGCAAGATCGGGACCGGCGGCATCATCACGACCGTGGCAGGTGGCGGGCAATACTCGATGACGAACGACAACGACGGTATTCCGGCCACCACCGCGGTCTTGAACGCGCCTCAGGGCGTGGCGGTCGATGCCGCGGGCAATCTCTACATGGGCGACACGCAGAGCGACCACGTGCGCCGCGTATCGCCGTCCGGAATTATTTCCACAATTGCCGGCCGCGGCCTGGACGGATACCTGTCCTATTCGGGCGCCGTCGGGCCCGGCTACTCCGGCGACGGCGGACCGGCCATGACGGCACAACTCGCCATGCCTTACGGTGTGGCCGTGGGTGCGAGCCTCAACGTGTATGTCGCCGACTTGCCGAATGCGGCGGTGAGGGTGCTGAGGCCCATGCCGATTGCCAATGCCGCCAGCTCGCTATATGGGCCGATCGCCCCCGGTGAAATCGTGACGATCTATGGGAGCATGCCCGCTGGGAGCCGGCACGGCTGCCTGGAAGCCCGCGCTACGTTCAATGGCGTTGCCGCGCAGGTGGTCGCATCGTCGGCCACGCAAGTCTCGACCATCGTGCCACCGGTCGGCGGAGACACCGCAAAGGTCGAGGTGCAATGCTCCGGGAAAACGGCGCTATCATTCAGCGTTCCGGTGGCCGCGGTTGCGCCCGCGCTCTTCACCGCCGATTCGACCGGAAGAGGTCTGGCCGCGGCCCTCAACGCGGATGGCTCCTATAACAGCATGACCGCGTCGGCGGCTCCCGGCGATTTCATCACGCTGTTCGCCAACGGCGCCGGGTTCGCGGACCAGGCTGGCGCCCCGGTGACGGTCACCATCGGCGGCCAGACCGCGGAAGTCTGGCATGTCGAGCCCGACCCGGCCCGGCCCGGCGTCAGCAGGATCTACGTGAAGGTGCCGGCGAATGCCACCGCAAATGCCGTGGCGACGCTCCAGACTCCGAACATCCCCGTTCCAGTGGTGCTTCAGGTGGGCGGAGTTTCCAGCCAGCCGGGGGTGTACATCACAGTTTTCACCTTCGGGCTCGCACAGGCGTACCGTACGATAAAATCTTGATTGACCTCGCCTGTGCCATGTGAGACAAATGCTCAAAAATCAATAAAGGTGGGAGAGTATGCTCCGTCTTTGTGCCGCTCTGCTGCTGGCAGCCATGTTGGTGCCGGCGCAGAACACTTCGTGTGCCCTTTCGGGCACGGTCCAGGACGCAGCGGGCGCGGTGGTTCCGGAGGCCGTGGTCACGCTCACCGGCGAAGGCAACGGCTTCGTTCGCACGGTGAAAACCAATTCCGGAGGCTTTTTTGCATTTCCGGATCTGACGCCCGCAACCTTCACCCTGAGTATCGCGGCGCCGGGGTTTAAGACTTATCGCCAAACGAGCATTACGATCTACGCCGCCGAGCAGCGCTCGCTCGGCCAGATCAAGCTCGAGATCGGACAGGTCAGCGAGTCCGTGACCGTCGCCGCGGAAGCCACGACGGTCGATCTGTCTACGGGCGAGCACTCCGGCACCCTCACCGGGCAGCAACTCGACCAGATCGCCCTCCGTGGCCGCGACATTTTCGACGCCGTCAGCCTCATGCCGGGCGTGGTGGACACCACCGACGGCCGCGACGCCCCCAGCCCCACCAGTATCCAGGGCATTTACATCATGGGCGGACG
>JAJYLS010000396.1 GCA_021787555.1 Acidobacteriota bacterium | reverse complement strand
ATGCCCTCAATTTTCATGACGAAGCTGAGCACGTCGCCGCCCTCGTGGCAGCCGAAGCAGTAGAAAATCTGCTTGGCGGCGTGCACGGAAAAAGAGGGTGTTTTCTCCGAATGGAACGGGCACAGCCCCGTATAGCGATTGGCGCCGGACTTGCGCAGCGGCAGATATTCCTGGACCACGCGCACAATATCCACCGAGCTCTTGAGCTGCTCCTTGAAATCCATCGCGCTCTGTCATTATCGCGCACGGGACGAATGAAGCCGCGGGCGCGATGCCGCGCGCGGCAGTAAACGTTGGTGGTCTATCCGTGGATATCTTGACCGGAGGGGGCCGGTTGCGGCTACACTCCGGTAGTGTCGCCGGTGATTCTGCTCGACAATTTGAGCCCGCACGCGAGAGTGCTTACCGCAGTCGTGCCTTTCGCGATCGCCATGCTGCTGCGGCTGATCCTGGGGCGCAACCAGCTCACGCGCTTGTTGATTTCGGCCGCGACCACCTGGTTCGCCATCAACATCCTATTGGCGCCTTATTCGGTGGGGATGCGGCAGGACATCCTGGATTTACGGAGCCTTTTCCGGTAGCGCACCGTCGAAACCCCATCGCGCGCACGGTGTTTCTTTCTGCGCTGCGGAAACGAGAGTGCCTATTCTTCTCGATAGAGTGCCCGGACGCGCACGTCATCGGCAGCACGCCCTGGGTTGGCGGCAGTTTCGCCAAGAGCAAGACCGGGGTCGCCGGATTTCAACTGAGCAATGGCGACTTCGGCTGGGTGCAATTGAAGTGGACAGCCGGCCCCGGCGGTTGGCCCGCTTCCGTCGAAGCTCTCAACTACGCTTACAACACCACCTCTGGCCAATCGATCGTGGCCGGCGAGCACGAGGCCATGGCGCTGCTGGCGCTGGGCGCGGCGGGCGTGGCGGAAAAAGCGCGCCGCTACAGCGTCAGCGTAACCTTGCTGAGCGTGCGCGGCCGGTCGGGATCCAAGCCCTTCTGCGCCGCGAGCGAGGCCGCGAACAACTGCGCCGGCACGATGTAGGGAATGGGCGTCAGCACGTGCGCCAGGCGCCGCGGCAGCCGGACCACGCGCGTGGCCCGCGCGTCCACCTCGCGGTTGCCCGCGTCCGTGATGGCCACGATCTCGGCGCGCAGCCCTTGCAGTTTCGCCAGCGCCTCGTCGATCGACCGCCACGTCACGTCCGGCGGCGCGAACGCGAACACCGGAAAGCTGGGCTCCACCAGAGCGATCGGCCCGTGCAGGAAATCCGCCGAGGAGAACCGCTCCGCGACGACATAGCAGGTTTCCATGAGCTTCAGCGCCATCTCGAAGGCGTTCGAATAATTCAACCCGCGTCCCACCACCACGGCATTACGCATGTAACGGTAGCGGCCGGAGAGCGCGGCAATTTCCTCCTCGAGCCCGAGCGCCGCCTCGACCGCCTCCGGCAGCCGTTCGAGTTGCGCCATGCGAATCCGCGCGCCCAGCGCGTAAGCCAGCAGGTAGAGCATAAGCATCTGGCCGGTATAGGTTTTGGTGGCCGCCACGCTCCTCTCCTTGCCCGCGCGCACCAGGAAGACGTGCTCCGCCACGCCCGCCAGCGCGCTCGAGCTTTCGTTGGTGATGCCCAGCGTCAGCGCGCCCTGCGCCCGCGCCTGCTCCAGCACCAGGTTGGTGTCGGTGGATTCGCCCGATTGCGAGATCGCCACCACCAGCGCGTCGCGATAGTCCACCTGCGCGTTGTACAGCGTGGCTATCGAAGGCGCGGCCATGGATACCGGAATCCCGGTGGTAATCTCCAGCAGATATCTGCCGAACAGCGCCGCGTTGTCCGACGTCCCGCGCGCTACCAGCACCACGAGCCGGGGCCGCCGTTTTTCGACGACCCGTCGAAACCGCTCGACTCGCCGCGCTTCCGCCGCCAGCGTCCGCGCCAGCGCCTCCGGCTGCTGCCGGATCTCTTCGATCATTCGGGACATGAAATAAACAAGTTATCAGTTTTCAGTTATCGGCTTTCAGTTCAGGTGCGGCGGAATGGGCGGATGTTTCCGGAGGCTCGGCGAGGGAGAAGTCGACCTTCTCGTAGACGTGGGGCGGCTTAAGACGGCAGCGGTGGAGGGCAACTCGATGATGCTGTCGGGCTGACGGGCTACCGTATGAGCGGCAGGTAAGCCGGCGTCTTGCGCCGCCAGGCCTGGAAGGCTTCGCCGAAGCGGGAGGCCAGCAGGCGATCTTCGGCGCGCATGCGGATCTCCGTGCCTGCGATGAATACCGCGACACTCACCAGTCCCCCTAGCCACGAGGATCGGGCGAGGATGGTGCACAGGAGCATGACGAAGAGCGATGCGTAAATGGGATGGCGCACCACCGCGTACGGTCCGGTGCGCACCAGTTCGTGGTCCTTGTAGAGGCCGGCGAAAATGCGAAGCTGCCGGCCAAGATGCGCCACCGCCATCCAGGCCATGGCGATCGCCAGGATGCCGGCGGCCGCGGAGGCCGCCAGCCGCGCGATTCCCACGGCCGGCGCACGGAGAGAGAACGCCAGGGAAATGCCGAGGCATTCCAAAAACAGGCCAGCGAGGCTCGGTCCGGCAACCGTTGTGTGCTCGCGTTTCTGCCAGTGTGGCGCGCGAAAAATGAAAGGGTAAAACCAGACAGCCCAAAGAACCAGCAGTTCGATGCCGGCGGCGCGATCGCTCAAGTTCCCTCCACGGTGGACCGGTCGAATCCGGGCCGCCGCTCGAATCCTCGCCACCCCTCGAGCCGGCCGCCCGTTCCCCGATCAAACGACTTCACCAACACATAGTACATCAACTGCCGGTAGAGGACCCGTTGGAAGAAGAGCAGCGAGAGATCCCACGGCGGCTCCCGTTCGATGGCATAGGCGCCAAACGCGGTGAGCATCTCGAGGAGGAAAAACCAGAGGTAATACGCCAGTACAACGTGCCAGTTCCCCAAACCCAGCGCCGCCAACATGGCGATGTCGGCAAATGGTGAGAGCACCGGAGTGAGGATCTGGAAAATCCAGACGGCGGGGAGCGCCAGGAAACCGAGCGAACCGCAGCGCGGGAGGAAAAGAGCGTCGCGGTGCTTCCAGGCGGCCTCGAAAGTTCCGAAAAACCAGTTGAACCGCTGGCGCGCCAGGCCACGCAGGTCCTTGGGCGCCTCGGTGAAGGCCACGGCCTCCTCCTCGTACCGCACCTCGTATCCCATGCGGCGGATGGCCAGCGCTAGGTCGGTTTCCGGCGCCACGGCGCCTTCGCGGAAGCCGCCGGCCCGCTCGACAAGCGACTTGCGCCAGGCGCCGGCCGAGCCGGAAACGAACGCGGCCGAACTCAGCGTGTCGAGCGCGCGGCGGTCGAGGTTGAACCCGCGCACATATTCGATGGACTCGAAGCGCGTGATCCAGCGCTCGCGATTGCCCACGCGCACGTTGCCGGAGACCGCGCCCACCCGGGGATCGGCGAAATGATTCACCAGCTTTTCGATCGCGCCGCGGCGGAAAACAGTGGCGGCGTCGAGCGCAATCAGGATCTCGTGCGATGCGTGGGCGATGGCCTTGTCCAGGGCGGCGGCTTGTCCGCGGTGGGGCTGGTCGAGAATCTTGACCTGAGCGCCGCCGCCGAAATTCTCGCGAAGGAGTTCGAGGGTGTCGTCGCTAGAACCGTCGTCCACGACTACCACTTCAAGGTCTTCGTAGCCGTTGCGGAGCACCGAAAGAACGGTGCGGACGATCACGTTTTCCTGATTGCGCGCCGCCACGATGACCGTGACCCGGGGATGGAAACGAAGATCCACGGTGCGCGCCGTGGAGCCTGCCGCCATCCGGCGCCTGCCGTGAAACACCAGCACGCCGTAGGCGAGCGCACGCGCCAGAATCAGCCCCATGGAGACCAGGAAGAGGAGCCCCACCGCCGTCTCGAAATGGCCGGCAATACCGGAGGAATGCTGGATCGGGGGAAGGCCTAGACCGGGGAGCAAGGCGTTGGCCGCGGCCGCCATCGCCGCAAGCACGAGCAGCGCTGCGAGACCCATCTCGGCCGTCTGCAACGCACGCCGCAAGCGTAACCATAACCGGCCGCTGGGTCTGTTACAAACAAAGGAGCGTTCGCCCGGCACCGATCCTCCTACTACCAGGATAGTGCGTGGGCGTAGCTCGAATCACCGGAACCTCGCGGGACTTGTATCCAGGCTGCCGAAAGGCGTCCGCTAAACTAGAGGAGTGGAGCAGCAGGCGCGGCGGCTGGCTGTGGCGTTTATCGCGTCTTTCGTCGCCGTATTTTTTTTCGCATGGCTGGCGCGCGAGGTCTGGAGCGGTGCAGCCCTGCCTTTCGACATGGCGATGCGCGGGATGGTCCACCGGTGGGCATCGCCGCCGCTGACGCGCGCGATGCGGGCCATCACGCTCCTGGGTGCATCTGCATTCCTCATCCCGCTGGTGAGATCGG
>JAJYLS010000060.1 GCA_021787555.1 Acidobacteriota bacterium | reverse complement strand
TCCGATCTTCGGAATTTTAGGGGATGTGCGTGATCGTACAGCCGCTTATGATTAACGCGGCCACAGCAGCCAGGAAGAGCCTAGCAGGAAACCGAGCATGATGGCGGCGTCGGCGGCGATGCGGCGCCAGGCGATGCCTTCGCCTTGCGGCAGGGTGAGGTATTCGATGACGCGGCCGTCAATGTCTTGCAGGATCAGCTTCCACATTGGGGGTGCCTGCAACCAGGATACGACGCGGACGGCGAATGCACCAGTTGTCTTCGGATAGGGGCAAAGTGCTATCCTCAGCTCTCGGGCAGGTGAACGGTCAGGATGTGGGCGAGCGTGTTTCCACAGGGCGATCCGGCGTGCAAAACCTTGACCGCCATGCGGCCGCCGGAGTCCAGACCGATTTGATAGAGCGGCAAATCCCTCTTCTTCACTACGTATTCGCCGGTCTGTAAATGCCACGAATCGGCGTAGCGCCAGGCGACGACCGGGTTGGGGCCGAGGGCGCGGATCCGAAACTGGGCGGTGGAAGCCTCGTAGTTGGCGTAGCTGAAGCAGCGGCCGATGCAGACGCGGTCCACCATGTGGGTGAGGGCGTTCACGCGGAGCCCGGAATCGGTGAGTTCGCTGACCACGCGCGCACCCGGCGGTACGGCGGAAACCGCGGCTTGCATACGGTCTTCGAAAGCGTTCAGCGCCCGTTCGTCGGTGTAAAGGAAGACGAAAAACAGTGCCCCGACGGCGAGGAGGGCACAGCGCTCCAGCATTCGCGGGCCGGCGGAGGCCAGCAGAGCGCAGGCGCAGATTCCCACGGTGAGCGACATGCGCTCGGCAATGTAACTCAAGGTGTGGTGGAACCCGGGGATCAGCACCGTAGACGGCAGTAGGAATATGCCCGCCGCGCTGACCAGGCAAAGCTGGAAGGGGACGCTGGCGAAGACCCTGCGCGCGCCGCTCTGGCGGATGAGAAGCGAGAAGAGCAGGCCCCAGACCGCCAGCAGGCCCATCATGACGAAGTAGTATTTTGTATCGAAGACCCAGACCTGGTCCAGACCGGTAATGACACTGAGTTGTTTCACCGACCACTTCGTATAGAGTTCACGCGAGATGGCCAGGCGCAGGACGGACGCCACCAGGATGAACAGCGCGGTAAGAAGCGCAATGAGACGCGGCGAGCACCGGCGCGCCACCAGGGAGTAGAGCAGCGCACCGGCCGCCCAGGCGACCGGAAGTGCGTGGGCGAGATACGCCAGCCCCAGGATCGGGAGGGCCGCGAAGATACGCCGCGGCGTGCCGTCCCATGCCGCCGCCAGGAAGCAGAAGCACAGGCCCATGCTCAGGTAGAAATTGAAGAAGCCCATGTGAAAAACCCAGCCGTAGGCCAGCATGGCGATAGCGGGCATGAGGTGCCAGGGGCGCTGGCCGGAGATGGCGGTCACGAACGCAAAAGCTCCCCAAACGAACACCAGGACGGCAATCCCAACCGCGATGCGTTGCGCGGCGGCCGGGCCGATCCAGCGGAAAAGGCCGCTCAGGATCAGATCGAAGAGAACGTTGGTGAACTGGCGGGCAATGGCGAGGCCCTGGGCGTGCCCGCTTTCGATCAACTGTGCGAGCCAGGCGTTGTAGATGTGGCTTCCCAGATCGCCGGCCTGCACGCGCGACTGCCAGAAACAGGGGACCAGGAGGAGCGCGGAGATGAGGCCATGGCGGCGGAGATTCGGCATTCAGCTCCGCTCCAATCTGTAGGCGCGAAATTCGGGGTTCAGCTCGAAGGGCGTGGCCACGGCGGCGATGCTTTCGCCGCACTGCCGGATCTCGCGCTCTGCCAGGCCGGCCAGTCTCAGGTAGCCGATGCGCCGCGGATCGATCCCCATGATGCGGCAGCAGGTGGCATCCACGGCTACCGGATCCCTGCCCGCCACCAGCACGCCGGCAGGCTTGCTCCTGCCATGGATCGGGCCGTTGCCCTCCATCCCGACGATGCCGTCCACGAGGGCAAACTGGCGCGGAAAAATCGCGTGCAGGTCCGCGATGGACTCCTCGATACCCGACCAGTGCAGGATATTCTTGGGCCAGCCGTAGATGCCGCCGGGGACTATGCCGAAGAGATTTTTCATGGCGAGCGTGGCGCAGACCCAGTGGTGAGTTTTCATTTTGGGCAGGGAGACGAGAAGATCGGCGGCCAGTGCGGAATTCGGCAGGTAGAGCTTATCGATTTGCGACAACTGGTGCGCCGGCCTGACGCGAGTCACGTCGTCGAGGTTGAGATCGACAAAGACATCTTCGAAATTCGGGACGATTTTGAAATACCCGGCGGCATCGGCAAGGTCGAGGGTGTTGCGCCGGTGGCCCGGGCCTTCGGCGATGCGCACGCTGGATGCGCCGAGCGCGCGAAAGCCCTCCAGCGCGGCGTGGACCAGCAACGGGTGGGTGTTGATGCTAGTGCCCGGCTCGAATTCCACGAGGTTGGGCTTCAGCAGGACGCTGCGGCCGCGCACATCCAGGCGAAAGTCCTGGAGGGTGCGGCGGACGATATCGTAAAGGCGCTGGTCGTAGGCGGGGGCGGGGACGATGGAGACGGTGGAGGATACGGAGGGGGTGTGATGTCCGCAGGCGGCGAGAGAGGGCACCGCGGCGGCGAGGAGTTCGCGTCTCGGGGGGGGGGTAGCCATTAGCTATCGGCTAAACCCTGCCGGGTGACCAGGACGTTTAGCGCGGCTTCCGCCACCGTGCGGAAGACCGGTTGCGAGGCGGACGCGGCTGGTTGGCCGTGCGCACGGAGGCCCAGGGTGAGCCAGTTCTGCGCGTCCGCGGAGCGGCAGGTCTCCATGAAACGGCGCGCGGCGGCGAGCCCCTGTTCCACCCGCGGATGGCGCACGCCGCGAAGCGCCGCCAGTGCCATGCCGGTGGTTTCGGGGTAAGCGCTGGAATCGTAGCCGAGGTCGCGGGCCGAACCGTGGTTCCAGCCGCCTTCGGCGCAGGCGCGCGAGAGAAGGAAGCGGTAGCCTGCTTCGATGCGGCCGCGAACCGCCGCGGAAGAATTGCGGCGCGCCTCTTTTTGAAGAGCCAGAATGGCCAGTGAAGTCGGCGCAACCCAGGCTGCCGTGCCGGGCAGCCACGGCCAGCCGGGAGTTTGCCGCTCGGGTGGCTCCGGATTGCCGATCAGCCACTGGCGGAGGCAATACAGGAACGTCGATTCCCTGCCCTCGGTTTGCACCAGCCAGCCGACGGCGCGCGCGTGGGCCTCGGCGCCCAGCTTTTCCGGCGGCGCCAGGGCTGCCAGCGCGGTCACCCAGGTGCTTGCGTCGATGCCGGGTCGCGGAGGCCAACCGCCGTCGGGACGTTGGTTGGCTCGCAGCCATGCGATGCCGCGTGCGGCGGCCTCTTCGTTTCCCGCCGCCAACAAGGCCAGAACCGCGTACACGGTCGGCTCGGTCCACGAAGCGCCGCGGACATAGGGCCAACCGCCGTCCTGGTTCTGCCTGCCGGCAACAAACTCAATCGACATGCCGGGTCTTTAGCGAAGTGCCCTGCGCTTGCGCCGGCGCGACAACAGCAGCACCAGCGTGATGCCCGCGCCCAGCCACATCGCTGTTTGAATTGCGAAACTCACTTTTTTCTCCTTGTCTTGGGGAAGAAGTCAGAAGTCAGGAGACAGGAGTCAGAATGGGGCCGGGCGATTCTGACTTCTGAATTCTGACTTCTGACTCCTGATCAGTCAATGTTGCGCTCTGCGCGACCGCCGCCGTTTCAGGAAGAGCAGAAGGACGCCGCCGGCGACCAACCACATCGCACCTGTAATGACCGTAGGATTCATCGTGTTTCTCCTTTCTAACCGATTTGCTTCATCATGGGGAAGAGATATTTGAAAATTTGCAGGATGCCGGGGCCGGCCGCCACGATCAGCATCGAGGGCAAAATGAAAAAGAAAATCGGGAACACCAGCTTGACGCCGACTTTGCCGGCGCGCTCTTCGGCTTCCTGGCGGCGCCGCGTGCGCAGGAAATCGGAATGCGTGCGCAGCGATTCGCCCATGCTCGTCCCGAAGCGGTCGTTCTGAATCAGGATGGCCGCCAGCTTGTTGATTTCCGGCTCGCCGGTGCGCTCGGCGAAGTTGCGCAGGGCGTCGGCGCGCCGCTTGCCCGCGCGCATTTCGAGGGTGACCAGCGACATTTCCTCGCTGAGTTCCGGGTGGCTCAACTGCAATTCACGGGAGACGTGCTGGATGGCCTGATCCAGGCCAAGGCCGGCTTCGACCGAGACCACCATCAGGTCGAGCGCGTCGGGCAGCGCAAGGCGGAGCGTCGTCTGCCGCTTGGCGACTTTCTTCTCCAGGAACATCCGCGGCAGAACCCAGCCCGTGGCGCAACCCATCACGATCAGCGCCACGATCATGGACGGATTGCCAGAGGGCATGCGCGCGGAAAACATGACGGAGAACATCAGCATCACGAGCACGGCGACGATGCGGATGCCGTAGAACGCCGGGGCGGCGTTCTCCGAACGGAACCCGGCGCGGATCAGCTCCGTGCGCAAGGTGGCGACTTCCTGGTCCGACGACGGCACCCTGGAGCCAAGCTGCTGGAGGACCGTGACGATGGTGCTGGCCCCCGGTTCGGCGTTGTCGTTCACGGCGCGGTCCTTCACGTCGGCGGTAATAACGGGATTTCCAAGCTGCTTGAGGATGCGGCCGGGCTTGTAGACCAGACGATAACCCAGCCAGCTCAATCCCATCATCACGGACAGGAATGCCAGAACCGAGAACAGAAGCGGCTGTGCCATTTTCAAACCTTGATATTGATGATCTTCTTAATGAAGAAATTTCCGAGGATCTGCGCGCCTATGGCGCCGCCGATCATCCATTTGCCATCGGGGTCCGCGGCCATGCCCTGGAGATATCCGGGAGCAACCACCAGCAGGCCCAACATCGTAGCCACGGGGAGCACGGTCAGGATGGTCGCAGTGAGGCGCCCGTGGGCGCTGGCGGCCTTGACCTGGCCTTTCAGCCGGAAGCGCTCGCGAATCACGTAGGCCAGGCGCGAGAGAATCTCGCTTAAATTTCCGCCGGTCTGCTTTTGCAGCAGAACCGAAGAGGTAAAGAAGCGGATATCGAGCAGCGGCACGCGCCGGCTGAAGTTGCCCAGCGCGATATCCAGCGGCGCGCCGAGGTTCTGCTCGTTGAAAAGCGCGCGAAATTCCTGGCCGATGGGATCGGCCATCTCTTCGCCCAGCATCTCCAGGCTGATGGAAAACGCGTGCCCCGCGCGCATGGAGCGCGCCAGAAAATCGAGCGCCTCGGGAAATTGCTCCTCCAGTTTTTCCAAACGCTTCTTGCGCTTCTGCTTCACGTAGAGGTAGGGAAGGAGCGCGAAAACCACGGCGCTCAAAAGCCCGATGAGCGCCCCCATGATCATGGTGCCGAGGATGAAGCCCGGCACGGCCAACAGCGCCATGGCGGTCATGAGCTTTTGGGCGCTCCAGTTCAGGCCGGCCTGCTGAATCTGCTCCTGCGCGTGCTGCGAAAAATGCAGCGACGCCAGTATCCCGCGAATGCCGGTCGGTTTTTCCGGCTCGATCTCCTTCAACAGTCCGCTGATGGTAGTGACCGATTCGCCGGCGGCCGTATGCAGCATATCGGCCACCTGCTTGCGGCGGCGGGCATCGAAAAACTTCAGGCCCACGCTCACCGCGAGCAGAATCATCGCGAAGATGACGACGAAGGAGACGATTACGCCGGCGGGCATCAGCTAATCTCCACCACCGTCTGGAAAAGCTGCGGCGAAAGGGTGATGCCGCTGGCTTTGAGGCGGTCGTAAAACTTCGGGCGGATACCCGTAGCGCGGAAACGGCCGATCACTTTGCCGCCTTCCGAGATGCCGGTCTTTTCGAACAGGAAGATGTCCTGGAGCGTGATGATGTCCTGCTCCATACCCACTACTTCCGTGATGTGCGTGATGCGGCGGGTGCCGTCGCTGAAGCGGGCCACCTGTACGAACAGGTTGACCGCCGAAGCGATCTGCTGCCGGATCGAGCGCACGCCCATGTTGGCGTTGGCCATCCCTACCATCACCTCCAGGCGGCCCAGACCATCGCGCGGCGTGTTGGCGTGAATCGTCGTGAGCGAGCCGTCGTGGCCGGTGTTCATGGCCTGGAGCATGTCCAGCGCTTCCTCCGCGCGCACCTCGCCCACGATGATGCGGTCGGGGCGCATACGGAGGGCATTGATCACCAGGTTGCGGATGTGGATGGCGCCCGTGCCCTCGACGTTCGCCGGCCGGGTTTCCATGCGCGCCACGTGGGTTTGCTGGAGCCGCAGTTCGGCGGCGTCTTCAATGGTGACGATGCGCTCGTCTTCGGGAATGTACGAGGAGAGCGCGTTGAGCAGGGTGGTCTTGCCGGCGCCCGTTCCGCCGCAGATCAGGATGTTCAGCCGCGCCTTGACGCAGCCCTTGAGCAGTTCCAGCATCCCCTCGGTCATGGCGAGCTTGGCGACGAGGTCTTCGCCCTTGAGGGCATGGCGGCCGAAACGGCGGATCGAGAGCAGTGGGCCATCCACGGCGACCGGCGGAATCGCGGCGTTCACGCGCGAGCCGTCGGGAAGGCGGGCGTCCACCAGCGGCGAGGATTCGTCCACGCGGCGGCCCACGCGCGAAACTACCTTTTCAATTATGCGCAGGAGGTGGGCGTCGTCCTTGAACTCGACGGGCGTGCGGTAGAGCTTGCCGCCGCGCTCCACATAGACCAGGTGCGGCGTGGTCACGAGGATATCGGAGACGGTGGGATCCTGGAGCAGCGGCTCGAGCGGCCCGAGGCCGAAAACCTCATCGAGAATCTCCTCGATGACCCGGTCTTTCTCCACCAGGCTGAGCGGCGTCTTCTCTTCCTCCACCAGCTTGGCCACCGCCGCCCGGATTTCGGCGCGTACGCGCTCGCCGGCCATCGAGGAAAGGGCCTCCAGGTTAATGCGGTCCAGAAGCTTGCGGTGCAGCGTGAATTTCAGCTCCTGGTATTCCGGGGTGTATCCTTCGCGGCTGAAGAGACGGTTGACCCAACCCGTTTCGCGGCCCTCTCCGTGTTTCGTTACCGGTTCCATGACAGCAGGCATCGTTTGGTTCCCCTATCCGAAAAGCATAAATTTCTTCTTTTGCGGCTGCTCCTCTTGCACGTTGGCCAGCTTGACCGCGAGCCGCGTCATATGTTTGCCGAGTTCCGAGTTGCGGTTCAGCATGCGGCCTTCGGCGTAGGTCTCGTACAGCTCGGGGTAATCGTTGGGAATCATGCAGAAGATGGGCAGCCCGAGCATCTTCTCCAGTTCGCCGGGCGTGATGTCCAGCCGCTTGGGAGTCCGGTTCAGAACGAGCCGGATGCGGTTCTTGCCGTAACCGCTGTCGAGCAGCGTTTGAATGATCTGCTTGGACTGGTGCAGCGCCGGAACTTCGAGCGTGGTGACGAGGCAGGCTTCGTCGATTTCTTCCATAGCCGCCATGGCCATGCGGCTGAGGCTGCGCCCCAGGTCCACCAGGGTACAGTCATAATGCGGCCGCACGAAGCCGATCACGTGCCGCACGTCCTCGTCCTTGGGGCGCTGTTTGCAGGCCAGCGCCAGCGGCGAGGAAACAATCTCCACGTTGGGGATGCCGTTCGACACCAGCGCCTTCCAGTAGGAAATATCCAGGCGGTGAAGGTTGTTGAACGCGTCCAAAACAGAGTATACGGATTTTGTTTTGGTGATGAACGCCACCATGCCGGCGTCCAGATCGAGGTCCGCCAGCAGCACCTTCTGATTGAGCCGTCCCAACTCGGCGGCCACGTGGCAGATGATCGTGGTCGCGCCGCAGCCTCCTTTGGCGGAGAAAAAGCCTAACGTCTTACCGCCCGCTTTCGCACCCTGCCCCCGCCGGCTGCGCTCCGCGGCGCGCCTTTCGAGCGCCCTCCGGAGGCTGTCCTGCAACGGCGGGTAGAGATATTCGTTGACCCCGGCGCGCATGGCGCCCAGGATGGCCTCGGCTTCGGCGGTCACGTTGAGCGCAATGATCATCGGGTCGCCGATTGCAGCCCGGATGGACGAGGTCAGGCCTTCCAGCGGCTCTTTCCACGTGCTGATATCCACGAGTACCACGTCGGGCCGCATGCGCTCCAGCCGGTCGAGCAGATTGGTCAGGTCGCCGATATCCTGATGTTCGACGATCACCCGGAAGGGCAGACCGGAAAGGCACCCCTGCACCTGCTCCCAGAGCTCGCGGTTCTCAATTGCCAGGCCCAGCGTCAGCGGGTACATGGCGGTCCTCCCCGTCCCCTCATCGGTTCCCGCTCCCGCCGGGAGGCGCGGTCGCCATGCCGGAGTTCGCCGAGCCTTGCGCCGGATTCATCGGCATGCCACCGCCACCGCCCTGCGCCGGATTCATCGGCACGGCGCCGCTCTGGCTCGGCGCGGCACTGAACGACCCGGCGGGCTGGCTCTGCTTCTGTTGCTCGATCAACTCTTCAACCGGAATGGTTTTAATTACGGGCGCCGGGGTCGCGGCGGGATTGCCGAGCTTGCTCGGGATACCCGTATTGTCCGGCATGAACTGCTGCGGATAATTCATGTTCGGAAGCGGCTGGCCCGCGGGGATGGGCTTGACGAGTTCAGGCGTGATGAGCACCAGCAATTCCGAGTTGCTGCGGTTCAGCGTCTTGCTCTGGAACAGCTTTCCGAGGAGCGGCAGGTCGCCAATGCCCGGAATCTTGGAAAGGTTCTCGGTGGTCTGCTTATCCAGCAACCCGGCGATGGCGAAGCTCTGGCCGTTTTGCAACTCAACTTCCGTCTGCACCCGCCGCACCGCCAGGCCCGGCACGGTGAAGCCCGAAATGGTAACCGCATTGTTGTAATCGAGCGAGCTGACTTCCGGCTCGACTTGCAGCCGGATGGTGCCGCGCGGCGTGATCAGCGGGAGGAAGTTCAAACGCACGCCGTATTCCTGCCACATGATCGTGACGAACCCTATGTTCGCGCCACCCTGCACCATGGGAAAGGGGAACTGGCCGCCATCCAGGAAGCTGGCGGGCTTGCCGTTGATGGCCATAACGTTGGGCTCAGCCAGGATCTGAAGGACGTTCTGCTGCTCCAGCGCCTGAATTTGGGCGCCCAGATTGATGTCCGGACGGAAGGCGAAAATGTTGATGGCGTTCGAGAGGGTGAAACCGCCCGGGTCCATGCCGCCATTGGGGAGCAGCATGTTGCCGGTACCGATCGAAGTGGCTTGGTTGAAAGCGCCGCTCCACCAGTTGACGCCCAGGTTCTGCGCCGCGGAGCGGTCCACGTTGGCGAACCGCACTTTGAGCAGGATCTGCTGTTCCACGGGGGGAACGTTCACGCGCATCAGGTCGACGGCTTTGCCCAGGGTCGAGACCACCGCCATCACGCGCTGCGCCGACGTGACGTCCTTGATCGTGCCGCGCACGAAGGCGGTGTCGTTTTCGAAGGTGACGTTGATGTCGGCGTCGGGAAAGTCGCGCGCGATCTGCTCCCGCACGGCATCCAGCTTCAGGGGACTCATCCGCACGGTGAGGTCGTAGACCAGCCGCGCGCCGTCCTGCTGCCAGACAATGAGCGAGGTTTCGCCAGGCGCTTTCCCGTTGATGAGAACCTCCTGCGGGTTGACGGCCACCGCCTCCGCCAGATCGCCGTTCGCCAGCGAGATTCGCTGGATGCGCAGCGGGCTGTCGATGATCAGCGACTTCCCCACCGTCACGATGAGCTTTCCGGGGGTGTTGCCACGAGGTGCGGCGACCTGCTGGGGCAACCCTTTGGTAGGCGCTGCTTCCGCGCCCGCCAGGTGCTGGCACAAGAGGCAGGCGCCGGCAGCCACGGCCAGCACGATGCCGGCCTGCCGGAACCTCCTGGATAGAGGTGGAGCAGACGGGCCCGGAGGGCGCCCCCCTGTCTGCGGCAGCGGCGCCCTTTGAACCGGGCGCGCCGCGCGCTGCGCAAATGGTTGGAACGGGGCTCGCCGCATTTACTTTCCCTCCCCGGGATTGAATTTCTGCTCGGCTTTCTTCGCGCCCGAAATAATCTCCATCACGAACGGGGCCGCCGTCCTGGGCGGCGGAGGTGGCGGCAGCACGGCCGCATGCGACGGTCTGGCGACAGGACGCGGCTGCTGCGCCGAACCGGGCGCCATGGACGCCGGCCGCATGCCGCCTTTAAAGAGGTAAGCCACGGCCGTGCCTGCCGTCTTCGAGACCTGGCGGTCGAGCGGATTGCGCAGGACGAGCTGAATGGTCGTCTGGGCACTCGCCAGGCTCAGCTCTTCCGCCTGCTCGGGCGTCACCAGCAAATTGACCACCTGCACCGCGATCGGTTTGCCCTCGGAGTCCTTCTTGAAATCCTGGCCCGCGGAGAGCACCTCGATGTTCTGCAACATGGTCCGGGTTTGCGTCCCGAGCGTGGGGCTGGCGCCCGGCGCGTTGCCGGAAATCAGCACGTCCACCCGCATGCCGGGCAGCACGAATCCGGCTACGCCGACCACTTCGTTGACGCGTACCGCCACCGCGCGCATGCCCGGCGGAATCATGGCCGCCAGGCCGCCGCCCGCGCCCTTGGGCGCCAGGCGCGATTCGATGATCGGCTCCTTGGCGTAAATCGCCGTGATCACGCCGCGGCCCACGATGTCCTGGGTGCGCATGCTCGATCCCGTCGGCGGGGGACCCGGCCAATCCGCCAGCCTCACGTCTTCGTCCTTCAGCACCGTCCCCACTTCCAGATCGTGCGCCGCCAGAACGATGTGGGTCGTCGCCGGAGCCGCCCTGCTGGTCTGCGGCCGGTTGATCAGGAGCCGGTACAGCAACAGGCTCGCGCCGGACGCCACCACAAATGCGAAGATCAGAACCCCCAGAAATCGTTTATTCATTGCTGCTCCCCGTTCTGTCCGGCTGCGCCCCGAGGGCACCTGCGTGCGCACCGCGCGCCGCGAACGCTGTGGTGCCGCAACGCTCCTCCGTGCTCCTCCGCTTGGCTAATGTTGCGGCCATCCTTGCTCTCATCCGGGTGGGGCGCGGCGGGACGTGGCACCGGCATTGCTGCCCGTGTCGATCCTTGAATCCCGCCGCGCCTCTCCCGAAAACTAGCTGGCAGATTGGTTGGCCGCCGCGAGCTGGCTGTTGGTCGTCGACCAAATGCCCTTGATGCTCCCGCCGGCGCCCAGGAAAAGGGCCGCCGAGGCCAATGCCACGAACGCCATGAGCAGCGTGTACTCGATGAGGTCCTGGCCTTGTTCGTCGTTCCAGAGATTTCGCAAAAACGTCATTGTGTTCGCTCCTAGTCTTAAGCCTTGGTTTTCGTTGGAGTGATCGGTGGATCACTGGCCTGCGTCTTCGTGACCTCGCGATCACGGCCTCCTCCACCAGGTCGCCCCGAGGGCGACGAGGCGGAAACCGGTGCTGCCACCTTGCGCGGGCCCGAAGGGCGCGCCGCGGAGCGGAAGACCAGCGCGACGCCGTCATCGTAAACCACGCGCCAGTTCCGCGACTCTTTCAAAGCGCCGGCCAGCGGCGCCGAAGGGGGCAGTAAAATCGTGTCCACGCCGTAGCGCGCCAGGGTCTTGCCCCAGTCGTACTTGACGTTGAGGACGTCCAAAGTATCTCTTTCAAAATCGTCGCCATAGAAATCGCTGCGGCCGTCCACAAAAACCTTCCCGTGCGGGTACAGGCTCCAGATCAGGTAGTCGCCCCACTGGTCGTAGGTGAAGACCCGCCCGGAAGTGCGGCGCAGCGTGGCCAGGGCCGCGGCGGGATACGTCTGCGGATCGAATTCCGCCCGGAATTTCTTCGGCGGATGGGGCGCGCAAATCACCGCCGCCACCAGCCCGAACCCCAGCGCGCTGACCAGGTGCCAGCGCCCGATGGAATCCGTCGCCGCCGTCTCCGCCGCGATGCGGTTGAACCGGTCCGCGGCTTTCCGCAGCCATCCGGCCACGTTGCTCGCGGGAAGCATCTCCTGCCACTGCTGAACGGCCGCCGCTACCGGCAGAGCCGCGGCGATCGTGAAGATCGGAATGTTGCGTGCGGCCAGCAGTGCGGCGTGTGCCCACACCACCATCAGCAAAGGCTGGGTGAAACGGCCCTTACTGATGTTCCAGATCGCGGTGGCCGCCGCGAGCGCCAGCATCGCCTCGAAGAATACGGCCGTGGGATGGTGGAAGCTCGGCGACAGGAATTCCATAATATGTTGTGAATTCCAGGGGTCGCGCAGATACGCCAGCATGTGCGCGTGCAGCCGGTAGCCGTAGGGATTGATCAGGCTGGCAGCCAGACAGGCGGCCGCGCTCAGGAAATAATTCCGCGCCCTCTGCCACGCCGCCGGACGCCCTTCCGCATCCGGCGCGAACGCGATCTCCAGCGTTTCGCCCAGCCCATAAGCGGCGATCATCAGCACGCCCACGAAGAACCCGCCGTGCAGATTGGTCCACACAATCGTCGCGACCGGCAGCAGAGCCAGGTACGGCAAACCCGCGAAGCGCGTGTGCCCTTCTTGCACGCGCTCCAGCGCGCCATAAAAAACGACCAGAAACAGCAGTGTGAACAGGTGCGGGCGCGCCAGCCAATGAATCGACGATGCCGCCGCGGCCAGCATCGTGACGGCCAGCGCGGTAATCGGGTTGGCCTTTCGCCGCAGCAGGTGGAACAGCAGCACGAAAATGGCCGAGAGCATCACGATGGCGAACAGCGCCACGGCGCGCAGTCCCCCATGACCGTTCAGCCAGGCCAGCACCACGTCGGAAAGCCATTCCCACGCGAACCACGGATCGCCCGCCTTGGAAAACGAAAAAATATCGTGCGCCGGCACCGCGTGATGCGCCAGAATCCACTCGCCCGTGCGAATATGCCAGCCGGTGTCACAGTCGCCCAGCAGCGTCTTCAGCCCGTCCATGCGCAGGAACAGAAATGCCATGGGCATGAGGAAAGCAAAGTCCGCGAGCGATGGCAGCAACTTGATCGCGAATTTGGATTCGTGCGCCTGCATTTCTTTCCTGCTACGCCATCCACGAATTGGCCACCGGCTGCATGGCCTCTACTACCCGTAATTTGTCGTGGAAGGCGCGAAAATCCATATAATTGACGCGCAGCGCCACGCGCGGTCCGCCCTCGTTCGCCTCCGCAACCCGCGCCACCGTCCCCTGGCAATGAATGCATTTCTGGCCGAACCCGTGCATTGCGGGCAGCTCGACGTCGACGGTCAGAATCTGGCCGGCGGAAGGCAGCGGCAGGCCCTTACCCTCACCGCCCCAGGCGATCAGGACCCCGCTGCGGCTGATATTTTCCGTGTACATCTCGCTCGCCCCCCACACTGCCGGCGATTTCACGTGGCACCGGAGCTTGATATCCATTCGCGGGCTCTCGCGCCTGTTTATATTTCTCATTTCTGTCGGCTTCGGACATCCGCGAATGTAGCGCTCGCCAGCCGGTGCATCAATATCGTAAATGGGCTACACCGGTCTGCTGCCCAAGGTTATTAGGATGACGGAAAGGCTTCACCGCGAGGCTATTTCCGGCTCCCGCGCTTCGATCTCAGACAATTCCGAGTATGGTTATTAGAGGATAATATACTGATTTTTCAGTAAGAAACAACCGGTCGAATTTTTCTCCTATGCCATATATAAGCTTTAGAATGAGTATCTTGTACGCGGAAAAATATCTGCAATATTCCAGGTTTTGCAAAAATTATGAAAAAATTAGTACCATTATTCTGATAATTTTTGTTGACATGAGATTTAAATAGTCGGAGAATTCCTGAAGAAGCCAGCGAGGCGCGCACCAACCGGGAAGACGCAGCCATTTCGCTCGGTGTTCAGATCGGAAAGGCAACTGAATTATGACGCGAATTCTTCTTTACAGCGACGAACCCATCCTGGCCAAAGGTCTCGAGTCGGTGCTGCGGCAGGTGGAAGGCTTTGAGCTGCTCCCTACCTGCGGCACGGTGGAAGGCCTCATGGATCAATTGACGCACGGTTCCCCGGACTTGGTGTTGATGGACCTGACCCCCGAGATCACCTTCGCTGTCCTCAGCGAGATGAAGCACGTCATGATGGCGACCAGGATCGTCCTGTGGGTGAACACCATTTCCACCGAACTGGCGTTCCAGGCCATGGGCTTGGGCGTGCGCGGCATCCTGCGCAAGACGCTACCCACCGATTTGCAGGTGAAGTGCCTCCAGAAAGTGCAGGCCGGCGAGTTGTGGTTCGAAAAAGCGCTCACCGACAGTTTTCTCTGCGCCCGGCGCGTGGCTCTGACGCAGCGGGAAGGTCAGCTCGTTAGCCTGCTCTCGCAGGGCTTGAAGAACAAAGAGATTGCCACCACCCTCATGATTTCGGAAGGAACCGTGAAAGTGTACCTCTCGCGGCTGTTCCAGAAGGTGGGGGTGAAGGACCGCTTCGAGCTGGCGCTGTTCGGATTGAAGAACCTGACTACCGGCCAACTGCCGGTGGGCGAGAAGGGCCAGCGCAACGGCGCCATGCCCGGTCTCCGCTCGCTGGTGCTCGAGCGGCCGGCCGACCGCGCCGAGCCCCCTTCGCGCTTCGCCGCCCCGCTGCGCACGGTGGCGCCGCGGCATTACTAGGACCGTGCCCCGCCGCCCGGTCAGCCGCCGGCGATTGCGCCGATAACCAGAAGCGGCTCCTTACCGGACACGACGGATTCCGGCAGCGGCGTGCCGGCGGGCTCGTGCGACCAGTCCTCGCCGCACACGAAAAAACGCACGAATGGCCGCCGCTGGAGCGTGCCGTGATCGCGAATGGCGTCGGCCAGCACCGGATATTGTGCCTCGATGGCGTCCAGCACCGAGGCGATGGTCGGCTGGCCCCCGGCCTCCACCCACACGTCCCCCTGCACTTTCGCCAGGATGCGCAGGTGCGCGGGCAAGACCACGCGGATCATGACAGCGTCTGCGCCTCGACCGAAAGCACCGCCGGCAGATCGTGCACGATGGTGCTCCAGCTTGCACCCGCATCCGCCGACGCGTATACCTGACCGCCGGTGGTGCCGAAGTAGAGGCCGCACTCGTCCAGCGAATCCACCGACATGGCATCCCGCAGCACATCCACAAAACAGTTGCTCTGCGGCAGGCCCCGGGTGAGCGGCTCCCATTCGTTTCCGCCCGCGCGGCTGCGCCACACCTGGAGTTTGCCATCCAGCGGAAAATGCTCGCGGTCGCTCTTGATCGGCACCACGTAGATGGTTTCCGGCTCGTGCGCGTGCACGTCGATGACGAAGCCGAAATCGGTCGGCAGGTTGCCGCTGACCTCGCGCCAGGACTCGCCGGCATTGTCGGTCCGCATCACGTCCCAGTGCTTCTGCATGTAAACCGTGTCCGGCCGTGAACGATGCAGTGCGATGCGGTGCACGCAATGGCCGATCTCGGCATCGGGATCGGGAATGAACTCCGAATGCAGGCCGCGATTGATCGGTTTCCACGACTGCCCGCAGTCGTCGGTGCGGAATGCGCCCGCCGCGGAAATCGCGAGGTACATGCGCGCCGCATTTGTCGGGTCGATGAGAATCGTGTGCAGGCCCATCCCGCCGGCGCCCGGCTGCCAGCGATTGCCCGTGCTGTGATTGCGCAAGGCGGCGAGTTCCTGCCAGGTTGCGCCCCCATCGCTGGTGCGGAACAGGGCCGCGTCCTCGACCCCGGCGAAAACCGTGTCCGGATCGGTGAGGGACGGCTCGAGATGCCAGACACGCTTGAATTCCCAGGGATGCGGCGTGCCGTCATACCACTGATGCGTGCCCGTCGGGCCGTCGTAGACGAACTTGTTGCCCACCGGCTCCCAGGTTTCCCCGCCATCGTTCGACCGCTGGATCTGCTGCCCGAACCACCCGCTCGTCTGCGACGCGTACAGCCGGTTCGGGTCCGCGGGCGAGCCCTTCATGTGATAAATCTCCCAGCCGGCGAAATGCGGCCCGTTGACCTCCCATTTTTCGCGCTTGCCGTCCGAGGTCAGAATGAACGCGCCTTTGCGCGTTCCCACCAGCACCCGTACTCCACTCATCTCCCCCTCCTTTTCTCTACCCGGAAAGAAACCGCCCACGCCGCGACACCGCACGCGGAGCCCTTCAGTAAGTCATACCACACCGCGAGGAACTTGCCGGGGTCGCGGCTAGAGGACCGCCGGCCTCGGCGCCGGCGGCACCGGGAAGCCGATCCTACGGATGCGCCCGATCAGGGTGAACAACGCCAGCGCGCTGAATAACGGCATCGCCGCCGCCGCGATGAAGACCGGTGTGAAGGAGAAGCGATCCACTACCATCCCCGTTCCCAGCGTAACCACCATCGTAAACACGCCTTCGGCAATGCCCGTCAACCCGCCGATGCGCGCGAGCGTGGCTTCCGGAAAAACATCCGTGAAGATCGCCAGTTGCGTGCAGCTCTTCCAGTTGAGGCCGAAGATCGCCGCGGCGATCAAAGCCGCGGCCGCCGAATTGCCAGGCACGATCGGCACCAGGGCGGAGCACGCGTTGAGAGCGACGCCGCTCACAAATACCAATTTCCGGGAGGCATCCACGCCCCAGCCGCGATGGATGAGCCAGCCGGAGATAAACCCGCCGGCCAGGTTCCCGCCGGCGCCGATCAGAAAGGCCAGGCTCGTGAACGCAGCCATGGCGCTCATGCTCATCCCGCGGCCCCGCACGAAATACAGCGGGAGCCAATACCAATAGAGTTGCGACACCGGGCCGCCCAGGCCGCGCATCAGAATGGCTCCCCAGGTCTCCGGCCGCCGGAGGAGATGGATTAGCGAAACTGCCTGAGCGCCGCGCGCCGCAACCACTGCCGCGGGCGCCGGGTGCCGAGCATAGACGCGGAACCAGGGCAGCAGCCAGAGCATCGACAGCGCGCTGGGCAGCAGGAAGGCTGCCCGCCAGCCGAAGTGCATCAGCACCCACACGACGATCGGCGGCGCGACGACCGACCCGGCCAGCGTTCCGGCGTCGAAAACAGCCAGCGCCAGCGCCCTCTGCCGCGCCGGGAACAGCCCGCCGATGACCTTGATGCCGGCGGAGTAGTTACCACACTGGAACACGCCCATGACGAAACGCAGGGCCGAAAAGCTCGCCACCCCGCGCGCCAGCGCCTGCGCCATATTCGCCACCGACCATCCGGTGAAGATCGCCGGCAGCGCGAGACGCGCTCCAAGCCGGTCGATGAGGATTCCCGCGGGCAACTGGCCCAGCGTCATGCCCGCCATGAAAACGGTCACGATTACGGAATACCCGGTGCCCGAAAGACCGAGTTCCGCGTGCAACACCGGAGCCACATTCGCGAGCACCAGGCGATCGAGGAAGTTCAGTGCCAGGCTGGCGAACAGAACGAACACCACCGCCCAGGTGCGTCCGTCCGTCCGCTTCACTTCAAAGCTCCACGTCAGATCCCTTCCTCTTGGCTCCAGGGGATAATTTGGCCGGCACGCAGCGAGTGCTCGGCGGCCGCCGAAATGTGCACGGCATCGCGGCCCACCCGGCCGTCGGCAAACACCGGAGCCTTGTCGAGAATGGTTTTCACGAAGGCCCTGTGCTCGCGTACCGTCTCGATGTCCGCGTCCGGACCGCCCGGGCCCTCCTTGAAGGACGCCTCTTCCGGATGGAAGCGAGGAGCGGGAATGCGCTCCGCCCGTCCCCGGTAGGGCTGAATCACGATGACGGGTTCGTGTGGAGTGCCTTCCACGGTCATCTCCGCCTTCGATCCGAACAGGCGGAAAGTCCGGCCGTTACGGACCCCCGTGAAGACGGTGTAGGCAAACGTGCAGTGGACTCCGTTGGAGAACTCGATCAGCAGCCCGGCGTTATCGATGGTTTCGCGGTCCTTGTATACGCTGTTGCCGCCCTGGGCCTGAATGCGCACCGGGTCCGCGCCCACCAGCCAGTGGATCACGTCCAGTTCGTGAATGCCGTCTTCCATCAGCGAGCTTCCGGCGCACCTGGTGAGGAAGCGCCAGTTGGTTGCCTTGCCGGTGTCGGGGTCCGTGTAGCGCCAACTGCGCGGATTCCAATCGCCCCGGAACAGGTTGGCCTGAATGTATTCCAGGTCGCCGATGGCTTTCTGGCGGATCAACTCCTCCATCCGCCGATAGACCAGGCTGTAGCGCATCTGCTGGCCCACCTGCAATGCGCGGTTGTTCTTCTGCGCCGCCTGAATCATGCGGTTCGCGTCGGCCACGTGGGTCGCCAGGGGCTTCTCGCAGAGCACGTGCTTGCCCGCTTCGAGCGCCGCAATCGCCACTTCGGCATGCCGGAAATTGGGAATCACGACCACCACCGCATCCAGGTTCGGCTCCGCCGTGAGCATCTTCTTGTGATCGTCGTAGCCCTTCGCTCCGGGCGTCGCGTCCAGCGCCTTCTGGAGGCTCTCCGGGGTGATATCGCAGATGGCCACCACCTCCACTTCGGGAACGTGTTCCCGCAAGAGCGGCAGGTGCGCGTTGCGCCCCCGGTTGCCGGCCCCGACCACCGCATAGCGCAATTTGCGCCCTTGCGCCTGGGCTGCAAGGCCGAAACCGGCCACCCCGGCCAGCGCGCCCGCCAGGAAATTGCGGCGATCGGTAGCATTGCTATGATCCATGATTGGCACTCCTTTCGTTCTTGTAATGCGCTTTTGATACATAGTATATATGCGGCTTTCGATAATCGCCCGCGCTGCGCTGATCGCCACTCTGGCAATTGCAGCCGAGGGCGGAACCGGATGGCAGATCGCGCCCTTCTCGCGACCGGTCGCGGCACCGGCGATCAAGCCGGACGGTAGTTCGTTGTTCCTGGATCCGGTTTCCGGCAGTCGCGTCCGTTGGGAGGCCCTGCACACCTTCAACCCGGCCGCCATCGTGCGCAATGGCAAGATATACGTCCTCTACCGCGCGGAAGACGATACCGGAGAGATGCGCATCGGTTTGCATACCTCGCGGTTGGGCCTTGCCGAGAGCACCGATGGCATCCACTTCCGTCGGCGTCCGCAGCCCGTCCTATACCCGGACAACGATTCACAGAAGGATCGCGAATGGCCCGGCGGCTGCGAAGATCCGCGCATCGTCGAAAGCGAGGACGGAACATACGTGCTGACGTACACGCAGTGGAATCGGCGCCGTACCGACGCGGCCATAGCCACCTCGCAAGATCTGGTGCACTGGACGAAGCATGGCCCGGCATTAGGCATGGCAGGCAAGTACGCGTCGCTCTCTTACAAATCCGCCGGCATTGTCACGCGTTTGAGCGGAGGCCGGCCGATCGCCGCGAAAATCGGCGGTAAGTACTGGATGTATTGGGGCGAGGGCACCATTCGATTAGCCACCTCGACAGACCTGATCCGCTGGGCGCCCATCGAGGACGAGCGAGGCGAACCGGTTGTGGCGCTATCCAAACGCATAGGCCGTTTCGACAGTTCGTTTCCCGAAACGGGCCCGCCGCCACTGCTCACGGAACACGGAATCCTGGTGCTGTATAACGGCAAGAATGCTCCGTCTGGAGGTGACCCTTACATTGGCGCAAACGCCTATGCGGTGGGCGAGGCACTGTTCGCCAGCGATCGTCCGGACAAGCTGCTGGCTCGTACCGGGGAGCCGGTCTTCAAACCGGAGCTGCCGTTTGAGAAGACGGGCCAATACGCCGCCGGTACAACCTTTGCCGAGGGATTGGTCTGGTTCCACGGGAAGTGGTTTCTGTACTACGGTTGCGCCGATTCATTCGTCGGCGTAGCCAGTGCCGGCCCGCTGCCGTAAGCTCGGTCAACGCACTACTCGCCTCTCTTGACCCAGACCGGAGAGGACCACGCCATCTCCGTTGGAAACGGATTGTCTTTCGCATTGGCGTAGCGGGCGGCCAGCGCGGGAGAAACCTGCTGGTTCACGCGCAGGTAATACAGGCAGTCGCCGCGGAAATCCGGGTCCTTCCACCACACCACCGCGTGGTTGCCGTTCACCGGGGCGCGGTACATCGTCCGGAAAGGCGTCGAACCCCCTTCGAATTTGACGACCTCCACCGAGATCAGCGCCGCTGTGCCGGTTACGCTCCCCTGGATCACCGGCCCTTCCTTCGCCGTGATCTCCGAACCCATCATGTGGCCGTTGACCTGAAATTCGAGAACAATCGGCTCGCCCGTGGTGGCGTAGGTGCGCCGGTGCCGGATCGCGTCGAAAACCGCGGCGCGCGTGAGGCTGGACGCGTATACTCCGGTCAGCCCCTGAATCCGCGCCCCGTACAGGTCGTGCCCGTCGCTGCCTCCCACGAGCCCCAGGTGCCAGCCCATCCGCCACGCATCCTGTACTGACGAGTTCTTCAGTTCTTTCACCCGGATGTGCCCGGGGTTCTGGTAGTATTCGAATCTCCCCCAACTGGAGCACATCTCGACGACGGGTTCCACCTTCGGATTCAAGTAGCTCCAGTCGGTCCCGCCGGCATAAGCGCGCGAGACGTGGTGCGCCCAGATCAGACCGCCGGCCTTGCCGATGAGATCCTCGAATTCCCGGACCGAATCGGAATAGCCTTCCGTCGGGCGGTAGAGCGGCCCGCCGCTGGCCGGGTAGATGACGCTGCGGTGGCCGGCCCGCGGCACCACGAAATCCCCTTGCGTCCATTCAAAACCGGGCATCGCCACGAAATGCTGCGGGTCCAGCATCGCGTCCGCCAGCCGGTCGTTCAGCGCCAGTTCCGAAACCATCAGCTTGTTCGAGTCTCCGTGGGAGGTGGTCGCAGCAAGGTCCGACCCGAAGCGGTCGCGGTGGAACATGAACAACTGGTCCACGCTGCCCATGTGGCCGTCGTCGATCAACAGGTGATTGTGCAGGTCTCCGAAGTAAAGCTCGAAGCGCCCGCCGCTCGAATCGTGCACCGCCTCGCGCGGCGGGTGGCTCAGCACCGGGCGCGAGACCGGGCGCAATTCCTCCGCCGTAAACGCGGTGAGCGGGGGATCGGCCGGACCCGTTGCCATTTCGTTCGCCTGGATCTCGCGGAAATACACGTCCCGGTCCTTGAACACGCCGCGGCCCCGCTCGTAAGCGATCAGTAGGTGACCGGCGTCGCCGGCCACGATCCAGGGCTTCTGATCGTACCGGCGGCGCGGCTCCACGGGGTCGGTCTCGTCCATGCCGAAGATCTCCGGCCGGCTCCATTGCCCCCGTTCGCAAACGATGCTGCCGATCTTGCCGTTCACGTGCCCCGGAAGGAACTGCCACGCCAGCCAGACCGCGCCCTCGCGATCGGCCGTGATCCGCGGAATGTCCCCATGCGCCACGTACCCGGGCGAGTTGCCGGCAATCGTACGCGGGTATTTCCAGCTACCATGGTCCAGAACCACCAGGCGCACGGTGGGGCGCGGCGCCTGTCCGGCTTTCGGCCCGCGCAAGCCCCAATCGGCCTCCTCGCACTCGTTCCGCGCATAGGTGACCCACACGCGGCCGGCGGAATCGATGGCCACGTCGGGCGCATAGGCATCCAGCTTTCCGTCTCCCGGCACGTTCTGCGGAGCGTCCCAGGTTCCGGCAGCCAGATCGAAACGGCGGACCATTACCCGGTACTTGCCGTCGGCAATTGTGTCCCACGCGCACCACAGGCTCCCATCGGGCGCGGCCGCCAGGCGCGGGCGGAATTCCTGGTTCGGAGTCGCCGCTACGTCCGGCATCTGCCGCCATCCCGAGCCCTCCAGGCTGTAGAACACGATATCCATGCTCCCATTGCGATAGGATTCCGCTGCCAGCCAGATCCGCCCGTTTCGGTCGGCGGCCAGAGAAGGCCGTCCGTTCAAACGGCCCGAAGTGGGGACCTGAAATTCACTCCCCAGCTCCAGGTTCTGCCCGGCGCGGCGCCAGTAGAGCCCGAACTCGCCGTTTCTCCGGCTTGTCCAGACCACGTAGATGTTGCCGTCCCGATCGGCGGCCACCACCGGGTCGAAATTCACGCCGAAGTTGGTGTTCAGCAAAACCGGCTCGATCCAGCGGCCGTTCTTGCGCTCGCGCAGCGCGATGGAATCGCCCTCGCGGTATTGGCGCA
>JAJYLS010000059.1 GCA_021787555.1 Acidobacteriota bacterium | reverse complement strand
CGATGCTCTCGAACCTCTGGCTTCCTGGAGTTCCTCCCGGGCGCGCACCGCGGCGCGCTCCGACCGCCTCTGCGCCTCCATAAGGACCACGCCGGTGATCGAAACGATGAAGTAAAACTCGAACCCCGTCAGCCCCTGCGTCCCCGGCGGGTGCGCAAACCCGGAGCTGAGCACCGAAAAAATCGAGGCGGCTCCGCCCAATACGATCGCCAGTAGCGCCGGACCCAATCCGCCGTACCAGGCCGTCATCAGAATGGCTATGTAGAAAGCCGCGTAAGGGTGATAGTAATGAAAGACGCGGTCCAGCGCGAAACGTAGGCCCAATGCTGCCGCAACGGATACCACCGCATATGCGTATCTCCTAACCTTCGAGCGCGCTTCGCGGGCGCGCGTACGCCGGCGTGCCGCTTCGAGCGGCGCCGCCTTCGGCCTCGAAGGCACCCCATCCTCCAAAACACGCATGAACATCCCTGGCGTTGCCAAAACTCTTCGCCTATATCGTAAGACGCGCGAGTTTCGCCCCGGAATACCTTTCGCCCCGTATTTCCGCGTACGATTTTCCGGGATCCGTACGGCCCTAAACCAGCCCCATCTTCTTCCCGACTTTTCGGAAGACTCCCAGCGCCCGGTCGAGTTCCTCCCGCGTATGCGCCGCCGTGACAATCGTGCGCACCCGTGCCTTGCCCTTGGGCACCGTGGGAAAGCCGATTCCGGTCGCCAACACGCCCTCCTGGAACAGCTCGCGCGAAAGCTGGTGTGCGCGCGCCGCTTCGCCCACGATCACCGGCGTGATCGGCGTTTCGCTGATGCCGGTATCGAACCCCGCCGCAGTCAGTTCCTGCTTGAAATATCGCGTGTTGCGCCACAGGGTCTCGATGCGCTCGGGCTCCTGTTCCAGCACGTCAAAAGCGGCCACGCAGGCGGCCGCTACCGCCGGCGGATGCGAGGTCGAAAATAGGAACGGCCGCGCGCGGTGATACAAAAATTCGATCAGGTCGCGGCTGCCGCAGACATACCCGCCCAGCACCCCGATCGCCTTGGAAAGCGTGCCCACTTGCACATGTACGCGGCCGTGCACGTCGAAATGATCCACGGTGCCGCGCCCGTTGCGGCCCAGAACGCCCGAGGCATGTGCGTCGTCCACCATCATGATGGCCCCATGCCTTTCGGCCGCCTCCACCAGCCCCGGCAGCGGGCCGATATCCCCGTCCATGGAAAACACACCGTCGGAAATCAGTAGTTTCCTGCCGGGAACGCCCTCCAGTTTGGCCAGGATTTTTTCCGCGGCCGCCACGTCCTTGTGCGGGAAAACGTGGATCTTGGCCTTCGAAAGCCGGCAGCCGTCGATGATGCTGGCGTGATTCAGTTCGTCCGAGATGATGTGATCGTCCGGCCCGAGAACGGCGGCCACGGTTCCGGCATTAGCCGCGAAGCCCGATTGGAACACCACGCATGCTTCCACCTGCTTGAACGCGGCGATGCGCTCTTCCAACTGCATGTGCAGGCTCATCGTTCCCGAGATGGTCCGCACCGCGCCCGACCCCACGCCGTACTTCCGCGTAGCTTCGAGCGCTGCCTCGCGGAGCTTGGGATGGGTGGTCAGGCCGAGGTAATTATTCGAGGCGAGGTTGATGACCTCCTTGCCGTCGAAGCGCGATTCCGCGGCGCTGGCCGATTCGAGCACGCGCAGCCGCTGGTAAGTGCCCTCCCGTTTCCACTCTTCGATCTGGTCGTGGAGGTAACAAAGAGGATTGGACATCAGACTTCAGTCTAGCTCCAGCCGCCGGTAACGGCTGCCGTAGTGAATCAGCGGCTCGCCTTCGGAAACCTCCATCCCCACCATTTCTCCCACGAAGATGTCATGATCGCCCGACGTGAACCGCTGCCGCACGGCGCATTCGATCGTCGCCAGGGCGCGGTCGAGCAGTGGCACGCCGCTCGCGCCCGCATGCCACGCCAGGCCGTTGAAGCGGTCCTCGCCCTTCCGTGCGAAACGCTCCGCAAGGGGCTGCTGGTCTTCTGCTAAAATGTTGATTCCGAAGTACCCAGCGGCCCGGAACAGGTCGATCGAAGTGACCCCGTGGCCCAGGCAGATGAGCAGGAGAGGGGGCTCCAGCGAGACCGAAGTGAACGAGCTTACCGTCAGGCCGTGGGGCATCCCCTGGTCGTCCAGCACGCTGGCGATCGTGACGCCCGTCGCGAAACGCCCACAGGCGCGCCGGAATTCGTCGCTTGTCACCGGCGCCGGCTGGCGCCCGGACCCCTCCCTTGACATGAGAATAAATTCAATCCTATCATGTGGTTGACTGATGCGGTAGAAAATTCGACGGGGTCCCGATCAGCGGTGCTAAGGAGGCTGCTTTGATTAAGCTCGATATCATCAATGAGGTCGTCAACCGGACGGGTATCACCAAGACAAAGGCCGAAATGGCCGTGGAAACTGTGTTTGAATCCATGAAAAAGGCCCTCGAACAGGGCGACCGTATCGAGTTGCGCGGCTTCGGCGTGTTCAATGTCAAGCCGCGGAAAACGGGGATTGGGCGGAACCCGCGCACCGGCGCGGAAGTCTCCATTCCGCCCGGCAAGGCCGTGCGCTTTAAGCCCGGCAAGGAGTTACAGACGCTGCAATAAGCTGCGCGCCGCCGGTCCAACGTGTCATCTCAGGACTTCTCTCCGGAGCCGTATCCTCTCTACGCCGGCGAGCCCCCGGGGCCCGGCGCCGAGGAATTCCACACCCTGCCTTTCCCCCGTACCCGCGAGCGTTATTGGCTTTACGCTCTGCTGTTTCTGGCCACTCTCCTCACCACCACCATCGTCGGCGCGGCTATGCAGGAGGATTTCTTCCGCAACCAGCCGTTCGATCTCGAGCACACCTTCACCTTCTTCACCTATTTCTGGCAGGACCCCATCCTGCTCCTTCAGGGCTTGCCCTTCTCCTTGACCCTGCTGATGATCCTGCTGGCCCACGAGTTCGGCCATTACCTCGCCGCCATGTACCACGGCGTGGATGCCAGCCTGCCGTACTTCCTGCCGTCGCCAATCCTCGGGACGTTCGGCGCGTTCATCCGCGTGCGCTCGCCGATCTATTCCAAACGCATGCTCTTCGATATCGGCATCGCAGGCCCGCTGGCCGGCTTCGTTTTCCTTCTCCCGGCGCTCTCCATCGGCCTGGCCTTTTCCAAGGTCATCCCCGGCATCGCCAATCAGGGCACCTGGATATTCGGCACGCCGCTGCTCCAATGGCTGATGGGTAAGGCCATTTTCCCCGGCACGCCCGTGAGCGATATCTACCTCCATCCCATCGCCCGCGCCGCCTGGATCGGCATGTTCACCACCGCGCTGAACCTGCTGCCCATCGGTCAGCTCGACGGCGGCCACATTCTCTACTCCTTCTTTCCCGGCCGCCACAAGACCATTTCAAAGGCCATGTGCATCGCGCTGCTGCCGCTCGGGAAATTCTGGGGCGGATGGCTGCTCTGGGGACTGGTCCTGCTGTGGCTTGGCAGAAGGCATCCGATGGTGAACGACGAAACCGCAATCGCCGGAGGCCGGCGCCAACTCGGCTGGATCGCGCTGATCGTCTTCCTCATCTGCTTCACCTATGCGCCGATCCGCGCCGGCGGCTTATGACCTTGGCGCATGAAGATCACCGCCACCATCATCACGCTCAATGAAGAGCGCAACATCGCGCGGGCCATCGAGAGCCTACGCTCCACCGATGAAATCCTGATCATAGACAGCGGTTCCGCGGACCGCACCGTCGAGTTGGCGCAAAAACTCGGCGCGCGCGTGATCGAGGCCGACTGGCGCGGTTATGCCGCCCAAAAGAACTGGGCCGCCGAGCAGGCCGCCAACGATTGGATTTTCTCGCTCGATGCCGACGAAGCCCTCAGCGAAGCCCTCGAAGCCGAAATCTGGAACCTGAAGAAATCCGGGCCGCGCTGCGACGCCTACACCATGCCCCGCCTGGCGCGCTATCTGGGCCGCTGGATCCTCCACTCCGGCTGGTATCCGGACCGCAAAGTGCGGCTCTATCATCGCACCAGGGCCAAATGGATCGGCGATTTCGTGCACGAAAGCGTCGTCGTGGACGGCCGCGTCGGGCACCTCGAAAGCAATATCCTGCACTTCACCTGCGATTCCATTTCCGAGCACGTCAAGACCATGGACCGGTACACCACCCTCGCGGCGCAGGAAATCGCCGCGCGCAAACTGCCGGTGCCGCTCACCCGCCTCATCGCCGATCCCGCGTGGGCCTTCCTTAAGACCTATTTGTTCCAACGCGGGTTCCTGGACGGCCTCGAAGGCCTGACCATCGCCTACATGGCGGCCTTCTACACCTTCCTGAAATACTCCAAAGCGAGAATCATGAGCTGATGCGCATTCTGCACCTGGACGCCGGCAAAGCCATGCAGGGGGGCCAATGGCAGGTGCTGCGCTTGATCCGAGGCTTGGCCGCCGAGGGCGTGGAATCCACGCTCCTCGCGCGGCCGGATGCGCCCCTGTTCGAGGCCGCGAAGCGGGAGGGCTGGCGCGTCGAGCCGCTGGGCCCCCTGCGCGCCGCGCTCCGCCCGCGTCACGACCTCATCCATGCGCACGATGCCCGCGGCCACACCCTCGCCCTCCTCGCCCGCCGGCCCCTTGTGGTCTCGCGCCGCGTCGCTTTCCCCATCCGCTCCCGCTGGAAATACGCGCTCGCCGACCGCTACATCGCCGTTTCCGATTACGTGAAATCCGAGCTGGTGAAGGCCGGTGTGCCCGCGTCGAAAATCGACGTGGTCTACGATGGCGTGCCGCTCCTCGACCCGGCGCGCGGCACCGAAGTGCTCGCGCTCGCCAAAGATGCCGCCGATCTGCTGGCGTCCGTCGAATGCCATCCCGTCACAAACCTCGAGCGCGACCTCGCCTCCGCGCGCCTGTTCGTCTACCTCACCCACTCCGAGGGCCTCGGCTCCGGCGTCCTCATGGCCATGTCGGCCGGCGTGCCGGTCGTGGCCAGCAAAATCGGCGGCATCCCGGAAATCATCCGCCATCGTGAAAACGGCCTGTTGGTCGACAACGCGCCGGCAGCCGTCGCCGCCGCCGTCCGCGAACTCCTCGACCGCCCCGATTTCGCCCGCGATCTCGGCGCCGCCGCCCGCCATACCGTCCTCGACCGGTTCAGCGTCGAGCGCATGGTCCGCCGTACCATGGAGGTTTACCGGAAGGTGCTCGCGTGATCGAATCTATTCTGGCGGGCCTCTTCGGCCTCATCATCGGCAGCTTCCTCAATGTGGTCATCCACCGCTGGCCGCGCGGCCGCTCCGTGGTGAAGCCGCGCTCCCACTGCGTGCGCTGCCGCAAAACGATCCCCTGGTACGACAACGTTCCCGTCCTCAGCTACCTCATCCTCCGCGGGCGCTGCCGCTATTGCGGCTGCCGCATCTCCCTCCGCTACCCCCTGGTCGAGCTGATCGGCGGGCTCGTCTTCTTCTATTTCGTCCGCACGCTGGGCCCCACCCTGCCGGCATACAAGATGTGCGCGCTCGCCGCGCTGCTGATCGCGCTGGTCTTCACCGACCTCGAAAAGCGCCTCCTGCCTGACCAGCTTACCCTCGGCGGAATCCTCATCGGCCTGGCCTTCGCCCCCTTCGCTCCGGCCCCCGACGACACCGCCAACGCGCTCTTCTGGCTGGCCGGCGTGAACCTCGCCGGCCCGGCCGCTGCGCTGGCGCACGCCGCCGCCGCGGCCATCGTCCCCGCGGGCTTTCTTTGGGCCGGCGGCTGGATCTACGGCAAAGTGCGCCATCGCGAAGGCCTCGGCCTCGGCGATGTCAAGCTCGTGGCCATGATCGGCGTCTTTCTCGGCCTCGAAGCCACGCTCCTCATCCTGCTGATAGGATCGCTCGCCGGCTCCGTGATCAGCGTTCTCTACATCTGGGCCACCAAACGCGACGCCGCCAGCTACCAACTCCCCTTCGGCAGCTTCCTGAGCGCCGCGGCGCTGGCAGTGGCGCTGGCCGGCCCGCGCCTCTTGGGCCTCTACATTCAGTGATATCCTTCCTCCATGAAACACCAGCCGTTCAGCCGGCGCTCGTTCCTCGGTGGCGTTGCCGCCATGCCCGCCGTCGCCGCCAAACGCGTGCCCGTAGTCGTCCCGCCGGTCCTGCTCAGCGATGTCCAGGTGAAATCCTAACCACTTACCCCTTCGAACCGCATGAAATCCGCCGGATCGAGGCCGCCGGCGGAAACGTGGTGGTGACCAATCTCCAGCGCACCTTCGCGCCTGCCATCACCGAAACCGGCATCGGCCTGCTCCTCTGCCTCACCCGCGGCATCGTCCGCGATTACATGCCGCAGTTCTACAAGCGCCAGATGAAGCCCGTCGGCACGCCCAAATCGCCGGACTATGTCGAACTCGCCGGCCGCACCATGGGGATCGTCGGCATGGGCGGCATCGGCAGCGCCATGGCCCGCCGCGCGCATTACGGTTTCGACATGCGCGTCGTGGCCACCGACGCCAAGCCGCTGCCCAAGCCGGAATACCCGGCCGAGTCGCACGACCCCGGTTGGTTCCCCGAAATGGCCACGCAAGCTGCCGCTCATGAAGGTGGTGGAAAAAAAGCGGGATACTAGAATGCGTCGCTACTGCTCCCTTACGGTCGCGGCTCCGATCGGAGCCGCGACCGTAAGGGAGCGGTACGGTGGATGCACATGATCGACTGGCTCCTCCACGACCTCCGCTTCGGTCTCCGCACCCTGGCGAAGGCGCCCACGTTCACCGCCATCGCCGTCATCTCCCTCGCCCTCGGCATCGGCGCCAGCACCGCCATGTACAGCGTCATCCACGCGGTCATTCTGGACCCGTTCCCCTACAAAGACCCCCACTGCCTCGTGTCCGTCATGGTGCGCGGCCAGCGCGGCGGCAACGGCAGCTACTACACCATCGACGATTTCCTCGAAATCGCCGAACGCAATTCGGTCTTCTCCGGCGTCATCGCCTCCACCTGGTCCGATGTCACCTGGACCGGCGCCGGCGAGCCGCAGCGCCTGCGCGGCAATCACTGCACCATGAACACCTTCGAAATCATGGGCGTGCCCCCGCTCCTCGGCCGCGCCACCCTGCCCTCCGATGCCGCCCCCGGCGCCGAGCCGGTCACCGTGCTCGGCTATAAATTCTGGCAAAAGGCCTTCGGCGGCGATCCGCGCGTCCTCGGCCGCAAGCTGGAACTCAATGGCAAGACCCGCACCGTCATCGGGGTGATGCCGCCTCGCTTCATGTGGCGCGGCGCGGATGTCTACCTGCCCGACGTGTTCCATCGCGGTGAAACGCTCGAAGGCGAGCGCGAGGTGCACCTCATGGGCCGCATGAAGCCGGGCATCGCGCGCGCCCAGGTCGAAGCCGATCTGCATCCGATCGTCGCCGGCCTCCAGCGCCGCCACCACGACGATTTTCCGCTGGCCTGGCGCCTCGAAATCCGGGACTTCGGCGAAACCTTCCCCAGCGGCATCCAGGACGCCCTCTGGATTTTATTCGGCGCCGTCGGCCTGCTGCTGCTGATCGCCTGCGCCAACGTCGGCAACCTGCTCCTCTCGCGCGGCGCCTACCGCATGCGCGAGATCGCCATCCGCGCGGCCATGGGCGCGGGGCGCGGACGGCTGATCCGGCAACTGCTCGCCGAAAGCTTGTTGCTGGCGTTGGCGGGCGGCGCCGCCGGCATTGCGGTGGCCTGGGCCGCGCTCCGCGGCATCGTCGCCATGGTGCCGCCCGACACCATCCCCGACGAGGCCCACATCGCCCTCAATCTGCCGGTCTTGCTCTTCACCCTCGCTCTTTCGGCCGCCGCCGCGCTGCTCTTCGGCCTCGTGCCGGCGCTCGAAATCTCCGGCCGCGATCTGGCCGCTCCGCTGCGCGAATCCGGCCGCGGCGCTTCCTCCGGCCGCGCCCAGCGCCTGGCCCGCGGGGCGTTGGTCTCCGGCGAAGTCGCGCTCTCCCTCATGCTCCTGGTCGGCGCCAGCCTCATGATCCGCACCCTCGTCTCCATTCAGTCCGCCGCCTTCGCTTTCCGCCCCGACCGCATCCTCACCATGCGCGTCCCGCTCGCCGAGCAGCGCTATCCCGGCGTCGCCCGGCGCAACGCGTTTTTCGAAGACCTGCTCCGGCGCGTCCAGTTCGTTCCCGGCGTCGTGGCCGCGGGCATCGACAGCGACTTGCCTCCGGTCTACGAGTGGGGCGTGCCCGTGGTGGTCCCGGGCAGCCCGCAAACCGGCACCCGCGGCGTCGTCTTCCGGCAGGTCAACGAGCAATACCCCGCGGTCATGGGCATCCATCTGCTCCAGGGGAGCTTCTTAACCGCGCAGGATATCTTCGGCCAGCTTCACAACACCGTGGTCAATCAGGCCTTCGTACGGCTCTACTTTCCCGACGGCACGGCCATCGGCCGCCCGGTGCGCCTTCCCGGTCTCCGCGGCGGTCCCTTTCAATTAGAAAACGACGCCTTCCAAATCGTGGGAGTGGTCGCGGACACCGTCAATCGCGCCGCCACCAATGAAATCGTCCCCGAGATGTACATCCCCTACACCATCTTCGGCCGCGCCGACCGCCTGCTGGTCCTGACCGCCGGCCGTCCGGAAACCTTCGCCCGCGCCGTCAAGACGCAGGTCTACGCCGCCGACCCGCTCCAGCCCGTCACCGAAGAGCAGACCATGGAAACGCTGCTGCGCCAGTTCGCATACGCCAGCCCGCGTTTCAACCTGCTGCTGTTTTCCGTCTTCGCCCTGGTTGGCCTGGCCCTGGCGCTGTTCGGCATCTACGGCGTGATGTCCCACGCGGTGGCCCAGCAGACCCGCGAAATCGGCATCCGCATCGCCCTCGGCGCTACTTTCTCCGATGTCATCGCTATGGTGCTGGCCATGAGCGCGAAAGTACTCGCCATGGGAATCGCCATCGGGCTCGTCGCCAGCCTGTCCTCCGTCAAGCTGCTGGCCAGCCTCGTTCGCAAGGTTTCGCCGTTCGATCCTTACTCGTTCGTGATGGTCTCCGCGCTGCTGATGGCCGCCGGCCTGTTCGCCGCCTTCTGGCCCGCGCGCCGCGCCGCCCGCATCGATCCCGTCAGCGCTCTCCGCGAGTAGCCCCACAGCAACAGCACCGCGCCCATCGTCAGCACCCCCGTACCCGGCTCCGGAACCGCCTGGCTCAGCGCCCAGATCTGGTTGTCGCTCGTGGTGAACAGGATATCCCCGGTTTTCGGATCGCGCGCCATGCCGTAGCCGATGGTCTGCCCGTTGCCGTTGACCGCCACGACACCCGTTCCGGTGGGATTCCCGTTGGCATCCAGTCCGTAAAGCTGCAACGTCAGGTTGCTCCCGTCCGCCGCGATCATGCTGTCCTCCGCGATCCGGTTCCCCGCGGGAACATACACGAACGAGTATGCTGGAACGCCGGAGCTCTGCTGGGTCAACGACGAAAGTTGGTAGAAACTCCCGGCCGTACTGGACAAATTCACGTCATACCACGAGCCATCGATAGTGCTGAGCTTCAACTGCCCCGCGCCCGGAAACCCGGCCGGCACGTACCCGATTCCCCCGAGGTTCAGGTTCTGGCCGTTGAAGGTGAGCGGCGTGGTTTGCGAGCCGCCGTTGGCATACTGGCCCAGGTAACTCAGCGGCGAAGTGACGTAAAGAAGCGTTCCATTGGAGGCGAACGCCAGTCCCCCGCCGACGATATTCCCTATTTCCTCCACGTTGAGCGCGGCCAGGTTGATGGCGGAGCCCAGCCCGACAATATGCCCGCTCGCGTTGCGCATGAAAGAAACCGAGTAGAGGTCTTCGTTCGTACTGCTGGCATCCGTCGCCGAGAGCAGCAGGTTGCTGCCGTTGAATGCCAGCGCGTCGTAATAGTACGGATCGGTGTAATAGGAACTCAGGTCCACCGACCCGACCTCGTACAGGCTCATGCCGGGCAGCGCCCCCAAAATAGGATTGGCCCATGCCGCGGCAGCACAGACGAGCACAAGCGCAACGATCGACACTCCGTGTCTCCCCCGATGACACATTTTGATACGGTCCGATCTACCCGCGGTCGAAGGAATTATACCACCGGACTTACGGTTGAACGCCCAAACGCACCGCGCGCTTCCGGGCGTCCTGTACTAATACATCCGTTGGTTCCGCGTGCGACTTCAGACTTAGGAATCGCTTGTATGAGTCTGCCGCGCCGGCACTCTTCAGCCCCTCCTCCGCCCGTGCCTGGTAGTAATAAACCAGCGGATAGAAGTGGAAGGTTGGTACTTCATCCAGAAATACGGCGGTGGCCTGCCCCATGCGGTTGGCGCACTCGCTCAACTCCTGCGAAGCTTCGGTGAAGTGGCCGTCGGCCAGATAGGCCCGCCCCAGGTCCAGCCGCCCCATCCAGGTATCCGACAGCTTCTGCGCGTCCTCGAACACCGCGATCGCCTCGCGCGCTTTGTCTTTCGCCAGCAGCGCCTCCCCTTCCAGCAGCTTGGCATATGCGCGCGGCTCCGGCTCCAGTCGCTGGCTCATGGCGGCAATGGCGCCGGACGCCTTCGCTTCCTGGTGCCCCTCGATAAGCACCTGCGCGGCCAGAAACGCCGTCGCCGTATGGTGGTCCGTCGCCAGCGCCCGGCTGGCCGTTTCGGCCGCCCCGGCCCCGCTCTCAGCCTCCGCCAGCACCGCCATCTTCCGCGCCGCCGGCGACACGCTCTTGTTCTCCAGGTCCGCCGCGACCCCTTGGGTCAATATGGCTGCGGCCTCCGAATTGCGCCCCTGGTAGAGCGCGATGTCCGCCAGCCCCATCGCCGCCATGGAGGCGCCCCGCGCGTCCATCCCGGCGAGTTTCCGGTAATTCGCCGCCGCCGCATCGGCATTTCCCAGCGCAAGCTGCGAAAGCGCCGTCACCACGTAAGCTTTCCGGTAGCTGCCGTCCAGCTTCAGCACGCCCGCGGCTTCCCCGATGGCGTTCTCGAACTGGCCGCCGTACATCAGGTAACAGGCTTCGTTGTACGCATACAGCGCGTTCCTGGGATTCAGCTTCACCGCCGCCTGTCCTTCCTCGATAGCCTTCCCGATATTGCCCTTGTAAAGGTACGCCGTGGCCAGGTTGGTTAGTGCGGCATCGTCCGCGGGAAATTTCGCAATGAGCTGCGAGTATTGCTCGATGGCTTTATCGTCGTTGCGCACCGCCAGGTAATACGCGCCGTAAGTCCGGTAGCGCTCGCGCTCGGTCATGCGGTCCACGTGCGCCATGGCGGCCTGAAAATACTGGTCGGCTTCCTGCCGCTGCCCCAGGTTGGCATCTTCCACCGCCACTCCGGCATAGGCCCGCCCCATGTTGGGATCGGACTGAATCGCTTTCTTATATGCCTCGATGGCCGCTTCCGCTTTTCCGCTCCATTGCAGGTCCTGGCCGCGGGCATATTCCTGCGCGGCTTCGAGCGAGCTCGACGTGTAGGTCTCCGCCCGCAGCAGCGCCGAATCCGCCCTCGTGTCGCCCAGCCTCTTGCGGATCGGCGCGGCGAGCCTGGTGGCCTCCGCCAGCACGTCCTGCTTGCTGCTCGCGCTGGCGTCCTTCGTCAGCAGCGCCTTGCCGCTGGCTGGATCGATCGCCTCCACCGTGATCTCGTATCCGCTGCCGCGCGGATCGATCTTGCCCCCCACCACTACGTCGATTCCCTGCGAGATCGCCACCAACCGCGCCGCCGCCACGTCCAGCTTCGTATCGCCGGGCTTGAGCTTGGCTGCCAGCTTGCGCGCATCGCCGCGCGGAAAAGCGGTCACAAAACTTGCCCCTTCGAGCGCCAGCCCGATGGCCGGTTCCAGCGTGCCGTCGAATACCGGATCCCGCGTGTCGTTCTTGAAATCCGCCACCAGCACGCTCACCCGCCGCGGCGGTCCCGGGGGCCTTCCGGGCTTGTGCAGATAGAGCCACGTGATCGTGGCCAGCATCGCCAGCATCCCCGCGAAGGCGATGCGCGCCGGCCAGTCCGCGCGCCTCGCCGCGGGAGCCACCGCACCGGTCTTCCTCGGGTGCTGGCCCGTGCGCTGCGCTTCCCACGCTTCCAGGTCCTGAAGGATCTCCCCGGCGCTCTGATACCGCTCCTCCGGACTGGTGGCCAGCATCTTCACCACCATCTCGTTCAGCGCCTTGGGAATCGACGGCTCCAATTGAATCGGCGGCGCCGCCTTTTCCTGGATCCGCTTCACCAGCGTCACCATCGGATTATCCGCTTCGAACGGCGCTTTCCCGGTGAGCAGTTCGTAGAAAATGATGCCCAGCGCGTAGAGGTCCGACCGCGCATCCACCTTCTGCCCCTGCGCCTGCTCCGGCGACATGTAGGTCGGGGTGCCCAGCAGCGCGCCCGTCCGCGTCATGCTGGCCGTGTCCATCGACCGGGCGATCCCGAAATCCATCACCGACACCTTGCCCTGGCTGTCGATCATGATGTTCTGCGGCTTGAGGTCGCGGTGCACCACGCCCTCCGCGTGCGCCGCTTCGAGGCCCCGGCACACCTGCTGGATAATCCCCGCCGCCTCCACCGCCGGCAGCTTCCCCCGCCGCGCCAGAATCGAGGACAAGTCTTCGCCCTCGATGTACTCCATCGTGATGAAGCGCGTCCATTCGGCCGTCCCCAGGTCGAATATGCGGATAATATTGCGGTGCGTCACCTGCCGCGCCAGGATCAGTTCCTGCTTGAATCGCTGTAGCACCTGCGCGTTGCTGGCAAGCTCGGGCTTGATGACTTTAACCGCCACCTCGCGGTCGAGTTCGCGGTCGCGCGCGCGGTAGACCGAGCCCATCCCGCCCTCGCCCAGCAGCTTCAGAATCTCGTAGCGCCCGGCCAGCACCTCGCCCGGCCCCAGCGCCCCCCACGCCTCGCCGACTCCCGCGGGGCCGACGGTAGGCTGCGACCACGCCCGCGTCCCCGGCTCCATGGCAACCGTGGCGTCCTCCGGCGCAAGCGCGGTATTGCATCGTGAGCAGACCGTGTTGCCGTCGGGATTAGGAGTGCGGCAGTGAGGACAAACCATGCGCTTCAGCGGGTATCTATCATTCTACGGGTTTTTCCGGCAGCGCGGGCTTCGAGCCTCAATGCCACATAGTTTTCCCACGAAAGTCCGGCCGATCTCCGCCGAGTAAGACGGAACCCCGTCCAGCACGATCAGGCAAAAGACGCTGGCTGAGCTGAAGGCGGGCCTGGCGCTGCTCTATGGGGAGCGTTTGCGGGGGTTCTATCTGTATGTCTCTTACGCGCGCGGCGAGGCGCGGTGGGATTCGGATCTCGACGTGCATCCGAGCGCCCTCACGCCATAGATTACCGCGCTTCCACCGCTACCTTCGCCGGCGCCAGCCCCGCCGCTTCCGCTTCGACCGTGATCGCCCCCGCGCGTTCCCCCGCCCGCACCAGCACCATCGCCAGCCCGTGGAAAGCCCGCCGCTCGCTGCCGACATTCGACTCGTGGCTCGCCGGATCGCCGTTCGCCACGCCCGCCACCGTCCCCGCGCCCGCAACCGAAAATCGAATCAGGTTATCCGCCGTGGGCACCACGCGCCCTTCCGCATCCACCACCTCCACCGCCACCGGCGCGATGTCCTCTCCGTTCGCCGCAATCCGGCTGACCTGCGCAACCAGCCGCAGCTTCGCTGGCACGCCCGTGGTTTGCACCGCGTATTGTGCCGCTTCCACCCCGCCGTTATATCCAATCGCCGTCAACGTGCCCGGCGCATACGGCACCGGCCAATCCAGGTACATGTTCTTCGGCATATCCTTCGCGCCCAGGCTCTTGCTGTTGAGCCGCAACTCCACGCGCGCACAGTTGGAAAACGCGCGCACCGTCACCACCGTACCGGGCTTATAAGCATTCCAATCCGGGAAAATATACACCGCCGGCTTCTTCTGCCACGCGATCTGCCAGTAGTAGTAGACCGGCTTGGGAAACCCCGCCAGGTCCATCGCCCCCGTCTGGCTGGTCACCGCCGGCCAACTGTACGGATTCGGCTCGCCGCGGTAGTCGAACCCGGTCCAGATGAACTGGCCCGCCACGTACGGGTTCTCCACCACCGGCACCCACGATTTCCACGGCTCGCCGTTGCAGCCCTGGCTTTCACCGTATTGGGAGCAGCGGCCGGTCTCGCGCGAGCTTTCCATGGTGCCGCGCGAGGTCTTGGAGTTGTAATCTTCGCTTCCGAAAATCATCTGCCGGGGAAACGTCGCGTGGTTCTTAGCGAATTCGCCGTTGTGGTAATTCATCCCGATGATATCTTCCACGGAGAGTACACCATCTTTCGCGTATCCACCATTCACCGCGGAGGTCGTGGGCCGCGTGGGATCCAGGCTCTTCACCGCCGCCTTCGTCGCGGCGAATACCGTCGCCCCATACGGCGTCGATCCCTTGCACCCGCCCTCGTTGCACAGCGACCACATGACGATCGACGGATGGTTGCGGTGCTGGAGCACCATCGCCTTCGCGTCCGACAGATCGGAATAACCCGTGCCGTCCAGCAGCGACGGCCAATATGTATCTCCCAGATGCCGGTTCTCGTCCATCACCAGCATACCCATCCGGTCCGCGGCCTCGTAGAACGCTTCGCTCACCGGATTGTGCGCGCCGCGGTAGGCGTTCGCGCCCATGGCCTTCAGCTTCGCAATCCGCCACGCCCACAGATTGTCTGCCGCCGCGATTCCCACGCCCGGAAAACCCTGGTGCGCGCACACCCCGTGAATCTCCACGTGCTTCCCGTTCAGAAAAAAACCCCGCTCCGGGTCGAACCGGATGCTCCGGATGCCGAACTCCGTGCTTTCCTCGTCCACCGCCCTATCACCCACCCGAATCGCCGTTGCCAGCTTATATAAGTTCGGCTGCTCCAGCGACCAAAGCCGCGCCTCCCGCAGCCGCACGTGCTGCGTGAACGTCGCTTTCTTCCCGGCGGCAATTTCCTCGCGGGTGGAAACCGAGCCGGCTGTTTTCCCCGCCGGGTCCATCGCCTGCGACACCAGCGTGAAACTCCGGCTCTCCGGATAATCGTTGCGCACCGTCGTCTCTACCGTGAGCGCCGGTCCTTCCGCCTCGACGAATGTCCCCCACGGCGCCACCTGCAACCGGTCCGCAACGATCAGCCGCACATGCCGGTAAATCCCCCCGCCTTCGTAGAACCAGCCTTCGAACCACCGCGGGTCCACGAACACCGCGACTTCGTTCTTCTCTCCCGGCCGCACCACCGAGGTCACGTTCAGCCGAAATCCGGTGTACCCGCTCGGGTGCTCTTCGATGAATCGCCCGTTGACGAACACCACCGCATCGCGGTACACGCCGCCGAAATCCAGCCACACGCTGCGCCCCTTCGCCGACGCCGGAATCTCGATGCTCCGCCGGTACCACGCCGGATACACCGGCAGATATCCGTGCCCGCCATAACTGTTCCGTCCCGGCCGGTTCAGCGCGCCGGGTTTCCCCGAGGCCTTCTCGCTACCCGGAATCCCGCATTCCCGCCCGCCCGGCGTGCAAACCGCCCCTCCCGCCAGCAGCGACCGGTTCGGCTCCGGCGAAAACTCGCCGCTCACCACGTAGTCGTGCGGCAGGTCCACCCTCTGCCAGCCTTTCCCCGGCGCCGGGCAGTGCAATCCGTGGATCTGCTCCGCCGTCAGGCGTGCCTCGGCGGGCCACGCTGTGAAATCGGGCATGGGATAGAATTCCCAGCCGCGGTCGAGCGGGACGCTCGCCCGCGGCCCTTCGCAAATTGCCGGCAGAGCGCAAAGCAGGCCCGCCAAAATTATTTTCAGCATTGAACTATTGCTCAGGTTTGAATTCGAAAACGTCGGTGTTGGTCTTCACCACCACCCGCCCCGGCCCCAGCGGCTTGTTGACGGTCGAAAAGAACACCACGCCGTCGGTGGATTCCCCCGGCGCCAGCTTGCTCTGCACCAGCGCCAGCGCGCTCGCCGTCGCCGCCGCGCGCAGCTTGTTCGAGGTCATCGCCAGCGCCGCCCGCCGCCTCTCCTCGTACCCGTTCGTCGATTTGAAATGCGGGTTCCCGTACACCGCGGCTTCGTAGGTGGTGATAAGCTTGATTACGTCGCTGCCGCTGCCTTTCTCCGCCAGCGTGTTCACCACCGTGCGCGCGGACGCTCCGTGCAGCACCGTCCCGTCGCTGTGTACATAGCTGAAATCCTCCGGCCGGATTACGTAGGGCCCCCTTGAGCCATTCGAAACCGCCACTTGGATGATCGTGTACTCTTTCAGCCGGGTGGCCATGGGAGCGTACATGACGGTCACGCCCGAACGCGTAAGAGCCTGGTATTGCATCCCGTTGTTTTCGAACTCGATCACTTGCGCCGAGGCGCCGAGGTACATCAGGACAACACCGAGGCAGGCTGTCCCCACAAGCCGGTTCATGAATCTATATTACGATAACGTTGTCTGAAGGATTGGAGAGGGGTGCTCTTCGGTACCGTGCTCGAAAACGTGATGGTCGATCCCGCCACCCGCGAGCTCGATTTCCAATCCGGCGCCGTCACCGAAAACACCCGCGCCGTCTATCCCGCCGAGTTCATCGACCGCGCAGTGATCCCCGGCGTGGGCGGCCATCCCCGCAACATCGTCTTCCTCGCCGCCGGTGCCTTCGGTGTCCTGCCGCCCATCGCGCGCCTCACCCGCAAGCAGGCCGTGTACGATTTCCTCAGCGGCTACACCGCCAAGGTGGCGGGCACCGAGCGTGGCCTGAGCAGCGCCCCCGAAGCCACTTTCAGCGCCTGTTTCGCCGCTCCCTCTCTGCCTCGCCCCCCGCGCGAATACGCCGCGCTGCTGGGCCACGGAATGGACAAGCACGCCGTCAACCGGTGGCTGGTGAACACCGGCTGGGTAGGCGGCCCTCACGGCGTCGGCGAGCGCATGAAGCTGGCCTTTACCCGCGCCATGCTGAACGCCGCGCGTCGCGCACGACCTCGCCCGCAGGTTCCCGAAGAATTTCGAGCAATTCCCCAAGGCCCCGCCCGAAATCAAGGCCGCCGGCCCGGCGCTGTAGCCCGGAGTAGCCCCAGACCCGCCCCGCGAAACCAAATCAGCGTTTATCCGGGAAATTCGGCGATGTCGGCATGTTCTGCGGCCGTGGGACCAGTCGCCCATTCTTGACCCACTGCTCGCCGCGCGGCGCCAGAAACGCGATCATCCGCTGCCGCCATTCCGTGACGCGCGCCGACGCGGCCGCATCCGAAGCCAGATCGTTCAACTCATGCGGATCGCGCACCAGGTCGAAGAACTGCTCGCTCCCGTCGTAGGCGTGGTAAATATATTTCTCCCGCCCATCGCAAAGAGCGTTCCAATGGTTCGTGGGACTGTAGCAGATGCCGTGTTCCAGGTCCAGGTACGGGCGCCAGCCTTCCGTTTTCCCGGCAATCAGAGGCAGAACGCTGCGGCCATCCAACTCCGGATGCGCCGCCGCGCCGCCCGCATCCAGAAAGGTCGGCAGGATGTCCCGCAGTTCCACCACCTGGTCCAGCACCTGCCCTCTTCTGCCTGATACCAGGCCCGAGGGCCACCGCACCAGGAACGGAACGTGCGTGGACGGCTCGTACGCATACGACTTGCGCCACAGGTGCTGATCGCCCGTCATGTCGCCGTGATCGGCCACGAACAGGATCAGGGTTTCGTCCAAAAGCCGCCTCTTTTCCAGGCTCTCCAGCACTCTTCCGATCTGCTCATCGACGAAACTGATCGACCCGTAATACCCGCGGCGAGAATTGCGCACTTCCGCCGCACCCACGTCGCCGTGCCAGATATCGTTCCTGTCGCTGCTCCGCGGTGCATATTTCGCTGCCCACTTGCCCCACTGCGCGGGCGGAAGATCGGCGTCCCGGTATTTGTCCCAGAACCGCTGCGGCGGATCGTAGGGGCTGTGCGGCCGCTCCCACGAGACCTTCAGAAACAGCGGCTCCGGGCGGTTATACGTCTCGATGAATTTGACCGCCGTCTGCGCGATCCAGGTTGTGGGGTGCAGCGCCTCCGGAAGCCCGTAAGGCCGCGCGCGGTAATCGTTCCAGCCCAGGCCGGTGACATCCGGATCCAGGTTGGGCGCCAGCGACCAGAACCAGCTCCGGTAATCGCTGCGGTAGTTCGGCGTGTCCACGCGGCCGGATTCGTCCAGCAGCATCTGCTGATATCCATGGCTGTTGCGCTGCGTATGGTAGTGGTTCTTGCCGATCGACGCCGTGTAATATCCGGCTTCGTGCATCGCGCGCGCCTTCTCGAAGGGATATCGCGCGGCCATGGCGATCATCTGGAGCATGCCGTGGTTCCACGGCGACAATCCCGTGAGCAGGGCGGACCGCGCCGGCGTGCACGTGGGAGTGGACGAGTAGGCACAGCGGAACCGCGCGCCTTCCGCCGCGAGGCGGTCGAGGTTCGGCGTGTGAACGGCGCGGTTCCCCGCCGCGCCCAGACAATCGCCGCGGAACTGATCAGCCATCAGCAGCAGGATATGCGGCCGCGCCGATTGGCGCGATTGGCCCCGCAGAGGCAGCGCACTCATCGCCCCCGCCGCTGTTTTCAAAAGGTCTCGCCGTGTCGCTTCCATAAATACCACGATACTGGAAGCACGACTGTGGTGGTGAGCCGGGCGCGATTCGAACGCGCGACCCACGCCTTAAAAGGGCGTTGCTCTACCAGCTGAGCTACCGGCCCACAAGCTCTAGATTAGCAGAGTTGCTCGCTTGCGAGCCTCACCCCAGCACCTCCAGAAACGCCCGCGCCGCATGGCTCAGCGCCCGCCGCGTCGGATACACCAGCCGGATCTTCCGCTCCACGTGGATCTCCTTCACCCGCACCTCGCACAGAATCCCCTGCTCGATCTCCTGCTCCACGCACATACGCGGCAGAAACGCCACCCCGAGATCGTTCTGCACCAGCTTCCGGATCGTCTCGATGGTCGGCATCTCCACCTCCATGTTCAGCGGCACCTTGTGCACCTGGAACTCGCGCAGCACTACGTCGCGGTACGGCGAAAGCACGTTGTGCGCGATGAAGGTCTCCTCGCCCAGCTCCGAAATCGAAACCGTCTTGCGCTGCGCCAGACGGTGCTGCGGCGAAACCACGAAAGCCAAGGCATCGGCGTAAATTACCTTCGATTTGATCCGCTCGTCCCCGGGATCGTAGCTGATCACGCCCATCTCTAAATTCCCGTCCAGCAGCTCGTTGGGAATCTTGCTCGAAAAGCTCCGCCGGATCTGCACCTTGATCTTCGGATACAGCTCGCGGTACCGCTCGATGTGCCGCAGCAGGTAGAGCGCCGTCGATTCGTTCGCCCCGATGGTCAGCCGCCCGGCGGAATTGTCGCGCAGTTCCGCCAGCGAATTATCCAGTTCCTGCTGGAGGCTCTCGAAGCGCCGCGCGTACTCCAGCACCGTCCGCCCCGCATCCGTCAGGATCAAGTCTTTCCCCGACCGGTCGATCAGCTTTTCCCCCAGCTCCTGCTCCAGCCGCTGGAGCGCCAGCGACACCGCCGGCTGCGTCCGCAACAGCTTCTCCGCCGCCCGCGAAAAGCTCCTCTCGGTCGCCACCGTCAGAAAAACATGAAGAGAATAGAGCTCCATAGCGATCGAAAATTTTTCTGAGAATTTCTCCTTCCACGCCCCACTAAACGTTCAAGAAGGGATTCTATGCCGTTTGTCCGCCCGTTCTTCCAATCCCGCACAACTCGACTGGGCGAGCTCAAAGCCAAACCGGCGGTCCACCGCCGGTTTTCGCGCCTAAGTCCTTTATTTCCGGCCGAAAACCGGCGCCCGACCGCCGGTTTGGCTTCGTTCCGCAATTCCACCCTCGTCCCGGTCCAAGCCAATAGCCACCAGCCATCATAACATCCTCTAATGCGTACCGCTAAAATTATAAATTTGCTAAATCAACAGCCGCGCCCGCATAATGACCTTAAGTCGGTGAAACGATGAGCGACCGCGTATACATCTTCGACACCACGCTGCGCGATGGCGAGCAGTCCCCCGGTTGCAGCATGACCGTCCCTGAAAAGCTGCGCATGGCCCGCAAACTGGTGGATCTCGGGGTGGACATCCTCGAAGCCGGCTTCCCCATCGCCTCCGAGGGCGATTTCGAGGCCGTCGATGCCGTCAGCCGCGAATACCCCTGGGCGCAGGTCGCCGGGCTGGCGCGCTGCTGCACACTGGATGTCAAGCGCGCCGCCGCCGCGCTCAAGCATGCCCGCCGCCCGCGCATCCACACCTTCATCGCCACCAGCGACATTCACCTCAAGTACAAGCTGCATAAATCGCGCGAGCAGGCCCTGGAAGAAGCGGTTGCCGCCGTAGAACTCGCCCGCCAGCATGTCGACGACGTGGAATTTTCCGCCGAAGACGGCGCCCGCACCGAACCCGATTACCTCGAAAAGATCTGCAAAGCGGTGGTCGCCGCCGGCGCCCGCACGGTCAATATCCCGGATACGGTCGGCTACTCCGCGCCGCGCGAGTACGGGGCTTTGATCGGCCGCATCGCCCGCGCCCTGGGCGATTGCGCCATCGTGAGCGTGCACTGCCACGACGATCTCGGCCTCGCGGTGGCCAATTCCATCGCCGCCGTCGAAGCCGGCGCGCGCCAGATCGAGTGCACCATCAACGGCATCGGCGAGCGCGCGGGCAACTGCTCGCTCGAAGAAGTGGTCATGATCTTCAAGACCCGCCCCGATCTTTACCCCTTCCACACCGGCATTCATACCGAGCACCTCTTCGCCGCCAGCGAAATGCTGAGTTCCATCATCACCTTCGGCCCCCAGCCCAACAAGGCCATCGTCGGCCGCAACGCTTTCGCCCACGAAGCCGGCATTCACCAGGACGGCTATCTCAAGGAAAAATCCACCTACGAGATCATCGATCCGCGTTCGGTGGGCATCCCCGAAGGCCGCCTCGTGCTCGGCAAGCATAGCGGGCGCCACGCCATCAACCAGCGCTGCAAGGATATGGGCTACGAACTCACGCGCGAAGAGTTGGACGCGCTCTATCACCGCTTCACCGCGGTCGCCGACCACCGCAAGAAAGGCCTCATGGACGAAGAAATCGCCGCCCTGATCGATGAGGGCAGAAGAGCCTTGGGAGTGGCGGCCGACTGATGGATCTCCAGGTCCTGGCCCTCCCCGGCGATGGAATCGGCACGGAAGTGACGCGCGAGGCCGTTCGCGTGCTCCGTCACGTGGCTGGAAAGTGGCATCATAATCTGCATCTCACCGAAGGCCTGCTCGGCGGCATCGCCATCCACAAGACCGGTTCGCCGCTGCCGGAGGAAACCGCGCGCCTCGCCGCCGCGGCCGACGCCACCCTGATGGGCGCGGTGGGCCTGCCGGAATTCGATAACGCGCCGCCCGAAAAGCGGCCGGAAAAAGGTTTGTTGGGCATTCGCAGGGCGTTGGGGGTGTACGCCAACCTCCGCCCCGTGCGAGCGTACGCGTCGCAGCTTGATTCTTCTCCCCTGAAGAATCATCTGGTGGAAGGCACGGATATGATTATCGTCCGCGAACTGACGGGCGGAATCTACTACGGAACTCCGCGTGGGATTACCGAAGATGGCGCGGAGACGCGGGCGGTCAATACCATGACCTACACGCGCGCGGAAATCGAGCGCGTTTCCCGCATGGCCTTCCATCTGGCGCGTGCCCGCCGCAAAAAGGTCACCTCGGTGGACAAGTCCAACGTGCTCGAGAATTCGCAGCTCTGGCGCCGCGTGGTCACCGAAGTGGCCCAGGAATTTCGCGATATCGCGCTGGACCACATCCTGGTGGACAATTGCGCGATGCAACTGGTCTTGAACCCGCGCCGCTTCGACGTGGTGCTGACGGAAAACATGTTCGGCGACATCCTGAGCGACGAAGGCGCGGTGCTGGCCGGCTCCATCGGCATGCTGCCTTCGGCCTCCATCGGCGACCGCCGCCCCTCGGGCGCGTGGGTCGGCCTCTACGAACCGGTGCACGGCTCCGCGCCCGACATCGCCGGCCAGAACAAGGCCAACCCGCTCGGCGCCATCGG
>JAJYLS010000395.1 GCA_021787555.1 Acidobacteriota bacterium | reverse complement strand
GTGCTCGCCGTTACCCGCCGGCAGCGCTCGACCGGTGCCCACCTGGTGACCGTCGCCCCCGGGCCGGAGGTGGAGCCGGCCGGGGCAGAGGCCCTGTGGAACGGGCTGCACGGGGTGCTCCGCCGGGGTGGGCTGGCCGGGATGATGTCGGGCCGTCCGCACGTCGGCTTCGAGGTGGGCGTCGAGGCAGGGCGGTTGCGGTTCGGGCTGTGGGTGCCGGCGCGGGCGGCCATCCAGGCGGAAGTGTCGAGGACTATGACATCGTCGCGGCCGGCCTGGAAGGGCGTACCGAGGTGCAGTTGCGCGATGGCCAGCAGCAGCAGCGCCAGGCTGGCGAGTTGCAGAATCAGCGACCAGGGCTGCTGGATGTGGCGGCGGCGCGCAGCCTGCGTCGGCTGGTTGGCGGCGACCCAGAAGCGCAGCGTGGAGACGACCTGGCGCCGGCGGGAACGGTCGAGGAGATACAGCGCAACGGCGAGCGCAGAGATCGAGCCGAAGATCGCGGCGAACTGGAGGAACGTGAGATTAAGCAGGTACATGGGTCAGCCTCTTCAGGCGATCCCCCGCACGCGGATCAGTTCGCCGAACATGACCTCTTCGAGCGGCTGCGACGTGGCAATCCCGGCATAGCGGCCGCCGCTGCGCAGTGCCATCTTCTGTATGCCCTCGCAGTATTCATCGAAGGCGCGGGTGTAGCGCTCGCGGGCGGCGGCATCGAAATCGAGCTGAAGTGCCGAGCCGGTTTCGGCATCGCGCAAATCCAGCTCGCCGGTCCAGGGCGGGGTGCGGTCTTCGTCCGCCCAGATCTGGAGGAGCATCAACTCGTGGCCGAAGTCGGCCAGGTACTGGAGTGCGCGCTCGCAGCCGGACCCGGAGGGCTGCCCGTCCAGAAAATCCGAAATCACGATCACCAGGCCGCGCTGGGAATACGTGCCGATAAAATCGCGGACCACGGCGAGATAATCGGTGTCGCCGCCGGCCTGGATGGCAGTGAGCGCGTCAGCCACGGCGGCGAAGCGGTGGCGGCCGCCCGTGGAAAAAATACGCTGCGCCAGGCGAGTGGAAAATCCGTGCACCTCGATGCTGTCCAGCCGCACCAGGCCGACGTAACAAAGCGCGCCGGCGAGCTTGCGCGCGTAATCGAACTTTCGGCCGCCGTACGTGGTCATCGAGGCGCTCTGGTCCAGCAGCATGCGCACCGGCACGCGCGGTTCCACCTGGAACATCTTCAGGAACAGCTTTTCCAACCGGAGATAAGCGCGCCAGTTGACCGCGCGGAGATCGTCGCCATGGTGGAAGCTGCGGTGATCGAGAAATTCCTGCCCGGAGCCGGCGAAGCGCGAGGAATTATGACCACCTACCAGCCCCGCGAAGGATTTCTGCCAGCGAATTGTGAGCCGCTCGAGCTTCTCGAGAAACTCGCGGTCCAACAGGGGGGCGGCTGCCATAGGGCTACCTACGCGACGGAAGCGTGTGCCGTTACGCCCTTGAGAATGGCGGTGAGAATGGACTCCGGTGTCTGACCGTCGGCATGCGCGTCGAAGTTGAGGATGATGCGATGGCGCAGCACGGCGGGCGCTACGACCTGCACGTCTTCGATCGAAAGGTGGAAACGGCCGCGCATGAGCGCGAGCACGCGGCCGCACTCGACCAGCGCCTGCGCGCCGCGCGGCGAACTGCCGTAGCGGATGTATTTTTTCGCCAGCTCGTGCGCTTCGGCCTGCTCGGGCTGGGTGGCCATGATGATCTGCACGGCGTATTCCTGCACGTGCGCCGCAACCAGGACTTCGCGGCAGACGCTGCGGACTTCGAGGATGGCATCGCGGTCGAGCACCGGCTCGGGTGCGGCCTCCTCGCGCTGAATGGTGCGCTCGACGATGCGGCTCAACTCGTCGTGCGTGGGATACCGCACCAGGATCTTCATGAGGAAGCGGTCGAGCTGCGCTTCGGGAAGCGGATAGGTGCCCTCCATCTCGATGGGGTTCTGGGTGGCCATCACCAGGAAGGGGCGATCGATCTCGTGAGTGGCGTTGCCGCTGGTGACGGTGCGCTCCTGCATGGCTTCAAGTAGGGCGGATTGCGTCTTGGGGGTGGCGCGATTGATTTCGTCCGCCAGGACGAGGTTGGCGAAAATCGGACCGGGCTGAAACCGCAGCGACTTGGCGCCGCGGTCGCTGGTCTCTATGATCATGCTGCCGACAATGTCCGCGGGCATGAGGTCAGGGGTGAACTGGATTCGGGAGTACTTCAGACGCAACGTACGGGCGAGGGTGCGGAGCAGGGTAGTCTTGCCTAGGCCGGGAACTCCTTCGAGGAGCACGTGCCCGGAGGCCAGCAGGCAGATGAGCACGCCCTCGACTACGTCGTCCTGGCCGACGATAATTTTGGCGATTTCCCGGCGAACGGCGTCGAGCCGTTCGACAGCAGTTTGGAGAGCGGCTTCGGTTCCCACGTTTTACATTTTAATGCACGCGAAGGGCCGAACATGCCGGGCGCGCGGCGAGGAAACGTATCCGAGCTCGCTGGAAAAGTGTTACGCCTCGTTTTGCAGACCGGCGCGTTCGCCGATGTTAGCGGCCAGAACGGCGAGGATGGAGGCCATTTCACGCAGAGCCTCGCGGGCCTGCCGCGGGGCGAGGGTGCGGGTGAGCCGATACCACAACTGCATCATGCGGTAGTCGAACACCAGCAGGCGTTCTTCAAACGACTCCAATTCCAGGTTGGCGGCATGCTGCAACAGGTAAGCGATGATGCGGTAGTCGCGATCGAGCGAAGCATGCAGGCGATCCAGCGCCTGCGCGGTATCGAGCTGCTGGCGGACCTCGGCGAAATTGAAGCGCTGCCCTTCGGCCCACAGAACCGCTTTCCGTTCGGCATGGTTGCGCAGCAATAACATGCAACTGTAGCGAAACCAGTAGACCAGCAGAACCAGTGAAACAATGATGATGAAAACGCTCGCGAACATGTCAACTTTGGTAAGTACTAGTCCGTCCATGACGAGTGTAACATTAGGGCAACTGGATTGCAAGAGGTTTATATTCTTTATTTACCGTAGCTTCCATGGAGGAAACGCCTTAGGACGGTCCAAGGGTCATGGTGTGATAACTACAGTTATGTGCCCAGGACCATGAACGCCGCGTACCAGAATTTGCTCGATATCCGCGGTGCGGCTGGGGCCAGTGATCAAGACCATTGAGCTGGTTTGCTCGGCGGGTCGGGGGAGAAGCGAGAAGAGTTCGTCGAGGCTGCCGAGCAACCGGCTGCTCGGCACCACTGCGAGATGGGCGGGCGGCAGCAGCGAGACGAGGCGCGCCTCCTGCGGGCTCGAAAGCATGACCAGCGTACCGGTGTCGGCGAGCGCGTAGTCGGCGCTGGTGATTCCGAAATCGGCGGCCGCACACAGCGCGCGCAGCTCGGAGCGGTCGGTCACGCCGGAGCGCACCCCCGGGAGGGCGGTGATGCCGCACTCGGCGAGGTAGGGCGCGTTGGATGCGATGGCGGCCTTGCCTTCGATGATGGCCGCGACGGCGGCGCGCGGATCCTCGGTGTACTGGGCTTGGCCGGCGAGCGCTTCGACGCGCGCGATCATCGATCGAATGCGCGCCTCGCGCTCGACCTCCGGAACGCGCAGGCGAACGGGCGGGGGGGCGCCCGGCGGCTGGTCCGCGCTGCGTCCGATGGCGGTGCGGATGCGGTGCAGGATGGCTTCCCTGGACATCAGCGGCGCCTCCACATCTCGCGGAAGGATTTGGCCGGCGCGGGGGGCAGGTCGCGCCGGCTCAGCCAGGCGCGCACGGGCGGTACGTCCATGACCGCGGGAACGTGGCGGATCCAGCGGCCATCCTCCTGCGGCGCCATCGCGGCGGCGATGCGGCCCGCCATCTCGAACATGCGCGGATGCGTCGCCAGCCAGGCATACGCACGAAACGCCAGCTTTTCGAGGCGATTGGCATGCTCGCTGGTTTCGGCTTTCTTTTCTTCCGAGCGCAGCTCCAGCAGGATCTTGGGAATATCGATCTTCACCGGGCAGACTTCGGCGCAAGCGCCGCACAGGCTGGAAGCGAACGGCAGATCAGGCGTGTGCGAAACGCCCATGAATTGCGGCGTAATGATGGCGCCGATGGGCCCGGAATAAACCCAGGGGAAGCTGTGGCCGCCGATCTTGCGATACACCGGGCAGGTGTTCAGGCAGGCGCCGCAGCGGATGCAATAGAGCGACTGGCGCTTGCCGCGGTCGGCCAGCAGCCTGGTCCGCCCGTTGTCCAGCAGCACGACATAAAATTCTTCGGGGCCATCGATTTCTTCGCCGCGGCGCGGCCCGCTGAGGAACGAGGTATACACCGACAGCAACTGGCCGGTGGCGCTGCGCGCCAGCAGCTTGAGGAAGGTCGCCAGGTCCTGCGCGCGCGGGATGAGCTTTTCGATCCCCGCCACAGCGATATGGATGCGCGGCGC
>JAJYLS010000394.1 GCA_021787555.1 Acidobacteriota bacterium | reverse complement strand
CGATCTATCTCGCCCGGCTCCGGCCGCCGGATGGCCCGCGTCAGCAGCAGCCCGCGACCGTCGCGCCGGTATCCGATACGCTCCGGAATCCCGGCCCGCCACGCGTCCCATGCCGAATGGAAGGAATTCGGCAGCAGAATCGCCATATCGAAATTTCCCTCGCGCAGCCCGGTCAAGGGAATCACGCCGTCGATCGCCGTCTCGTGCGCGTAGAGGTCCGCCACCCACGGCCGTGCGGCTACCGCCAGGTGCGCCTCGGGAAACGCGCCGCGCACCGCGCGGATAGCAGGCAGCGACATCACCGCGTCGCCCAGCCAGTTCGTCGCCCGGATACAGATCCTCACCGTCACCAGCATAACAATGGGGCTTCAATTGCGTGTAATGGGGTGATGAAGTACAAAGTAACATTTCGCAAGCGGTTTACACCGGACGGCCAGCCCGCCGACGATCCCAAATCGCTGGTGTCGCCCGAAGACGGCGTGATTCAGGACGAGGAATTCGTCGAGATCCTCGAACCCGCCGGCATGGGCGTCACCGGCGATTTGAACGAAGGCTCCGGCTCCGAGGACTCGAACGACGCCGGTTTCCTGGGCCTCGGCACCGAAACCTGGGTCTACGACATCGCCGAAGGGCGCGAGAAAGAGTTCACCGACGCCCTGGTCGAAAGCGGCGTGGTCCTGGATTTCGAAGAGGTTCCGGACGAATCCCTGATCACGTGACCCGGCCCGCACAAATACAGGCGTCTGTTTTTCTCATGCGCGTCTCCCGGCCGCTGTGACCGCCAGCATCCGGGCGACTTCCTCATACAGCCGCCGCGTCAACTCTTCCCGGTCGGCCAGCGTCAGCCCTGCCGTCGGGATCGGGTCCCCAATCCGCACCACGGCGCGCCCCGCGCGGATGTGGATCGAGTGCATGGGCAGCAGCGCGCGCATCCCCACGATCGCCATCGGCACCACCGGCACTCCCGCTTTGATCGCAATGTAAGCCGCGCCCTCTTTGAACTCGCGCAGCCCCTCGGGCGAGCGCCCGCCTTCCGGAAACAGCAGCAGCGAAATCCGGCGCGCGGCGATAATCCGCGCCCCCTCGCTCATGCTCTTCAGCGACGCGCGCGCGTTCGAGCGATCCACCGGCAGGTGCCCCGCGCGCTTCAAATGCGAGCCCAGGAAAGGAATCTTATACAGCCCCTTTTTGGCGAAAAACCGGAACTGCTGCGGAAGCTGCGATAGGATCGCCGGAATGTCCATGTAGCTCGCATGATTCGCCGCGAACACGTAACTGCCGTTCGGATCGAGCTTCTCGATCCCTTCCGCGCGCACCCGGATGAAGCTCACCGCCAGCAGCATCCGCGCCCATACCCGCGCCAGCCGGTGCTGCGTGTTGCCCGTTCCGTCGAACAGCGACGCAACGAGCGAGAGCGTGCCCATCGCCGCGGTCGAGAGCACGATCAGCGGGATCGAGAACAACAGGCTTCGCAGGAAGCTCACGGCCGCGGTCCGGAACCCGGATAGTGATTGAAATTCAAAATCGCATTCACCAGCATGTTGAATTCGCCGAGGTTCTGCCACCGGTAGCACGGGTTCGTCGCGAACAGCACCACGCGTCCGCGTCCCTCGGGCTCCTCCACAATGGCCGGCCGGCGGCGCGTCTCCGCCGCGCCCTTCATGAACCCGCTGAGCACCGCCTGGTCCGTGCCCTCGAACTGCATCAGCACGTGCTCGCGCGCGCCCTCCGTCACACGCAGCAGCGGCCCGTTGGCGTACCGCACCGCCACCTTCTTCTCCGCATAGCCGTAAAAAATCGGGTGCGTGGGCTTGAGAATCTCCGCTTCTACGATCGGCCCCGGCGCGTAGAACTGCGGCGAGGGCCGCGACGCATCCACCGTCCGCGTGATCCCGAAATCCGCCGGCATGGAGCTGGCTGCGCCCAGCGTGATCAGCACCCCGCCCTGCCGCACGAATTTGTCCAGCTCTTCCACCCCCGCCAGTCCCATCCCGCCCGTGATATCGCCCGAGTGGCCGTACATTCCCAGGCTGGGAAATTCGCGGTCCTTGACATAGGCCAGCGGCGTGCTGCGCGGCTCCAGGTCGAACACCAGCCCCTTGGATCCGCCGCGTCCCTGGCTCGGAATCACGATCACGTCGTAGTCGGCGCGCAGGTTGCCCCGGCGCACGCGTTCCTTGTAGATGAGGTCGTAGGCGATCTCGAAATCGTCGAAGGCGTACCGCACCCAGCCCACGTCCTGCGTGCTGCCCCACGTGCTGTAAACCGCCAGGCGCGGCACGTCCACCGCGTGCTTCGCCACGTCCGGCGCCTGGGCCAGCGCCACCGCCCGCAGCCCCAGGTCCTCGATCTCCCGCCGCACCCGCGCGCTCGAAGGCACCAGCAGCGATCCCGCCGGCAGCTCCGTTTCGCCGGCCTTTGACGGCTCCTCGATAGCTTCGAATTTAACGTCCTTCAGGTGGTAGCGCAGCGTCCCCAGCGTGTTGGCGCCGTTCTCGATTACCGCCGTCACCGGCCCTTCGCCCTTCACCACACCTTCCGGCTCGTACTGGTTGATCGCATCCACCGGCAAGTCGAGCAGCGCCTTGTCGTCAATCTCGCGCACGTCGGCGTGGCTCATCAGCCCCATGGTCCAGGCGGCGTCGTCGTAGGTGATCAGGTTCGGATCCGGATAATTCTGCTTTTCCAACAGAATCTTGGCCAGCCGCCCGTACGGCTGATTGCGCTTCACGATCAGCGACCCGGCGGGGAATGTCCCCTCCTTCAGCTTCACTTCCGATTTCGCGCGCCCTACCTCGATGCCTTGCAGCCGCAGGATATTAACGATGAACGCCACCCGCGTCATGTCCGGCTGGTGGGCCGGAAAAACGTAGCCGAAGGGCGCTTCGGTCTCGCCGGACGTGATCGAATTGCGGCTCTTCTCGTAAAAATCCTCGAGCACGGTTCTGGCGAACTTGGAGGTCAGCTCCAGCGCCGAGAGCACGCCCGTCTCCATGTAATTCGTGTTGTCCCGCATCGACCAGAGCACCTGCCGGTGCGGCGGCAGCGGCCGGTACCATTCGCGCGTGGTCATGTTGCCGCGCCCCGGACCCGCCGGCTCGGGCGCGCCGCCGGGCCCAGAGGGCGTCCCTCCCAAGGTTCGCAGCATGGTGTTCGCGCCGCCGTTGCCGAAGGTCTCGTACATCCGCAGCATGCCATTGTGATTCGAGGACATGTATCCGAGATACCCCGGCGACCACATGTCCACGAACGCGTGCGTCCACACGCCCGGCATGCCGTAGCCGATCATTTTGGTCATCTCGAAATCCGCGAACCACGGCAGCTCGGCATAGAGAATCGGATCGAGCGTGGGGTTCTGCGGCGCCTGGCCGCTGAAGGTGTACATGAACGGCTCCGACTCGTGCAGGTCGTGCATAATCGGCGGGTGCCATTCCAGGTAGAACTTCAGCCAGTTCCGCATGGTGATCTGCGAATAATTGATGTCCCGGTTGTTGTCGTGGTAGATGTACTTGCCCCAATAGGGCGGCCCGGGGATCCGGTCCTGCTCGTTTTTCTGCTTGATCAGGTAGCGGTAATACCAGTCCACGTAGCGGTCGCGCCCGTCCGGCTCGACGACCGGAACGATCATCACGATCACGTTGCGCCGGATCTGCTCGTACAGCGGCGATTCGTCGGCCGCCAGCCGGTACGCCAGCTCCATCAGCATCTCCGGTGGACCGGTCTCGGAGCTGTGCAGCCCGCCGGTGAACATGTAGATCGGCTTGGCCTGCCCTATGATGCGCTGCGCCTCCTCCTCGCTCAACCCGCGCGGATCCGCCAGTTTCGCGAGGTAACCCTTATAAGTATTCAGATTGCGGATAGTGTCTTCGTCCGAAATGGCCACCACGATGCACTCGCGCCCTTCGTCCGTGGTGCCCGCGGGAATCACCTTGACGCGCTTCGAGGCCTCCGCTAGCGCGCGGTAGTAGCGCCCCAGGCCGGCGACGCGCGTAAGCTTCTGCGGCCGGCCGATATAATATCCCAGCACGTCCTTGGGCGTGGGAATGCCCGGCGCCACAGGCAGATGGTCCACCAGCGGGCTCATGAATTCCGTCCCCGTGGTCCATTCCTTGATCAGCCGCGCATATTCCGGGTCCTGCGCCTGCGGTTTGGGCTGCGGGAAGGCAGCCGCCGCGGCCAGGGCCGACAGGGCGATAATCCGTGCAAATCTCATGGGCGCCTTCGACGAGGATAACAAGTATAACGCGCCTTCCCGCGCCCGCCGCGCCAACCGGTTACACTAGACGGTAACCTCGTCCGACTTTTTGCGGGCGCACTGCGTCTAGAAACAAGGAGCCAGAGAAGTGATTCTTCGGGCGGTAGAGGATGCCGACCTGATTCGCCAGGCCGCCCGGGGGGCCGTGGAGGCGTACAACCTCCTGGTCTCCCGGTGGGAGAAACGTGTGTATAACTACCTCCTGCGCCTCACCG
>JAJYLS010000393.1 GCA_021787555.1 Acidobacteriota bacterium | reverse complement strand
CCGGCTTGTCCAGACCACGTAGATGTTGCCGTCCCGATCGGCGGCCACCACCGGGTCGAAATTCACGCCGAAGTTGGTGTTCAGCAAAACCGGCTCGATCCAGCGGCCGTTCTTGCGCTCGCGCAGGGCGATCGAATCGCCCTCGCGGTACTGGCGTAGGTTGTAGGGCTGGTCCGGATGTTCGAGCCTGTGGGACATGAACGCGCACCACAGGTTGCCCTGGCGGTCGCGGATCATGGAGGGATAGCCGTTGTTCACGCCCTGGTCGTCTTCCGGGACACTGACCGCCTGGATTTTGCCAACCGTCACGAGCGACGACGGCGCCTGGGTCGAACCGCGGCGCAAGGCGGTGGTCGCGAGAATTGCCACCACCGCCAGCGTGAGCGCCGAAGCTTTCCAACCGGCGCGGGCGGGAATTCGGGAAATACGATTCATATGTTCGAGTTGCCTCAATAATACAGCTTAAGGCCAAACTGAATCTGGCGAGGCGAATTGCGCTGCGCGCTAACCACTCCAAAACTGGGCGTTTCCATAAGCCTGTCCGGGAGCGGCAAAATCCGGCGTGTTGGTGAAATTGAACATCTCGGCACGGAACTCGGCGCGCATCGCTTCGCGAATGGGAAAGGTCTTGAACAGCGAAAAATCCCAGTTGCGTACGCCGTCGGCACGTCCGTCCGCGGTTTGATCCTTTTCACCCGTCTTGTTCTTGGCCGGAATCCTATCATTTCTGGCCAATCTACGCAACCCTAAATCAGACTTAATAGTCTGATTTTATCCAAACAGGTTGTTTAAGACCTCGAAGACTGATATATTCCAGGCAGGCGGTGAATCTATGTTCGAGGGCGTGGAAGCGTTTTATCGTCCCACCACAGTCCGGGAGGCGCTGCACCTGCTTCGCAAGGCCAAAGGCACCGCCCGGATTGTGGCCGGCGGAACCGGCGTGGTGCCCGGGGGCGACCGCTCCGTTCGTTTCCTGATCGATATCACGCGCGCCGGCTTGAGCTATATCCGGAAGCGCGGCGGTGCCTGGACCATCGGCGCCACCACCACCATGGCGGAGATCGAAGACTCCGCCGAAATGCGCATGCTTGCCGGCGGCCTGCTCGCATCCGCGGCCGCCGCCTGCGGCTCGGTCGAGATCCGCAGCATGGCAACCGTAGGCGGAAATATGGCCAACGGCTCGCCCGCCGCCGATCTCGCGCCGCCGCTGCTGGCGCTGGACGCCGAAGCGGCCATAGCCGGCACCGCCGCGCGCCGCAAAATGCCGCTGGCGGATTATCTTGCCGCGGTGTGCGCCGGCAAAATGAAAAACGCCCTGCTGGTCGAAATCGTGTTCCTGGAACCGTCGGCCGCGCGCGGCGGCTGGTGCTTTCAAAAGTTCGGACGGACCGCGGTGGATATTTCCCTGGTGAATGTCGCCGCGGGTCTGCAACTCGATGCGCGCGGGCGCGTCAAATGGGCGCGCATCGCGCTGGGCGCTGTCGCGCCGCTGCCCCTGCGCATGCCCGCGGCCGAGGCCTTGATGACCGGCCGCATCCTCGATCGCGCGCTGCTCGCCGAAGCCGCGGAATCGGTCTCCGACACCGTGCACCCCATCGGCGACATCCGCGCTTCTGCGGACTATCGCCGCGAAATCAGCCGGGTCTTGACCGGCAGGGCGCTCGAGCAGTGCGCTGCCCGAGCGGGGTACTCCCTATGAAACACATGGAACTGCGGCTTACCGTCAATGGAGTTGCCAAACACTGGACCATCGCGCCCGGCGACATCCTGCTCGATGTCCTGCGCCGCGAGGGCTATTTCGGCGTCAAGCGCGGCTGCGAAACAGGCGAGTGCGGTGCCTGCACCGTCCTGGTGAATGGCAAGCCCATCAATTCCTGCCTCATGTTCGCCGCGCAGGCGGAAGGCGCCGAAATCCTCACCATCGAGGGCCTCGCTAAACCCGAAACCCTCGATCCGCTCCAGGAAGCCTTCCTCGATCGCGGCGCGGTGCAATGCGGTTTCTGCTCCGGCGGCATGATCCTGGCTGCCAAAGCGCTCCTGGCGCACCATCCCCATCCGAGTGAAGCCGAGGTCCGCGAAGCGCTCTCCGGCCATCTCTGCCGCTGCACGGGATATCGCAAGCCCGTCGAGGCGGTCCTCGCCGCGAGCACCAAAAAACGCCCTGCCCGTGCCAAAGCGGCGGAGGTGTCGCGGTGAACAATAACCATGCGGTAGTCGGCAAAGACCTCCGCAAAGTCGAAGGCAGGAAACTGGTGACCGGCGCTCCCGCGTTCACCGGCGATATCCGCCTCCCCGGCATGCTCTACGGCAAGATTCTGCCGAGCCCCCACGCGCACGCCCGCATTTTGAAAATCGACCCGCGCAAAGCCAGGGCCCTGCCCGGTGTGCACGCCGTCCTTACTTACAAGGATGTGCCGCGCGTGCCTCACACCACCGCCGGCCAGGCTTGGCCCGAACCCTCGCCCTATGACACCTACCTGCTCGATTCCAAGGTGCGGTTCGTGGGCGACCGCGTGGCGGCCGTAGCAGCCGAAAGCCGCGCCCTCGCCGAAGAGGCCCTGAAACTGATCGAAGTCGATTACGAGGTCCTGCCCGCGGTTCTGGACATGGAAAAAGCCATCGAGCCCGGCGCGCCGGTCATCCATGACGAGCCGGATTCATCCAAAATCTACGATGCCGGGCGCAACCTCGCCGGCCACCTTCTGCGCGAGATTGGCAACGTGGACGAGGGCTTTCGCGAATCGGATTACATCTTCGAGCGCGAATTCCGCACCCAGCGCCAGCAGCACGCCATGCTCGAACCGCACATCGCCATCTGCTGGCTCGATGCCGATGGCCGCCTCGTCATCCGCACCAGCACCCAGGTGCCCTACCATTGCCGCCGCCAGGTGGCGCGGATACTGCAAATCCCGGTGAGCCGCATCCATGTGATCAAGCCGCGCATCGGCGGCGGCTTCGGCGGCAAGCAGGAAATGCTGCTCGAAGACATCTGCGCCGCGCTCGCACTGGCCGCGCACCGCCCCGTGAAGATGGAATACACGCGCGAGGAAGAGTTCTACATGGCGCGCAGCCGGCATCCCCAAATCCTGCGGCTGAAGATGGGCGTCAAGCGCGACGGCACCCTGGTGGCCAGCCACATGCAGGTGCTCGCCACCACCGGCGCTTACGGCAGCCACGCCAACACCGTCCAGGGTAATACCGGCAGCAAGGTGCTGCCGCTCTATCGCGCGCCGCACATGCGCTTCGACTGCGACATCGTCTACACCAACACGCCCGTGGCCGGCGCCTTCCGCGGCTACGGCTGCCCCCAGGGCTTCTTCGCCCAGGAAAGCCTGGTGGACGAAATCTGTCACGACCTGAAAATCGATCCCGTCGAATTCCGCCGAACGAATGCCATCCGTCTTGGCGACGTGGACCGCCTCTCCGCCCAACTTGGCGAAGGCAAGGAAGGTCTGCCGCGCATCATCCGAAGCTGCGGCCTCGCGGAGTGCCTCGATCGCGGCGCCGCGGCCATCGACTGGCAGCGCAAGCGCGCTACCCTGCCCCGGCGCAACGGCCGCTTGAAGCGCGGCGTCGGAATGGCGTGCAGCATGCAAGGCAGCGGCATCGCCGGGGTGGACTGGGCCTCCGCCTTCCTCAAGATGAACGAGGATGGCTCGTTCTTTCTCCAGGCCGGCGCGGCGGACGTGGGCGGCGGCGCCGATACCGCTCTCTCCCAGATCGCCGCCGAAACCCTCGGCATCACCCTCGACCGCATCGTCATTACTTCCGGCGATACCGATACCACGCCCTTCGATGTCGGCGCCTATGCCTCCAGCACCACCATCATCTCCGGCGGCGCGGTCAAAAAGTCCGCGGAGAAAGTCCGCTTGCAGGTATTGGCGGTGGCCGCGCGCATGCTCGACGTGCCGATCGAGGTTCTGGCCTGCGCCAACAACGAGGTCTATTGCCGGACCGATCCGGCGCGCCGCGTGTCCATGGCCGACGTGGCACTCCAGGCTCTCTACCGCGAAAAGACGCAGATCATGGGCGGCGCCTCGCATTTCAATACCGATAGCCCGCCGCCTTTCTGCGCCACTTTCGCCGAGGTGGAAGTGGATACGCAAACTGGGCAGGTGCGCGTCCTGCACCTCGCCACCGCCGTCGATGCCGGCGCCGTCATCAATCCCATGCAGGCCGAAGGCCAGGTCGAGGGCGCGGTCACGCAAGGCCTCGGCTACGCCCTCACCGAAGAATTGCTGCTCGATGATCGCGGCCGCCCCATGAACGCCAATTTCCTCGATTACAGAATCCTCGCCGCCAAAGACATGCCGGAGCTCACCACCATTCTGGTCCCCACCGAAGAGCCTCTCGGCCCTTACGGCGCAAAATCGGTGGGCGAGGTGCCCATCAACGGCCCCGCGCCGGCCATCGCCAACGCCATCTTCCACGCCACCGGGGTGCGCATCGGCAAGCTCCCCATCCGTGCGGAAGATGTCCTCCGCG
>JAJYLS010000392.1 GCA_021787555.1 Acidobacteriota bacterium | reverse complement strand
GAAGGTGTTCCACTAAACTTCCGATAAGGGATATTATGTAAACTTTATGGTGGGATTCAGGCCCTCGGCCCGCCAGGCTTCCAGGAGCGCGCCTTCCGCGGGGCCGTGTAGCGGAGGCGCGCAGCGAGTCCCCTGCTCCATCTCGGCCAGCAGGCGGAAGCGTTCGAGCAACCGGCGGCTCTGGAAGACGCCGCCGATGTACGCGACATCGACCGCATCGCCCGGTTTCCACAGTTGGCCGCGGACGGCGGCGGCCAGCAGCGCCAGTTCCTGCGCGGCGCGGTTGAGGATTTCAGCGGCGACGCCGTCGCCATCGCTGGCGGCCCGGTCGACCAGCGGAGCCAGCGCGGCCACGCGCGAGCGCGGCCAATCCGGCGTGTAGAGGCGGTGGAGCGCTTCGTTCGCGCCGGCGGCGCCGGTGGCGGCTAGCAGCGCGTCGCGCACCGCGGTGGGCGGGCCCCAGCCTTCGTCCATGCGGAACGCGGCGCGCAGCGCTTCGCGGGCGATCGAGAACGCGCCGCCTTCGTCGCCGAACAGGTAGCCCCATCCGCCGGCACGCGCGCTGCCCGCGGCATTGCGTCCGTAGGCGATCGAGCCGGTGCCGGCGATCACCGCAATTCCCTGCCCCGAAGCCGTGGCCCCCGCCAACGCGATGGCGGCGTCGTGCGTGACCATGAGCCGCGCGGCGCGGATGATGCCGGCCAGGATTTCGCGCTTATCCTCCGGACCGCCGCTCATCCCGAAGCAGGCAGCCTGAAACGCGACGGATGCGGGATCCAGGGCGGCGTGCGCACAGGCCGCGGCGAGGCTTTCCGCGACGGCGCGTTCGAGCCGCGCACGCCCTTCCGCGGCGGTGGCGTGGTTGCAGGGCCCGGCTTCGCCCGCGCCGAGCACGCGGCCGGCTTCATCGCCAATCATGGCGGTTGTCCCAGACTGGCCGCCATCCACACCGAGAAAGAGTTTTGTCATGTCAGGCGAGTTTCGATTGTAGCGCGCGGTGGGCGCAGGGCTCGGAACCTGCCCTCGCGCTCCCCGCACCGCCTCCTGCGGCGTATACTGGGAATTTGAGAGCTTCAGTCCCGCTTTGTGCATCCCTGCGACGGGATGACACCAAATCTTGGCGACGACAGTTCGCCCCATCCAGGATTTCCGAATGAGCGCAATCGCTACTACACCCCTACACCGGGCGGTGGGTTTCTACGCGGCACCGGTCGGCAAGAAAGCGGTCATGGCCGTCACCGGCGTGATCCTTGTCGCCTATGTCATAGGCCACCTGCTCGGGAACTTACAGATCTTCGCGGCCGATCCCGACCAGATCAACCGCTACGCGGCTTTCCTGCACAACCCCGCGAACGCCGCGGCGCTGTGGGCCGTGCGGGCGTTTCTGGTCGCCGCCGTGGTGCTGCACATTATCGCGGCGGTGCAGCTCTGGTTGCAGAACCGGGCGGCGCGGCCGGTGGGCTATTACAAGAAGGATGACGTGCCGACCGCGTACGCGGCGCGCACCATGGTGTGGAGCGGCCCGATCATCGCGGCGTTCGTCGTCTTCCACATTCTGCATTTGACCACCGGTTCGGTCCTGCCGCTGACGGACATCAACGGCAACCCCAATACGCCGGACGTGCGGGCCAACATCATCGCCGGATTCCAAAATCCGGCGATTGCGGGATTCTACATCTTCGCCATGATCCTGCTGTGCATGCACCTGTACCACGGGCTGTGGAGCATGTTCCAGTCGGTGGGGTTCGTCCGTGCCACGCGCATCAAGACGGCCGCGGCGGTAGCGGCGATTCTGATCGCCATCGGATTTTGCTCCATCCCGGTGTGCGTGCTGATTGGAGTGCTGAGGTAATCCATGGAACTCGATTCGAAATGCCCGACCGGGCCGATTGAGACGCGCTGGGACCGCCACCGCTTCAGCCTCAAGCTGGTGAACCCGTCGAACAAGCGCAAGCACACGATCATCGTGGTGGGGACCGGCCTGGCGGGCGGCTCCGCCGCGGCCACCCTGGCCGAGCTGGGGTACAACGTCCAGTCCTTCTGTTTCCAGGATTCGCCGCGGCGCGCCCATAGCATCGCGGCGCAGGGCGGCATCAACGCGGCCAAGAATTACCACAACGACGGCGACAGCATCTACCGGCTCTTCTACGACACCGTGAAGGGCGGCGATTTCCGGTCGCGGGAATCCAACGTCTACCGCCTCGCGCAGATCAGCCTCAACATTATTGACCAGTGCGTCGCACAGGGCGTGCCGTTCGCGCGCGAATATTCCGGCTACCTGGATAACCGCAGCTTCGGCGGCGCGCAGGTTTCGCGCACGTTCTATGCGCGCGGGCAGACGGGCCAGCAGTTGCTGCTCGGCGCTTACCAGGCGCTCGAGCGGCAGATCGGCCGCAGGCAGGTCGAGATGCACCCGCGCACCGAAATGCTCGACCTCATCGTGATCGACGGCCGGGCGCGCGGCATCGTCACGCGCAACCTGCTCACCGGCAAGGTGGAATCGCACCTGGCCGACGCCGTGGTGCTGGGCACCGGCGGATACGGTAACGCCTATTACCTTTCGACCAATGCCAAGGGCTCCAACGCCACGGCCATCTGGCGGGCGCACAAGCGCGGCGCGTTCTTCGCCAATCCGTGCTACACGCAGATCCACCCCACGTGCATTCCGGTCTCGGGCGAATACCAATCCAAGCTCACCCTGATGAGCGAATCGCTGCGCAACGATGGGCGCGTGTGGGTGCCTAAGAAGACCGGCGACACGCGGCCGCCCAGCAAGGTCCCCGAGGACGATCGCGATTATTACCTGGAGCGGCGCTACCCGGCCTTCGGCAACCTGGTGCCCCGCGACGTGGCCTCGCGCAACGCCAAGATGGTGTGCGACGAGGGCCGCGGCGTCGGCGAATCGGGGCTGGCGGTGTACCTGGATTTCCGCGATGCCATCGAGCGGCTGGGCGCGCACGTCATCAAGGAGCGCTACTGCAACCTGTTCGACATGTACAACCGGATCACCGGCGAGGACCCCTACAACGTACCCATGCGCATCTTCCCGGCGATCCATTACACCATGGGCGGCCTTTGGGTGGACTACAACCTGATGTCCAGCATTCCCGGGCTGTATGTCATCGGCGAAGCCAATTTCTCGGACCACGGCGCCAACCGCCTGGGTGCCAGCGCGCTCATGCAGGGGCTGGCCGACGGCTACTTCGTGCTGCCCAATACCATCAACGATTACCTGGCCTCCAACAAGCTGGAGAAGGCGGACAGCACGCATCCGGCGGTGCAGGAGGCGGAAAACCAGGTCACCTGCGTGACCAAACGGCTGCTGGAGAACAAAGGCACGCGCTCGGTGGATTCGTTCCATCGCGACCTCGGCAAGCTGATGTGGGAGTACTGCGGGATGTCCCGCACGGCGGAAGGATTGAAGTTTGCGCTCTCCAAGATTCCGGAGATGCGCGAGCAGTTCTGGCACGACGTGAAGGTGCTCGGCGCCGGTGAGGAGTTGAACCAGTCGCTGGAAAAAGCCGGAAGAGTGGCGGATTTCTTCGAGCTTGCCGAGCTCATCTGCACCGACGCGCTCGAGCGCAACGAGTCCTGCGGCGGCCATTTCCGCGAGGAGTACCAGACGCCGGACGGGGAGGCGGCGCGCGACGACCAGCATTACAGCTACGTCGCCGCGTGGGGGTTCCGCGGCGTGGGCAACGCGCCCGAACTGCATAAGGAGCCGCTGAATTTCGAATACGTGCATCCGGCGCAACGGAGCTACAAGTAATGCGAATCATTCTCCATATCTGGCGGCAGCGGAACGCGGGCGAAAAGGGGCGCATGGCGCGGTACGAGGTGCCCAACGTCAGCGAGCACATGTCCTTCCTGGAAATGCTCGACGTGCTGAACGAGGACCTCATCGCCAAGGGCGAGGAGCCGGTGGCATTCGACCACGATTGCCGCGAGGGCATCTGCGGCATGTGCGGCGCCATGGTGAACGGCGTGGCGCACGGCCCGCTGCCCGAGACCACGCTCTGCCAGCTTCACATGCGGCGTTTCAAGGACGGCGACGAGTTGTACGTCGAGCCGTGGCGCTCGAAGGCGTTCCCGCTGGTGAAAGATCTGGTGGTGAACCGCAGCGCGTTCGACCGCATCATCGCCGCGGGCGGATTCATCTCCGTTTCGACCGGCAGCGCGCCGGACGGCAACGCCATCCTGGTGCCGAAGGAAGACTCGGACCGTTCGATGGACGCGGCGGCGTGCATCGGCTGCGGCGCGTGCGTAGCCATGTGCCCGAACGGCTCGGCGTCGCTGTTCGTGGGCGCGAAGATCACGCACCTGGGCGTGCTGCCGCAGGGCGATCCCGAGCGCGAGAGCCGCGCCACGGCCATGGTGGCCCAGATGCAGGCGGAAGGCTTCGGAAGCTGCACCAATATCGGCGAATGCGAAGCCGTCTGCCCCAAGGGCATCAAGCTGAGCGTCATCGCCTACATGAACGGGCAGTTCCTGAAGGCCAAG
>JAJYLS010000391.1 GCA_021787555.1 Acidobacteriota bacterium | reverse complement strand
GGTGGCCAAGGGCGACCTGTCGCGCAAGATCACGGTGGAAGCCAAGGGCGAAATTCTGCAGTTGAAAGACACCATCAATACGATGGTGGACCAGTTGAACGCGTTCGCGGGCGAGGTGACGCGGGTGGCGCGCGAGGTGGGCACGGAAGGCAAGCTGGGCGGGCAGGCGAAGGTGCGCGGCGTGGGCGGCGTCTGGAAAGACCTGACGGAAAACGTCAACTCGATGGCCTCGAACCTGACCAACCAGGTGCGCAACATCGCGGAAGTGACCACGGCGGTGGCGAAGGGCGACCTGTCGCGCAAGATCACGGTGGAAGTGAAAGGCGAGCTGCTGCAGTTGAAGGACACGATCAACACCATGGTGGACCAGCTCAACGCCTTCGCGGGCGAGGTGACGCGGGTGGCGCGCGAGGTGGGCACGGAAGGCAAGCTGGGCGGGCAGGCGCAGGTGAAAGACGTGGCCGGAACCTGGAAGGACCTGACCGACAACGTCAACCAATTGGCGGCCAACCTGACCACGCAGGTGCGCGCGATCAAGGACGTGGCGACGGCGGTGACGGCGGGCGACTTGACGCGATCCATCGCGGTGGAAGCGCGCGGCGAAGTCGAGGTGCTGAAAGACAACATCAACGAGATGATCCGCAACCTGCGCGACACCACGCGCAAAAACGCGGAGCAGGACTGGCTGAAGACCAACCTGGCCAAGTTCAGCCGCATGCTGCAGGGACAACGCGAGCTGCAAACGGTGGCCAATCAGATCCTGTCGGAACTGGCCGACCTGGTGGAAGCGCAGCATGGGGTGTTTTACACCTATAACGACGAGAACCCGGACGAGCCGCTGGAGCTGGTGACGGCTTTCGCCGGCACGCGGGCGCTGCCGCCGCGCATCCGCCTGGGGGAGACGATGGTCGGCCAGGCGGCGCGCGACCGCAAGAAGCTGATGGTGGAAAACGTGCCGGAGGAAGGCTGGACCATCCATACCGGGCTGGTCGAAGCCCAGCCGGCGAACGTGGTGGTTTTACCGGTGCTGTTTGAAAAGCAGGTCAAGGCGGTGATCACGCTGGGATCGTTCAAGCGCTTCAGCGACGTGCACCAGCTCTTTTTCGACCAGTTGACGGAGCTGTTCGGCATCGTGCTGAACACGATCGCGGCCACGATGCGGACCGAGGACCTGCTGAAGCGCTCGCAGGCACTGACGGCGGAACTGCAACAGAAGAACGCCGAACTGAACGAGAAGGCGGAACAGTTGCAGATGACCTCGAAGTACAAAAACGAGTTTCTGGCCAACATGTCGCACGAGCTGCGCACGCCGCTGAACAGCCTGCTGATTCTCTCCAAGATGCTGTTCCAGAACCTGGAAGGCAATCTGACGCCGAAGCAGGTGGAGCATGCGCGCACGATTCACATGGCGGGCAGCGACCTGCTGGCGCTGATCAACGACATTCTCGACCTGTCGAAGATCGAGTCGGGCACGATGTCGGTGGACGCCGGGCAGGTGCGCTTCAAGGATATCCGCGAGGAAGTGGAGGCCGGCTTCCGGCCGGTGGCGCAAGCGAAGAAGCTGGATTTCGAGGTGGAGCTGAGCGGCGAGCTGCCGGCCAGCTTCGAGACCGATTCCAAGCGCATCCAGCAGGTGCTGCGCAATTTGCTATCGAACGCCTTCAAGTTCACGCAGGAAGGCAAGGTGCGGTTGAAGATCGGCGTGGCGCAGCGGGGCTGGACGAAGGAGCAAGAGATCCTGAACCGCGCGGAAAAGGTGATTTTCTTTTCGGTGCAAGACACCGGCATTGGCATCGCGCCGGAAAAATTCCAGGTGATTTTCGAACCATTCCAGCAGGCGGACAGCTCGACCAGCCGCAAGTACGGCGGCACGGGCTTGGGGCTGTCGATCTCGCGCGAGGTGGCGAAGCTGCTGGGGGGAGAAATTCAACTGGAGAGCGCGCCGGGCGCGGGCAGCACGTTTACGCTATACCTGCCGGAGCATTTCGTGCCGGTGCGGCGCGGGCTGAAGGAAGCGCCGGTCACGGAAAGCTCGACCTCGACCTGGAGCGAAACGGCGATGGAAGCGGAACAGGACCGCCGGCTGACGCTGCTGCCGGGCGACATCCAGGACGACCGGGAAGGGATCCAGCCGGGCGACCGGGTGATCCTGCTGATCGAAGACGACCCGACGTTTGCCGGGCTGCTGATGGAGGCGGCGCGGGAGCTGGGTTTCCGGGCGCTGAACGCGCGCAGCGGCGAGGCCGGCATCGCGCTGGCGCGGCGCTACCGCCCGCACGCCATTTCGCTCGACCTGCGCCTGCCCGACATGGAAGGCTGGGCGCTGCTGGATTATTTCAAGCACAATCTGGAGCTGCGGCACATTCCGGTGCAGGTGCTTTCGGGCGGAGACGAGCCGGAGCGGGCCTATCGCGGCGGCGCGTTCACGTTCCTGCGCAAGCCGGTGGAACTGGATCAGATCCGGCAAAGCCTGGCCAAGCTGCAGGCGCTGCTGGAGCGGCGGAAGAAATGGCTGCTGCTGGTGGAAGACTCGGAAGACGAGCGGGCGGCGATGGAGCTGCTCCTGGGCGGCGACGATACGGAAATCCGGAGCGCGGCCAGCGGCGCGGAGGCGCTGGCGCTGCTGAAAAACGAGCCGTTCGACTGCATGGTGCTGGATTTGAAACTGCCGGACATGAGCGGGCAGGAACTGACAGAAAAGATCCAGCTCGAGATCGGACTGTTGCACCTGCCGATCGTGGTGCACACGGGGATGGAGCTGACGCCGGAGGCGATGCGGGAGCTGGAGGCCCTCACCAGCGCGATCGTGGTCAAGGACATCAACTCGCCGGAGCGGCTGGTGAAGGAAGTCTCCATGTTTCTGCACCGTCCGGCGGCGGCAATGAGCGAAGCCGGGCGGCAGATGCTGGCGCAAATGGAAGCCCAGGACCCGATGCTGAGCGGCAGAACGGTGCTGATCGTGGACGACGACATGCGCAATATCTATGCGCTCTCCAGCGTGCTGGAGCAACACCGGATGAATGTGATTTACGCGCAGAACGGCAAAGCCGGGCTGGAGGTGCTGGAGGCGAATCCCAGCATCGATCTGGTGCTGATGGACATCATGATGCCGGAGATGGACGGTTACCAGGCGATGCGGGAAATCCGGCAGCAGCCAGCGCTGGCGGCGCTGCCCATCATCGCGCTAACCGCCAAGGCGATGCAGGGCGACCGCGAGCGCTGCCTGGCGGCAGGCGCATCCGACTACATTCCCAAGCCGGTGGAAACGGAGCGGCTGCTGTCGCTTTTGCGGGTGTGGCTCTATCCCACGCCGCGCCGCCCGGCCAAGCGCAGCGCGGACGAGCCGCCGGCGGCGCCGGGCGAAACGGCCGTGGCGGGACAGAATTAGCCCGAGGCCGCCGCCGGCGGCCCGGCCTTTTTGAGTTTTAGGCGTTCATGCTTTCGCCAGAATCCGGCCGCAACCGGACGCAGGGCGAACAGGACGCCGGGCGATGAGAAGGCGCAAGGAGCAGCGTGATGGCAAAAACAGCGCAAGAGGCGGCGGCGGAGCCCGAGATGCCGCGCGCCCCGCTAAAACGGGAGGCGGGGGAGCCGCGGAACGGGAAAATCAAACGGGCGCCCCCAGCAGCGGCGGCGGCGGCCGGGGCGGAGGCCAGGAGCCCCGGGCGGGGCCAGGGCGGCATTCTGCTGGTGGACGACAACGAGGGCAACCTGATCGCCCTGGAGGCGATATTACGCGACCTGGGCCAGGAGCTGGTACGGGCGCACTCGGGGCAGGAATGCCTACGTCTGCTGTTCGACCGCGATTTTGCGGTGATTCTGCTGGATGTGCGCATGCCCGACATGGACGGTTATGAGACGGCGGAGTTGATCCGCAAGCGGCAGCGCTCGCGCCATACGCCGATCATCTTCATCACCGCCGCGGACGCCCGCGCCGGCGAAATCACCCGCGGCTATGGGGTGGGCGCGGTCGATTACATTTTCAAACCCTTCATGCCCGAGGTGCTGAAGGCGAAGGCGCGCATTTTCCTGGAACTGTACCAGAAGAACGCGGAAGTGCGGGCGAACGAGGCGCGGCTGCGCACGTTAATCGCCAACCTTCCGGGCGCGGTGTACCGGCGCACGGCGGAGAGCGGGGAAACACTGTTCGTCAGCGACTCGATTGAAAGTTTATGCGGCCACGCGCCAGCGGAGTTCCTGCAAGGCCAGCGCGGCATGCTGGAACTGCTGGAGCCGGAGGACGCGGCCAAGGCCGCCGAAGAGCTGCGGCAGGCGCGGCAGCCCGGCCCTTACGCGCTGGAATACCGCATCCGCCATCGCGACGGGCGCATCCGCTGGGTGCTGGACCGGGGGCATATCATCCGGGACGAGAGCGGGGCCTATCTGGAAGGGGTGCTGCTCGACATCACCGACCGGAAAATCGCGGAAGCCTCGCTGAGCGATTTGCTGGGGCGGCTCTTGCAGACCCAAGACGAGGAACGGCGCAAAATCGCGCGCGAGCTGCACGA
>JAJYLS010000058.1 GCA_021787555.1 Acidobacteriota bacterium | reverse complement strand
CGACCTGAAATTTTTCATCACCGCCCTCATCCTCCAGCGCCAGACCGGCGCCAACATGGTGGCCGTCCTCGAAAACCTCTCCATGCTGGTGCGCGAGCGCCTGAATATGGCCGCCAAGCTGAAAGCCCACACCGCCCAGCAGCGCTTCTCCGCCGGCATCCTCTGCGCCCTGCCCGTGGTGGTGGGCCTGGGCTTCTGGTTTCTCAAGCCGGAATACATGCGCCTGCTCTGGACCGACCCGGTGGGCATCAAGATCTTCACCGCCGCCATCATCTGGGAATGCATCGGCATTCTCATCATTCGCAAAGTCGCTAACATCCGCGTATGAGCGCCCTATGCTGACCAATATCCTTTTCTTCCTCGTTACCGGCGCCACGCTCTCGCTGCTCATCTGGAGCGGCCGCGAGCTCTTCCAGACCCAGGAAGACCCGCTCGGCGACCGCCTCGAAGAGTTGCAATCCCAGGCCATGGCGGTGGCCGCGCGCACCGGGCGCCGCAAAAGCTCGGGCAGCGGCCTCGGCCGCATCCTCTATTTTGTAAGCCTCATCCCCGGCGGCGACGATTGGCTGCACGAATCGGACAGGCACCTGCGCCGCGCCGGCATCCGCCGCAAGAACGCCCTGGCCATCTACGCGCTCCTCACCGCGCTCCTCATCCTTTCCTTCACCGCGGTGATGCTCTGGCTGAATCGCAAGAACCCGCCGGCCTCGCTCTTCACCGGCTTCGTGGTCTCCTGCATCATCGGCGTGATCTTCCCCAAGATCGTGGTCACGCGCCTGATGAAGCGCTACCGCCGCAAGCTCCAGGAAGCCCTGCCCGATACCGTGGACCTGCTGGGCATCGTGCTCGGCACCGGTCTCGCGCTGGACCAGGCCATGATGCGCGTCAGCGAGGAGATGCAGTACATCTATCCCGCGCTGGCCAACGAATTCGCCACCGTGGTGATGCAGGTGCGCGCCGGCCAGGAGCGCACCAAGTCGTTCGACCAGTTCGTGCGCCGCACCGGCATCGAGGACATCAAGTCGCTGGCCGCCATGATCGTGCAGAGCGAGAAATTCGGCACCAGCCTCGCCCAGGCGCTGAAGGTCTACGCCGACGCCCTCCGCACGCGCCGCCGCCTCCGCGCCGAAGCCGCCGTCGGCAAAGCCGGCATCAAAATGCTCTTCCCCATCGTGGTCTTCATCCTGCCCGTGCTCTTCGTGGTCACGCTCGTCCCCGGCATGCTCAGCGTGCTGAAAGATCTGAAACTGCTGGGCGGGGGCAGATAAGCGGAATTCGCGCCGCGGGTCTGAAGACCTGGCGCGCCATTGCAGGATTTGGCCGGGGATATTCCCGGCGGCCCCGCCATGGTGCGTTGGCGCACACCCACCTCCCCGCGGGCACCGATTTCACTTGTCCTCAATCTTACTAAGGAGTATGTTACTTGCGACAGCGCCAATCAAGTCGCACTTACTATTCCAGACAAGAGTGGTTGAGCGGCGGTGTTCACAGACATCGGAGGTTTATATGCGAGTAAGTATTGCAACGGTTGCGGTTTGTATGCTTGCTGTTTCACTTATGCCGCTGCCGGCGGGAGCGCAATGTATTAACCCGGCCCTCCCCATCCAGCAGCTGGACGGCACAACCTGGGCTTTCCGAACTAGCGATCTGGCGGACTCGGCAGTGGGGATCTTCACCGCAAAGATGGTTCCGAACGGAAGCTTTACGGTGGGAAGATTGTCGATCACGGAGAACTACTTCACTCAGTACGACAGTGAAAATAATCAGGCGACCGGCATCTACACCATCGATCCGGACTGCTCCGGAGGCACGCTCGTTTTCACCGGCGCTACCTATGCTTTGTCATACCGGTTCGTTTTCGCCGCGGGCGGCACGCAGATGTTTCTCGTGGCGACCAACGACGCGGTCAGGTCGAATCTCATCGGCATTCCCGGCGTTGGAGATTACGGGAAGGCGGTGAAGTTGCCGGGGCCGCCCACTTGCGGTGGGGCCGACCCTCTCTCCGTATTTGCGGGAAAGTGGTCGTTTGTAAGCCACGACGTCCTTACAGCGGAGAACGGGTTCCTGACTGCGTCGGTATCCGGCAACCGCGGCCTGTTGAATGTCCTGGTGAACGTGGCCAGCGGCCTCAGTTCACTGAGCGGGCCCGGGTTGATGCAACAGGGGGCCTACACGATGAGTGCGGATTGCTCGGGTGGCACCCTCCAGCTCAAGGCGGGTGTGACCGGCACGTTCGCATTCGTTTTTGCCAGTCCAAACGAAATCTTCATGGCGGGCCTGTCGACATATCCCGGCTTGAATTTCAGCGTAGGCAGTATTGGAACCGCTGTCCGTTACTAAGGCGGTCGTAGGTGGCAGCATTAGCCAAGCCGCTAAATTACTGTAAGGTAAGTGAATGAGTTGCCGGGACCCGGAGTGTGGGGCGGGCGCTGCTTGCCCCGCACTCCTCCTTGTCCCGCCAGCCTATCCCCGCACGCTCTCCATCACGCGATACGGCTTCCCGATCTCCTGCGCGTCCACTACCGCCACCGCCGCCACGTGCACGATGTCGTTCACTTCCGAGCCCCGTTGCAGCACGTGCACCGGCTTCGACATGCCGGTCAGCAGCGGCCCGATCAGCTCCGCCCCGCCGATCCGGTGCAGCAGCTTGTAGGCGATGTTTCCCGATTCCAGGTTGGGGAAGATCAGCACGTTCGCCCCACCCTTCAGCGTGCTGAACGGATAGGTCTGGTCGATGATCTGCGGCACCACCGCCGTATCCGCCTGCATTTCGCCGTCGATCATCAGCCCCGGCGCGCGCTGCCGCACCAGTTCCGTCGCCCGCCGCACTTTCTCCGACAGGGGATGCCGCGTGCTTCCGAAATTCGAGAACGAGAGCATCGCCACGCGCGGCTCCACGTTGAATCGCCGCGCCTTCTCCGCCGCCATGATGGCGATCTCCGCCAGTTCCTCGGCGTTCGGCTCGATGTTCACCGTAGCGTCCGCCAGGAAGTACAGGTCGCCCTTGGGCGTGATCAGCACGTAGACGCCCGCCACGTGCTGCACCTCCGGCCGCACGTCGATCACCTCCAGCGCCGGCCGGATGGTATCCGGATAGTGCATCGTCAACCCGGCCACCAGCCCGTCTGCGTCGCCCAGCCGCACCATCATGCTCGCCATGGTCACCGGTTTGCGGATGAGCTGCGCCGCTTCCGTCCGCGTGATCCCCTTGCGCTGCCGCAGGCTGTACAGCTCTTCCGTGTACTCTTCCAGCCGCGGAACATGGTTGATGTCCATAACCTCAATGCCATTCAGATTCAAGCGCAGCTCCGCCGCCGTCGCCCGGATCTTCTTTTCGTCGCCCAGCAGAATCGGATGCGCGATCTTCTCGTCCACCAGGATCTGGCACGCGCGCAGGATCTTGCTCTCCCCGCCTTCCGCGAACACAATGCGTTTGGGGTCCCGCCGCGCCTTGTTCATCATGGCGCGCATCACCACCTGGGCCTTGCCCAGCCGCCGCTCCAGCTCCTCGCGGTATTCGCCGAGGTCGAGCTTCCGCTGCGCCACACCGCTCTCCATGGCCGCCTGCGCCACCGCTGCCGCTTCCCAGATCAGCACGCGCGGATCGAACGGCTTCGGAATAATGTACTCCCGCCCGAACTCCAGCCGGTCCACCCCGTACGCCCGCAGCACCGAATCCGGAACGTCTTCCTTGGCCAGCGCCGCCAGCGCGCGCGTGGCCGCCAGCTTCATTTCGTCGTTGATGGTGGTCGCCCGCACGTCCAGCGCCCCGCGGAAAATGAACGGGAACCCCAACACGTTGTTCACCTGGTTGGGATAATCCGACCGCCCCGTCGCCACGATCGCGTCCGGCCGCGCTGCCTTGGCGTCCTCGTACGTAATCTCCGGGTCCGGATTTGCCAGCGCGAAAATCACCGGGTTTGCCGCCATCCCTCGCACCATGTCCTGCGTCACGCAGCCGCCGCTCGAAAGCCCGAAGAACACGTCCGCGCCCTCCAGCGCCTCCTTCAGCGTGCGCGCCTTCGTCTTCGCCGCAAACCGCGCTTTATACGGGTTCATCCCCTCCGTGCGGCCTTCGTAGATCACGCCCTTGGTGTCGCACATCAGGATGTTTTCGCGCCGCACACCCAGGTTGGTGTAATGCTGCGCGCACGCAATTGCGCTCGCCCCGGCGCCGTTGAACACCACGCGAATCTTCGCGATGTCCTTGCCGGTAATCTCGATCGCGTTCAGCAGTCCCGCGCCCGATATAATCGCCGTGCCATGTTGATCGTCGTGGAACACCGGAATCTTCATCGTCTTCCGCAACTGCTCCTCGATGTAGAAGCATTCCGGCGCCTTGATATCCTCCAGGTTGATTCCGCCGAACGTCGGCTCCAGAATCTGGCAGGTGCGCACGATTTCGTCCGGGTTCGACGTCGCCAGCTCGATATCGAAAACATCGATGTCGGCGAACCGCTTGAACAGCACGCCCTTGCCTTCCATCACCGGCTTGCCCGCCAGTGCGCCGATATTGCCCAGCCCGAGCACCGCGGTCCCGTTGCTCACTACCCCCACCAGGTTCCCCTTGGCGGTGTATTTATAGGCCAGGCCCGGGTCTTTCTCGATTTCCAGGCACGGTACGGCCACTCCCGGCGTATAAGCCAGGCTCAGGTCTCTTTGCGTCCGGCAGGCCTTGGTCGGAATGATTGAGATCTTTCCGGCAGGCGGTGTGGAGTGGTACTCCAGTGCATCTTCAGGTCGGATTGCCATAAATTAAATTATATCGCCGGGTCCGAAATTGAACGAAGGAGGAGCCAGGAGTCAGAAGTCGGAATCGCGCGGCGCCATTCTGACTTCTGACTCCTGGCTTCTGACTTCTTGCCGCAGCTCCACCCCGATCCTGCGCAGCCCTTCCTTCAGAAACTCCGGCTTCCCCCCAATCCAGATCCGGAGGAACGCTTCCACCCCGAGTTGCTTCCCCGGCACGATCAGCACGCTCTGGTTCACGCGAATCCGCTCGCACAATTCCACGCTCGGCGTCGCGGCATGGTAACGGATCAGGCACAGCGCCCCCGCTCGCGGCTCGCGAAAGCTCAGGAAGCCTTCGAAGCTCTCCACCCATTCCCGCACCCTCGGCAGATTGCCTTGCAGAATCCCCCGCGTCCGCGCGTAGAGCTTCTCCCGGTTATCCGCCCGCACCGCCACCCGCGCGATGGCATCGGATATTCTGTTCGGCGCGATGGTCACGTAATCGTGCTGCGCCCAACACTCCGCCACCACTTCTCTTGGCCCCACGATCCACCCGATCCGCACGCCCGGAATCCCGTACGCTTTCGAAAGCCCGCTGGTCACGATCACCCGCTCGCCCATCCCCCAAAAGCTCGACGTCCGCTCGCCCTGGATCTCCGCCCCCAGGTAGACTTCGTCCGCGACCAGGTAACTCCCCGTCTTTTCCACGCGCTCCACGATCCGTTGCATCGCCCGCTCGGAAAGCACCGATCCGCTCGGGTTGTTCGGGTTCGACACGTACACCAGGCGCGTCCGCTCCGTCACCCCGCGCTCGAACTCCTCCCAATCCGGCTCCCAATCTGCATCCAGCCGCAGATGGAAGCAGTTCATCTTGGCGCCAAGGCTCCGTGGCAGCCCCCAGTACTGCATATAATTCGGGACCTCGAAGGCCACCTCATCCCCGGCGCGTACCAGCGCCAGCGCCAGCAGGTAATTCGCTTCCGACGTTCCGTTCGTGACTTCGATATGGTCCGGCGTCGCCCCGGGATACTGTTCCGCGAGCGCCTCCCTCAGTGGAATCGTCCCATTCGACTGGCTATATCCCAGCGGCGTATTTAAAATACCCTCGATGTCCAACCCCATCTCCGCCAGTTCCCTGAGCGTCACCGGCCGCACCCCGCTTTCGCTCAGATCCATCTCCACGACGTTTTCCCACGTCGACTGCATCCGCTCCATCTCAAACTGCTCAATCTTCATGCACTTACTCCAGGTGCTTGGGTCGGTCCTCGGATATCTCCTTAGACCGCAAAGTACCCATCCGGTACCTTTGTGACTTTTCTCCTCGACCCCGCCCCAGCATAATGAGATACGCAATGATCGATTCCGCCATGCGTAGGCCTGATGAAGCTTCGCATCTGCAAAACATCGCCGGCAACCGCCGCGCCGACCGCCGCTACGAGCTCCGGCTCGATCTGAAATGGAAGCTCATCCGCCGCCGCAAGGTGCTCGATTCGGGAACCGGCCATACCGTGGATCTCTCCAGCGGCGGCGTGATGTTCGATGCCGGCCGCGAGTTGCCCCTCGGCCACAATGTCGAGCTCTCCGTCGCCTGGCCCATCCGACTGCACGACGTGGCGGCGCTGCAACTCGTCATCTCCGGACGCATCGTGCGCACCGCCGGAGGCCGCACCGCCCTGCGCATGGTGCAGCATGAATTCCGCACCCTTTCGGAGACGGGCTGCCTGACCACCCAAGCCACGGCCTTCGTAGCCGGCCCCCGCATTGTTTTCAGCTCTTCAACTCCGCCACAATCTCGCGTGCGATCTGTCGCGCGTGTTCCAGTTGCCCCGGTTGTAAACTGATCGCCCCCACGCGCGCGTGCCCGCCGCCGCCATAGCGCTCGCAGATCGACGCCAGGTTGTGTTTCGGAACCTCTGGCGCCCACGGGTTCGACCCCACCGATATCTTCGTTCGGAAACTCGACGGGCTTACCGAAACCGTGTACACCGAAGAAGGAAACAGGTAGTACGGGATGAATTTGTTATAGCCCTCCAGATCGCATCCGCCTAAATCGAAAAATACCACCCCGTTGTCCTGATGCGCACGCTTGCGGATGAGATCGATCGACTCCACGTGCCGCTGATAGAGTGGCTCATACAGCGCCTGAATCTCCGGGTCGGCCACGATCTCCGCCAGCTTCCGCCGCTGCATCCAGCCAATGATCCTGTGAATAATGTCCGAGCCCTGCGCCGCCTCGATCACCAGCGTCAGCTTCATCGCCGGTGCGCCGAGTTCGACCGCCGACTTCGCGTCCTCATATTGCGCCCCGTCGATAATCACCGACCAGTGCACCAGGTCCTCCAGGTCCGCTGCCCGGAAGCCCCACCGCTCGCATGCCACCGCCGCGATGAATGCGGTGCACGACTTATAGCTCGGATCGTAGAGCTTCCGGCCACTCGTGTCGTGCCGGAAATGTTGCGCATCCTGCAACGTGAGAAAGGCGCTTTGATGGTGATCGAACCACCACGTCAACCGCGGGTTGCTCGAATATTTGAAATCGACGATGGCATTCTCGTCACCGTCGAACAGCGCAGGGTCGAACGTCTGCTCCGCCCTGTGGGCCATCCCCGTGTAACGGAACTCCGCATCCGGGTGTACAGCTCCCGCGATAAAGCGGCTGAAGAAGGCAGCCGACGCCGCCCCGTCAAAACAATGATCGTGGTACAAGACGCGTTCCAGCATGAAAGTAGAGAAAACCTATTAGCTTGCCTGAACCGGACGAGAAATGCAAGGCGTAGTGGATGCTTTCGCGCCAATGCCCCCGCCATTGAACCCCTCCAAATCCTACAACTCATTATAAATGAATAGCTTTCCGGAAAATTGGGTTCGTTTTGCTTGCCCTGCGGAGCGGCCCGTCCAGGCCGCCGTCCCGGCTTTCCAGCCGGCAGCCCCCTGGCCCCCCGTCGCCGGTTCGCCATTTTCAGAAATAATTGCCCTTTGCCTGCAAGCACTTACAAAGGCAGGCGGGCTGGAGACCGGTGCCGCGGCGCTAGCCTGGAATCGGAAGGGCAGGGCGGGCGGAATCCGCCTTCCAGGCCTTTCCGATACAGCGAATTATGCCAACGGATCCGATTATTATCATCTTTCGGACTGTGGACTAAGCTGAAACCTGAATTAACTCCTCGCGCTCCCACAGGCGCGTTAATTTGAAATGAGTACCCTTACGGGTAGCCTATATAGGCCAAAAGCTGGTATGATTCTTTGGGGGTATTCCGAGGTGAATATCCCCAAAGAAGCACCATGAGATAAGCCGTGACCCGTAGTTATTAGGACAGGGAGCTGGAACTTTTTGAACAGAGCCGCGCTGCTGGCTGGTTGCCTGCTCATTTTGCTGTCCGGTACGGTGGGATTGCCCGTCCCGAACTACAGGGCGAAGTCCCTGGTTACTACCAAGCAAGTAGTTGCTCGCCGCAGGCTGGAAAGAGCCATGTGGGATGCAACAAGTCTACTTCGCGCCGGCCGCTATGCGCAGGCCACTCCCGCCTTTGAAGCACTTTCTAAGTCTGCATTAGTTGCGCGTGAGTTCCAGATAGCCGCCCGCGCTTTAGGCAATTTAGGCGGCTGCCGTCTGGCGCTGTGTCAATATCGGCCGGCGCTTGCGGCGTTTCAGGAAGCGCGGCGGCTGGCTGTGCGGGTGGGGGACCGCGCCGTCGCCGCCAAGGCGGCCGCCAGCATCGCCGCCGTTTACATGGCCACCGGCGAGGTGGACCGCGCGGCCGATTGGCTGACCGGCGCCGTCGCCCAGTTCCCATCCCGCGCCCTCACCAGCGAACTTCCCAAGCTCCAGATCCAACTGGCCACGCTGCGCGCCGGCCAGGGCCGCATGCCGGAAGCCCTCGCGCTCTTCCGCCAGGGCATCGACGGCGCCGACCGCGCCGGAGACTGGGACCTCTACGCCATCGGCTGGAACCGCATCGGCGAGGAACTGTTGAAGCGTAGCGACCTGCCCGGCGCGGAAGGGCCTCTGCTGGAAGCCTATCGCGTGCGCAAGTTGCACCGCCTGGCGCTCGAAACGTCGTATCGCAACCTGGGCCGGCTGCGGTTGGAGCAGGGCGACATCGCTTCCGCCTCCGCGCTGCTGGACCGCGCCATTGACTTGAGCGCGCAGCCGGGCGAACCGCTGCCCGCCTGGGACTTGTATCATTACCGCGGGTGCGTGCGGCTGCGCCAGGGCCGCTTGCGCGATGCGCTGACCGATCTGCGCACGGCGGTGCGGCTGGCGCGCACGTGGCGCCAATCGGTTCCGCCGGAAGATGCCAGCCGCATCGGCGCGGAGGGCTGGATCGAGGACGTCCACGCCGCGCTCATCGAGGCGGGCAACCGGCTGTACTGGAAGACGCACGACGCCGCGCTCGCGCGCGAGACCTTCGCAGCCGCCGAGGAGAACCGCGCCAACAGCCTGCGTGCGCTGCTGCCTGACGCCGCCGCGCAGCGGCCTCTCGAAGACCTGCTGGCCCGCACGCGCGCCGCGCTCGACGGCGACACCGCGCTGCTCAGCTTTCAGCTCGGCGAACAGGCATCCTGGTTGTGGGCCGTGGACCGCGGCGGCCTGGCGCTGTACCGGCTTCCGCCGCGCCGCGAAATCGAGCCGCGGGTCTCCGCGGCAGCGCTGGCCATCCGCGACGATTCCCGGAACGCCATCCCCGCCGGCGCGGCGCTCTACGGCACGCTGTTCCGGCCGCTGGCGCGGCGCTTTCGCAACAAGCGGCGCTGGCTGCTGGCGCTCGACCCCGGGCTCATCGAGATGCCTGTAGCGGCGCTCGCTGAACAGAGCCGCGGGCCGGTCTATCTGGCGCAGAGCCACGTCCTGGAGATCATCCCCGGCGCGGCCTGGTGGCTCGATGCGCGAAGCCGCCCACGCGATTTCCCGCGCGTCTTCGTGGGCATCGGCGACCCGGTCTACAACACGGCCGACCCGCGCCTGCCGCGCCGTCCCGAGCCGCTCCTGGCGGGCATCGCCCTGTTCCCGCGGCCGGCGCCGCTTGCTCCGCGCGTGCTCCTTCCGCGGCTGGTTTCGAGCGCCTCTGAATTGGAAGCGTGCGCGCGCGCCTGGGGCGGCGACCGCATTCTGCTCGAAGGCTTGCAGGCATCCCGCAAAAACGCCGCCGCCGAGCTCCAGGCGAATCCCGCGGTGGCGCACTTCGCGGCGCATTTCGTCGCGTCGCCGCGCGACCCGGCCAACGAATCGATTGCGTTGACCATGGGGCATGGCGGTGAGCCCGAATTGCTGGCGGCGCCGGAAATCGCGCGCTGGCACATCCACGCGGGGCTGGTCGTGCTCAGCGGATGCGATTCGGCGCGCGGTCCTGCCTTGCCGGGAACGGGCCTGCTGGGGCTGACTCGCGCCTTCCTCGCGGCGGGCGCCCGATCGGTGGCCGCCAGCCGCTATCCAACGCCCGACGACGACGGCGCCCTCTTTTGCGTGTTCTATCGAAAACTGTCGGCCGGTGCGGCACCGCCGGCAGCGCTTCAAGCCGCACAAGTCCAAATGATACAGTCCGGAGGCTGGCGCGCGCGCCCGCGCTATTGGGGCGCTTACTTCCTGGTAGGCAGCCAATGACACCTGAAGCTGAAGCCGAATCCGAATTGGAAGCCCATAACGGCCCGGCCGAGCCGTCCTGGACGGACGTAGTGGAACGTATCCGCGCCCACAACCCATCCGGCATGGAGGATTTGTGGCACGTCTTCAACACGGGCGTGCGCTTCTATCTCTGCCGGCAACTTCCCGCGCAGGACCTCGACGACAAGCTGCACGAGATGTTCGTCATGGTCACGCAATCCATCCAGAACGGCGACGTGCGCGAACCCGAGCGGCTAATGGGCTACGTGCGGACCGTAGTGCGGCGACAACTCGCCGGACACATCGCCACGCTGGTCAGAGCGCGCCAGGCGCTTGCGACACTCGATCCGGGAGGCCTGGTCACCGATCACACCCCGGATCCGGAGCGAGGCATGATCGAGCGCGAAAACACCGAGATCGCCATGCGCATCCTGCGCGGCTTGAACCGCCGCGACCGCGAGGTGCTGGTGCGCTTTTACCTCAAAGAGCAGGGGCAGCAGGACATCTGCCGCGAGATGTCGCTGAGCGAAACCCAGTTCCGCGTCATCAAGTCGCGCGCGAAAGCGCGCTTCGGCGAATTGGGGCGCACGCGCTTCTCGCTGCGCAAGGGGTTCCAGACCTGAGCGGCGTCACTCCGGCGGGCGCGCTTTCCACTCCGCCCGCAGCCGCGCGATGGCCGCCTCCACATCCTCCAGCTTCGATGGGATGGCGGAAGAAATCACCTCCGGCTCGCCGGCGGTAATCAGCACGTCGTCTTCAATCCGCACACCGATGCCCTTGTACCTGTCGAATGCGGGGCGCACCGCGGCGGCGAACTTGCGGCTCTCCTCGTCTTTCGGCAGCACGTCGAGCGCGTTGGGCCGGAAGTACACGCCCGGCTCGGCGGTCACCACCACGCCGGGTTGCAGTTCGCCGGGCGTGGGATCGTGGACGTCCAGCCCGATGCTGTGCCCGATGCCGTGGTTGAACCAGACCTTGATCTGCCATTCGCTCGCGGGATCGGTCACCAGGCCGAGCCGGTAGAGTCCCTGGCCGAACACCTGGTTGGCCGCGGCCTGCATGGAGTCGGCGCCCCGGTTGACGCTGCGGCCCGGCCGCGCCGCCCGGATGGCGGCCTGCTGCGCCTCCCAGACCAGGCGGTAGATTTCGGCCTGCGGATCGCTGTAGCGGCCGCTCACCGGAATCGTGCGGGTGATGTCGGCGCTGTAGCCAGCGAATTCGGCGGCGGCATCCATGAGCAGCAGGTCGCCCGCATGCATGCGGGCGCGGTTGGTTTCATAGTGTAGGGTGGTGGCATTCACGCCCGAGCCGACGATCGACGGATAGCCCCAGTGCCCGCCGCGCCGCAGAAAGGTGAACTCGAACTGTGCCTGGATTTCGTATTCCGCCACCTCCGGCGCGGCATCGGCGAAGGCGCGCTGGAAGCCTTCGGCGGTAATCGCGACGGCGCGGCGGAGGAGGCCGATTTCGTGCGGCGATTTCACGCTACGCAGGCGGTCGAAGATCGGGCCGGCGTCCTTGATAGCGACTCCCGGTCCGATGGCCGCAAGCGTCCCGGCGAAGTCCTGCTCGCGATGGTATTCCACCGAGTCCGGATGCGGCGGCAGGATCATGTAGAGCGCCTCGGGCGCGGGAAATTCCGCCCTGGCTGCCACGGCGCGCGCGTGGGCTTGGTATTCGCCGATGAGCACGCCGCTCGCGCGCGGCAGCAGCGTAGCGAGGAATGCGTCGCGATCGGCCGCGTCGCGCACGTCGTCGATTCCCGAAATTCGCCGCACCTCGGGGTGCGTGAGGATATGGCCGGTCCAGGCTTCGCGCGCCGGATTGGAATTGGGAACGAAAATCACCGCGTGGCCGGGCGAACCCGGCACCAGGGCCAGCGTGCAGCCGGCCTCGTCTAGGCCGGTGAGGTAGAAGAAATCGGCTTCCTGATGGTACGGCCAGTCGATGTCATTGTCATAAATGCGCGGTTCGGCGGCATACAGGATCAGCATGCCCTTGTCGCCGATCTGCCGCATGACGGCGTTGCGGTGCGCGATGAGATCGGCGGTGCCGGCGGCCGAGCCGATCCCGCATACCAATAGCACCAGCCCCAAGGTCCGGCGAAGCATGCATCAATTGTGGCACAGGTGGGGCGGGCTTCCGGTCTGACCGCCTTCGCCACGCGCGCCCGGCTCGGCGCTGCCAGACCCGCACGCTTCACGCATTCCTTCACCCATCTGGATTAAGCCACTTGGGCTATTGCGTCCGGGCAATTGTGGAGTTGCCACCCTTGATGGTACTTTCCCTACGGGTTTCTTGCCAGTGCTGAGAGGCGTTACGGCTCTGCCTGATCGCGTGCCTGCTTGGCACGATACTGCCCTTCGTTGCGAATGCGGCATCCGTAGTCTGGGTTCTCAGCGGGGTCACGTTCAATGACGGTGCGACGGCCAGCGGATCGTTCACCTACGACCCGGTAACCAATCTTTACACCAATGTCAATATCACAACCACGAACGGAAGCCGCCCCGGAGCGACGTACCACTATGTGTGTGGGCAGGATGTCCCCACATGCACCGGCATAAACCCGCCCAGTTCGGCGATCGTGCTCAACTTGACGTCGACCGCGGCCGACCAGACGGGATTGCCCGGGTTCGCACTCTATTTCTCACCCGGGCTGGGCGTTTCGGGAACGGTCCAGGTGGGGGGGATAGAAGCGACTTGCAATAACGCCGCCTGCGCGGCGCCTACTGGTACAACGCGTTTCGTCGTCAGCGAGGGCACAGCGACGGCCCAGGTCACCTTCGCCGTCAGATACGCGGCCAACTTGGGTCAGGGCGAGTCTTACATCGACATCATCAACGATGGCCTGAACGGGGCTCCGTTACTTGGCCCCGGAATGGGACCGGCAATCGGCAACATTTGCGTCAACGTGTATGCGTTCGACCAGAACGAGGAGATGATCTCCTGTTGCTCCTGCCTGGTTACCGCGGACCAGGCGAGGAACTTGGGCGTGAACCGGGACATTACGTCCAACACAGCGACCCAGGTGATCCCCACCTCGGTGACGATCAAGCTGCTGAGCACCCTGGCGGGCGCCAGCGGAACGCCCGCGGATTGCAGCCAGGGCGGGGCCCTCGTGAACACGGCCACCCTTGTGGGGGGCTTTGAGGCTTTCGGTACGACGCTGCATGCGCAGGGAACCGGGTTTGTCACCACGGAGACGCCGTTCCGAAACGCAAGCCTGAGCGTGGGTGAACTTCTCAGCCTTGCCAATCGGTGCGCTAACATTGTCGGCAATCTGAGCAAGTTCGGCCAATGCGCGTCCTGCCAGAAGGGATCTTTGGCGGGCGGCAAGCTGTAAATCCGACGGCCCGGGCATCGCATGTGGGTAGCCGCGTGTCCCCCGGGTTACGTGGGCCGCTATTCCAGAATTTCCAGCTCCGCCCAGCCCGGCAGAATAGCCGGTTTATTGTTCAGGAAGACCACGCGCCGGGTCTTGGGAAACGGAAGATTGCTGGCCAGCGCGCGGTTGTAGATGGTGAACTGCTGGAGGATCAGGCGGTAGTCGGAGTTAGTGGTGTCGAGCCAGGCGCTCTTAGTCGTGAGGCCGCCGCCCCAGCCGAGCGCCAGGAGGCAGGTGCCTTTCTCGCGCGCCGCGGCGAGGCGCTGATCGAGATCTTGCAGGTTCTTGTCCAGCAGGCCCAGGCCGGCCCAGGAGGTGTAATTCCGTTGCAGCGAGAGCAGCCCGGCCGCGTAGATATTGGCCGCCTCGAAAACGCGCGCCCGGCTCATGGATTCCGGCCAGCGCACGGCCCGCCGCACGTCCGGTTGCAGGAAGAAGTTCTTCTCGTCCCATGCGCCTTCGAAGGTGACGCCGGGATTGGCCATTTCGGCGAAGAAGGGCGTGCTCTCCTCGGGGTGGGCGCCATCCACGGCGCCGCGGGGGCTTTGCTTCCAGCCGAGCACCAGACTGGCCCCGCGCGGCTGGAGCGTTGACGTGCGCAGCAGGTAGATCTTGAACTGTGCGGGGGAAATGGGATCGGAATCGCCGGCGCCGATGAAGCGCATGCGGTTGGCGCCGGCCGGGCCGAGCGCCTGCTCCTCGACGATTTCCGCCGGCCGCCGCGGAGCGCGCTCGGCGGTCACCCGCGCCACCACGTCCTGCAACATACCGTCCCGCCAGTTGGCGAACACCATTCCGGTGCGCAGCGCACCTTTGATCGCCGCGCCCGGCAGATAAGGCCCGGAAGCGCCCGCGGCAAAGGTGGGGATGTGCAGGCTGTCGCCCGATGCGCGGTTCCAGTACGCGGCATACGCCGGGCTCTCGAAGGGAATACGCCGCCCGGCGAAGTTCTGCGCGAAGCCGCCCCACGAAGCGAAATCCAGCTTGTCGGCCCTCTTGAGCTGCGCGAGATAGCCCTCCAGCCGCGGTCCCTTGGCCAGCAGGCGGAAGATGCGCCACTGGTCGAGCACGTTGACGTGGTCCTTCCAGACCATGTAATCGATGGGGCTGAGCTTGCGGCCGTCGCCGACCAGCAGCGGGGTGAGGCAGGTGAGGCGATAGCGCATCAGCGTGCCTCCGGAAGTGCGGGGCCCCCGGCAAGCCCGGTTTTGGCTTGCTGGGGCGCCAGCGGAATGGAAAGCGCGAAGCCCGCGCGGAAGACCGGGTGAGAGAAGCCGTCCGGCGCCACATCCGGCGCCGCGCCGCGCGGTGCGGCAGACGCAATCAGCACCGAGCCTTCCTCCACCATCTGGAGCTGCTTCTTCAATTCTCCGGAGCCGGCGGAGCTTTCGACGCGGCCCGCGCGGGTAACTACGGTGTAATTACCGGAGGACCACTCCACGGCGTCGTCCGGCGCGGGAACAAAGAGGGAGAGGAGCCAGTGGGGCTGGAGGCCGTTACCGCACCCTAACGGCCGCGGCTCCGATGGAGTTTCCGAGCCGCGACCGTTAGGAAGCGGTGTTTCCTCGCTCGATTCAGCCGCGGGCGGCGGAGTCGGTGCTGCGCCGACGATCATCTCCGGCAGAGTTCCTTGCACGAACTCGGGCTGTTCGGCGCGGCCCCATCCGCGGGAGCGCTCGCCGCCGAAGCCGCTGTCGGCCAGCAGGCGGAAGGCCGCCTTGACCGGATCGGCCCAGCGCTCGCGCGCCGCGTCATCGGCAAATCCAACGATGGCCCACAGGCCGGCTCCGGGACGGAATTCGATGCACGCCGTGGAGTGGCGCTCGGAAGCGCCGGTCAGCCGGTCGACCGCCGCGGCCCAGCGGATTCCCGTGCGGAACGGACCGGGCCGGCCGGCGGGCACCAGGCAATCGCTCGGGCCGTCGATGCTCCATTGATTCTCGTCCAGAGTCTGGCCCGCCAGCAGCGCCTGCACGATGCCCAGCGGCACGAAGCGCGCGCTCTTCCAGCGCACGCGCGATAACGCCAGCGCGGAACCCGCCGGCGGCCAGATGGTCCGCGGCGGCACCACGAATCCGATCTCCTCCACAAACGGAAAGCAGGAACTGAAGCGCACCGCGGGAGTAGCGGCGCGCACCGTGGCATCCAGCCATTCCTCCAGCGAGCCCATGCGCGCCAGGGCCAGCGTCACCGCGGAGTACAGCGAATCGCTGTGGTAGATGACGTCCACGCGGTTGCGCGCACCCGAGGCGGGTCCGATCCGCCAGGGCTCGGTGGGCCGCAGCTTGACTGCCATTCCGGGATTCATCGCGTTCACCGGAAGGCTATGCCGGCTCCTCTTGCAGGAACCCGAACGCGGATTCGGCCACGGCCGCCTGGATGGCCGCCAGCGTGGCGCCCGCGCCGACTTCCCGTTCCGCGGCGCCGGAGGCGTAGTAATTCCGCCCGCGCCAGACCAACCGCAGGTTGGCGAAACTCACGCGCCCGCTGCCGCGCGACCCGCCGCCGCCCAGGGCATCGTCTTCGAGCAGCCGCAGGCCTTCCAGCACCCGCAGGAACAGCGGCGCATCCTCTTCGCACAGCACGTCCATCACGAAGCGCGTGCGGAAGCGGGCGCCCGCGGGAACGCGTTCGAGGGTGCGCGGATTGGCTTGCGAGGTAATGCGGTCGATGGCGTTCTCGCTCTTGACTTCGGTGAGCTCGTCGTCCAGGTTTTCGCGCATCTGCGGCGTGATGCTCTCGGGATCGAGCGGGGCGTCGAAAACCGCCAGGCGCGCGGGGGTGGCCTGCGTCGTCTCGAGCGTCTCGCCCTGCACGCGTTCCATGCGGCCGGGATTGCGTCCGAACAGCAGGCAGATCTCGTCGTCGGAACGGTCGCTCTGGTGGATGCGCACTTCCTGCCCCTTGCGGCGCGAAAGGTACACCAGCTCCGAAGGCACCGCCAGGCCGGAGGATTGCTCGAGCAGCGCGCGGATCTTGCCGCGCAGCGTGCTGCCGGGCACGTAAGGCCGCCCGAACGCGTCCTTCACCACGGGATTGTCGGAGCCGCCGATTTCGAGCGAGCCCTTGCCCGCTCCCACGTGCAGGCCCGTTTCACACTGCATCTCGCCTTCCAGGATCAGCTTGCCGACGAGTTTCAACTCGGTTTGGGAGGTATGTGCGCTCATGCTTCACTCGTTGTAGGCCACGATGGCCTCGAATAGGTCCTTGAACCGTTCGTAACCGCGGACGTCGTTCTTGCGCGTGACCTGGAGCAGCAGCTTTTCGAGCTGATCGAGGCTGCGCAACCCATGCCGCGCGATGGTATACGCCAGGCGCGCGCGCAGCATGACGAACTCGTGCTGGCGCTCGCTTTCCGGGGCGCGCACGGCGCGGCGTACGGCGCTGTAAAGGCGCCGCAACTGGCTCTTGGTGCCGGAATCCATGTCGCGCATGCGGCTGACGATGGAATGCGCCTGATTGTCCAGATAGAGGCTGTCGCCGATGAGCTTATCGATCTCGATCTCCGGCGGTCCTTCGGGCCGGCCGACCCCATGCGGTCCCGCGCCGCGCCGGTCGCCGCGATCGCCGCGGTCGCCGCGCGGACCACGCTCGCCGCCCGGACCACGGCCTCCACCGCCTGGCCCGCGTTCGCGTTCGGGCCGGCCGCCGCCGCCCTGGGGCGCCTTCTCTTTCTGCTCCTGTTCGTCTGCCATGTGCTAACCCTCTGTCACTAATCTGGCCCACTCGAGGGCCACCAGGCCCGCCGGCCGCAGCTTCACCTCGGCCGATTTCCGCCCGCCCAGCTCGGTGATGAGATGCGTCCGCAGCTTCTGAAATTCGCGATCGCGCGTGCCGCTCAGGATGCGGTTGAAGCGCCGCTGGAAGCGCCAGGTGTGCTGCACCTCCGGCCCGCCCTCGCCGTAGGCTTCATGGCGATACAGGCTGCGAAGCTGGTACAGGAACTGGCGCGACATGCGGAAATCGTGGATCAGCCGCGTGACCGTATCCTTGAGGTCCGCGGCGTCCGAAAGGTGGCGCCATTCGAGCGTGCGTCCGAGGAAATAGATGCAATCCTTGTCCGCGGCCTTGGCCAGCTCCAGGTTACGGCCGGCCTCCTCGTAGACCGACGCCAGCGGATAATGCGTCTCCGGCGCCAGCGCAATGGCCATCGAAATGGTCTTGCCTTCCGCGCCGGGATAATCCTTCAGGTTCTCCTCGGTGAAGCGGTGGAAAAGGCGCTGCATTTCGCGCGCCAGCGCGATGAGCGCGTCCCAGGAGCCGTAGACCGCGAAATCGTCGCCGCCGGAATAAATCACGCTCACCTTGCGCCAGAACTCCGGCAGCGAGCACTGCACTTCCAGCTCGCCGGCAAAGAACTGCTTGTAGAGCACGGAAAGCGGCACGTGCTCCTCGATGGAATGGACGCGGCGCAGGCGCAGACCGAAGTGGTCCACGCCGCCGCGCAGCACACCCCAGATGGAGCGGCCCTGCGCGCGGCGCGCCAGCGTCTGCACCGGCGCGGCGAACTTGCCGTCGTCGGAGGGCGCGGCGTGGCGGGCGAGCATGATGCCTTCGGGCGAAAGATTCGGCGTGAGAGACCAAGTGTGTTTGCCCTCGCCCGGCGCGACCTTCCCCGGATTTTCCGGCGACCAGCCGATCGCGCCTGCCTCCCGCACCCTGGCGCCCAGTTCCTTCGAGAAATACGCGTCCGCGCCTCCGGGGCCGGCGGTAAAAGGTTGAAACATCGCCGCGCCGGGCCCAGAGGGCACCCCCGCGAGCGGCGCGTTGCGCTTGCGGCCGAGTTCGTCGTTGAGGCGCTTGCGGATGACCGCCCAATCGCCCAGGTTGTCGGTGACGCCCCACACCAGCCGCACCAGGCCGGTGCTCAACTCGGCGATCTGTTTGGCCGCCGCCGCGAGGAAGTTCTCGGCGGCTTCGCGGTTATCGCCGGGGAGGATCACCAGGAACTGCCCGCCGCCGCTCGAGCCCAGCAGCATGCGCGCCAGGCCGAGTTCGGCCAGCAGCGCGCGCGGCAGGACCTCGGCAAGCAGACCGGTCCACTGCGCGCGGCCGGTGAGCAAGTCCTCGCCCGCCGAGCGCGCAGAGCGCGCCTCCGTGGGCGAGGAGAGCAGGAATTCCTCCACGCCAAGAATTTTACCTTGCAGCAGGATCTGTTCAGGCATTCGAAGCGGAAAGCCTTTGGAAAACCTAACTCTAGCACAGATTTTTGAGAACATCGGTGTGTCCGCCGCACTATCTTTGCTATGTCAACCGTGCGAAGCATTCTCGTAACCGCGGCGCTCGCGCTGCTGGCGGCCGGCCCCTCGGCCGGCGCGGACAAACCGCCGGCCCAAACTCATCGCCGCGCAGCCGCGCAGAAACAGGCGGCCATCCCGGACGCGCGCATCGAGGCGGCCATTCGCGCCAAATTCGCCAAATCCAAGATCAACGCGGACAAGTTTCAGGTGCACGTGCAGGGCGGCGTGGCGACCATCGAAGGCCGCACGGACGTGATCCAGCACAAGGGCGTAGCCACCCGCCTGGCCAAGAGCGGCGGCGCGGTTGCGGTAAATAACCACATCCAGATCAGCGACGCGGCCCGGCGGAAAGCAGCCGGGAACCTCGAGAAAGGCCGGCGGCGGGCGCAGATCAAGCGCGGGGAGGCGCGGGAGGAAACCAGGCAGCCGGGGTTGGGGAAATAGAGTTAGATTATCCATATGAGCCGGCCGGCACGGACGATCGTGCTCGCGTTACTCGGGCTGGCAAGCCTCATCGCGCAGCCCGCCTCCCGGTTGGACCGCGCCCGGGTGCTGCTCACCGGCGAGCACAAGGACACCAAAGCCGCTGAGCAACTGCTGCGTGAAATCGTGCAGGGGCGTGCCGGCGAGGCGAATGCCCAAACGCTCGCCTACGCATACGTTTATCTGGGCTATATCGAGGACCGGGCGGGGCATCGCCAGCAGGCCGTCGATTGGTTTCGTAAAGCGGTTGATCTCGCAGGCGCTCCGCCCGGAATCCTCGTGGTGGCGCGCGACGGTTTGAAACGGCCGGTCGTCCGTATCCCCCACCTCGACGACCCTGGGACGCGGGGGCCTGCGAGGCCGGTTCTTGCGACGCCACCCCCAGAGATAACGCCGATTGCGAGAAATCTCTCGGACAAAGCGCGCCGCGAGAATTTCGAGGCCCTCTGGAACGCCATCGACGCCAACTACGCCTGCTTCGGTCTGAAATCCATCGACTGGCCGGCAATCGGCCGGCGCTACCGCAGCCGCTTGGATACTATCCGGGACGACGACGATTTTTATGAGCTTCTGTTCCAACTCGTCAACGAACTGCGCGCTCTACCGCGGCGCGAATGGGGACCGCCGGGGTCAGAATCGGCGGCAGCTTCCACCGGCGGCTGCAAGCGGCCGAGGTCGACGCCCCATTCCAATCGGGCTTGCTCCCGGCGGCGGCTTTCCAGTCCGTCTACATTTCCAACCGGAATGGAGTGGTGGTTTTCGTGCCGTAACGGATTGGCGCGCGGCCAGCGGTGCTACTTCGTCCGCACGGCCTGCTGCACCTCGCCCGCGGGGCGGTAATTCCAGTAAGTCACCAGGTCCGAAGTCTGGTAGGGAAATAAGTAGAGGATTTTAGCGTTTACGCGCGTCAGGAATCTCGAGGGCATCCACAGATTGCCGCTCACCGGCGATTCCTCCAGCTCGAACTCGGTGCCGGGCTGCACCTGGGCGATGAACAGGCCGAAGGCCACCGGGCGGAAGACCTCGGCTTTCACCTTCACCCACTGGTAATCCTGGGTGTCCACCCACATGGTGCCGCGCATCCCGGTGAGCACCTTGGTGTCGCGATTGGGCGGCCGGTAACCCGGCCGCGGGGTCGCCTTGAGGACGTAGCAGCGGCGGCCGTTGACGGTCTCCTCGCCCATCAGTTTGTAGTTGAAGGCGCGCACCATTTCGGTCATGAGCTCGTGATCCTGGCTGCGCTCGCGGAGGTATTCGGCGACCTCGCTCTGCCGGTGCGCGCTCTGGCGGCGCAGGGCGGTCTCTTTCTGGAGCTTCTGTTCTTCGCGCGCGGCTTGCTGCGGCGAGAGCGGCTCGCCGTTCACTTTGATCAGCTTGTTGTAGGGCGCGCCACCGATCATGAGGACGTCGTACGTCTTGGACGTGGCGACGCCGTGCTTTGTGACGACCTCGCTGCTGGTGTAGTTATAGTGCGGCGCGGCGTCCCAATCGGCATTGTTGTTGGCCACCGAGCGCGCCACGATTTCCTGGGCGGTGGGAGTGCCGGCGGGAGGCGGCGTAACGGCGCCCCACGCGGCGAATGCCGCCTCAGCCAGCCCCCATGCGACGATTTGCGCAATCTTCATGGATGTGCACTCCCCCTCGATTCTTATACTCATCAAGGCGCGGGCCAGTGTGCGCCCCGCCACGCCAGGGGGCGGTGGCGCCATGTTATCGTGCGTTTAGATGCATACCATCCACCGAGTTCTCATTAGCGTCACCGATAAAGCGGGCATCGTCGAGTTCGCGCGCGAGCTGCGCGCCTTGGGCGCAACCTTGATCTCCACGGGCGGCACGGCGCGCATGATCCGCGAATCCGGCACGCCGGTCGAGGACGTTGCCGAGGTCACCGGATTTCCGGAAATGCTGGACGGGCGGGTGAAGACGCTGCACCCGGCGATCGCCGGCGGCGTGCTGGCGATACGCTCGAAGGCGGAGCACATGCGCGCGCTCGAGGAGCACGGCATTCAGCCGATCGACATGGTGGTGGTGAACCTCTACCGCTTCGAGGATGTCGCGGCGCGGCCCGACGCGCGGCTCGAAGAACTGATCGAGAACATCGATATCGGCGGTCCCACGCTGATTCGCGCGGCGGCGAAGAATTATCAGGACGTGGCGGTGGTGGTTTCGCCGGCGGATTACGCGGGAATTCTGGAAGAGCTGCGCGGGTCCGGCGGGCTATCCGCCGAGATGTTGTGGCGGCTGGCGCGCAAGGCCTTCCGCACGACCGCGGATTACGACGCCGCGATCAGCGCGCGGCTGGATAGCGATGCCGCCGCCGGGCCGCTTCCCGCGCTCCTCAACCTGCGCGCGCCCAAACTGGGCGACCTGCGCTACGGCGAGAACCCGCATCAATCGGCGGCGCTCTACGGCATCCGCGGCAAGGGCATCGCGGGCGCCGAACAACTCCACGGCAAAGAGCTTTCTTATAACAATCTGGTGGACCTGGATGCCGCGTGGCAACTCGCCTGCGAGTTCGATGCGCCCGCGGCGGCCGTGATTAAGCACACCAATCCATGCGGCTGCGCCGAGCAGGCGAGCCTCGTCGAAGCGTACCGGCGGGCGTTCGCGTGCGACCCGATCTCGGCATTCGGCGGAGTGATCGGGATGAACCGCGCGGTGGACGAGGAGACCGCGCGGGAGATCGCCACGACGTTCATCGAAGCCATCGCCGCGCCGGATTATTCCGCGGAGGCGCTGGGAATTCTGCGCGGGAAGAAGAACCTGCGGCTGCTGCGCGTGAAGGCGGCGGCGGACCGGCTGGTGGTGAAATCGATTTCCGGCGGGTACCTGGCGCAGACCGTGGACGACGCCAAACTCGACCGCGCCACCGCCGTGGTGAAGACGAAGCGCGCGCCGTCGGCGGAGGAATGGAAGG
>JAJYLS010000057.1 GCA_021787555.1 Acidobacteriota bacterium | reverse complement strand
CCACCCGTCGCGGCTCGCTCGTCATCGCCGCCAATGAGGCCACCTGCATCTACATCCTGCCGCGCGTTTTTTCCGAATACCGCCAGCAGTTCCCGGCCATCCAGCTCCAGGTGGTCCGCTCCTTCGGCTCCCGCGTGGTCGAAGCCGTCATGGACAATTCCGCGGATTTCGGCCTCACTCAATTGCCCGTGGATGAGAAACGCCTGCAAGTCGTCCCCGTGCACCACGACGAGATCCGCCTGATCGTGCCCGCCGGCCATCCCCTCGCCTTGCGCAAGGCGGTCGCTCCGCACGACCTGCTCGACTCCTATCTCGTGCTCCCCAAGCAGGGCAAAACCCGCACCCGTTTGAACGAGTGGCTCGAGCCGGTGGAAGACGACGTCCGCGTCTCCATGGAGCTCGACTCCACCGAAATGATGAAGCGCTTCGTCATGGCCGATCTGGGCGTCAGCTTCCTGGCGGTCTCCAACTGCCGCGAGGAGGTCGCCGCCGGAAAGCTGCACGCCATCCCGCTCGCGCCCGAACCCATGGTGCGCCGCCTCGGCCTCATCTACCGCAAGGACAAGGCGCTCTCCAAAGCCGCGCTAGGATTTATCCAGGTCGTGCTGGATAATGTGGAAGAGAAGGGCAAGCTCAAAGCGCCCAGGGCCCTGGCACAATGACCTGTAGCCGTTGCCACAGACAATTCCCCGCGGAGCAGTCCCGGTGCCCGTATTGCGGCCAGGAGAAACCCGATCCCGGCGGCACGTTTCAAACCTCCACCGTGCTGATCTCGACGGGTAAAGCCGATCTCGTCTACCACTCGCTCGAGGAGGTCCCCGCGCCGTTACGCACCCGCCTGCTGGAATCCACCCACAGCCCCAATTCCGGCACCATCCTGATCGCCGACCGCCGCGGGCGCAAGCAGATCGCGCGCGCCATGCGCAAGCTCCCCGGCCTCGGGCGCAGCCGCCGGCGCGGTCCGGCCTGGCTCACCCCCCGGCGCCAGAAAGCCGCCGTCACCCTGCTGCTGATCCTGGTCCTCGCCGTGATTGCCCTGCTTTTTGGCCACCGCTGGTAAAGTTTCCCCCATTCCCTGCCGATAAGCTCAGCATGGAACAACGCCGCGAGCCGCGTTTTGCAATTCAGCAGCGCGTCCCCGTAACCCTTCTGGGCGAACCCGATCTCCGCCGCTCGGCCCGCATCGAAAATGTCTCCGGCCGCGGCCTCGGTCTCTTGATGAAAGATGCCGTCCGCCCCGGCGCGGCCATACAGATCGAACTCGAAAACGAAATCGTTCTCGGGGAAGTGATCTATTGCCGTCCGGAACCGGAAGGCTATTTTCTCGGCGTCGAGCTCGACCAGGTCCTCAGCGGTTTAGCTGAACTCGCCGCGCGCCTCGACGAATTTTCCCAGCCCACCGCCACCCGCGCGCAAAGCCGCTAAACTGAAAACTGATAACTGATGACTGATAGCTCGTCTCGCAAAGCTGCCGTCTTCGGCGCCTCCGGCCAACTCGGCGTGGAACTGGTGCGCGAACTCCAATCCCGGCGCTATGACGTCGCCACCTTCGCCCGCGCGGAGGTCGATATCGCCGTGGGCGCCGCCGTCGAGCGCGCCCTGGCAAGCTGCGACCCCGAGGTCGTCTTTAACGCCGCCGCCTATAACCAGGTGGATGTCGCCGAACAGGAGCCGCAAGCCGCTTTCCTGGTGAATGCTCTGGCCGTGCGCAATCTCGCCTTGGCCTGCCGCCAGATGGATGCCCGCCTGGTCCACTTCTCCACCGACTACGTCTTCGACGGCCAGGCCCATCATCCCTATACCGAAGACGATCCCACCCATCCCCTCGGCGCCTACGCCGTCTCCAAACTGGCCGGCGAGTTCTATGCCCGGGCCTATCTCGACCGCGCCCTGGTGGTCCGCACCTGCGGCGTTTTCGGCGTCGGCGGCCTGAAGACCGCGCGCGGCAATTTCGTCGAGCTCATGCTGCGCCTTGCGGGCCGCGGCCAGCCCATCCGCGTGGTGGAAGATCATGTCGCTTCGCCCACCTTCGCCCCGCTGCTGGCCGCGCGCACTGTCGATCTGGTCGAGCGCCAGCAATCCGGCGTCTTCCACATCGGCGGCGGCACCCCGATTTCCTGGTTCAAGTTCGCGCGCCTGATTTTCGAGGTGGCCGGCCTCCATCCGATGCTCCTCGCCACTAGCGAGCGCGAATACCGCACCGCCGCCCGCCGCCCCAAGTATTCCGCGCTCGCCAACGCCAAGATGGAGCGCCTCGGCCTCGCTCCCCTGCCCCCGCTGCGCGAAGCGCTGGAAACCTATTTCGCCGAGCGCCGCCAGGCGGTCAGCACCCCCGCGTAGTTACTCCCGTCTTACTTTTCACGGAACCTTAGGCGCGGATCGGTGCGTACAATATTGTTTCTATGTCGCGCATCCGCTACGCTCTCCGCAGCCTGGCCAAGGCCCCGCTGCTCAGCCTGGTCGTGGTGCTCTCGCTCGCCCTCGGCATCGGCGCCAACACCGCCATCTTCTCGCTCCTGCACCAGGTGATCCTCAGCGCGCTGCCGGTCCAGCATCCCGAGCAACTCGTGCTCATCACCGCTCCGCGCGATTCCGTAAAGGGCCGCGGCTCCACGAATAACTCCGGCGACATGACTTACGCTTTCAGCCACCCATTTTTCCGGGAGCTGGAAAAGCATCCGCAAGGCCTCACCGCGCTCGCCGGCTTCCACCGGGTCAGTGCGAACCTGGCGTTCCGCAATCAGACCGTCAACGGCAGCCTGCTGCTGGTCTCGGGCGCGTACTTCCCCATGCTCGGAGTCAGACCCCACATCGGCCGCCTGCTTGAACCCGCCGACGATCGCGACGGCGCCGGCAATCCCGTCGCCGTGCTCGGCTACGGCTGGTGGCGCGACAAGCTGGGTGCCGGCCCTGGCGTGCTCAATCAGTCCATCCACATCAACGGCCACGTCTTCACCGTCGTTGGCATTGCGCCGCCGGGGTTCGACGGTGTTACCTTCGGCGACAATCCATCCGCCTTCGTCCCCATCTGCTTCAAGCCGCAGATGACGCCTAACTGGAACGGCACGGCGGACATGAACGATTACTGGGTCTACCTCGTCGGGCGCTTGAAACGCGGCCTTACCCGCCCACAGGCCGCCGCGGCGCTCAATGGCACCTACGCCACGCTCGTCGAGCAGCATGCCGCCACTGTCCACTGGCCCTCGAAAGAAATCGAGCGCTACCGCCAGTCGCGGCTGAAGCTGGTGGATGGATCACATGGCCACAGCGCCGTCACGGAAATGGCCCGTACCCCGCTCCTGATTCTCATGTGCGCCACCGCGCTGGTGCTCCTGATCGCCATGGCCAACGCCGCCAATCTGCTGCTCGCGCGCTCGGCCGGGCGCCGCCGCGAGCTCGCCATTCGCGCCGCCATGGGCGCCGGCCGCCGCGAGCTCATGACCCAGCTTCTCATCGAGGCCCTGATCCTGGCCCTCGCCGGCGGCGCCGGCGGCATCCTTCTCGGCGCCGCGGGCCTGAAAGCGCTCATCGCCTGGCTTTCCACGGGCGGGCCAATCAGTTTCCTCACCGCCCAGCTTCAATGGCCCGTGCTGTGGTTCTGCCTCGCGCTTTCCATCGCCACCGGCCTTTTGTTCGGCCTCTATCCCGCCTGGGACGGTGCCCGCACCGGTCTCGCCACCACGCTCAAGGATGAATCCGGCCAGTCCTCCGGAACGCGCGGCGCGGCGCGCATCCGCCAAGGCCTGGTCTGCGCGCAAGTGATGATTTCCGCCATCCTCCTCATCCCCACCGGCCTGTTTCTCAAGAGCCTGGTCAACATCCTCCACATCGACCTCGGCATCAACACCGAAAACCTGCTCGTCTTCACCGTCGAGCCCGCGCTGAACGGCTACAAATTCGAGCAGAACCGCGCCCTCTTCGAGCGCATCGAAACCGAACTGGCGGCCATTCCCGGCGTGCGCAGCGTTACCGCGTCCCTGGTTCCCCTGATCGCCGGCGACAACTGGATCAGCAGCATCGTCCTCGATGGCCGCCCCAAACGCGACAGCGATGATGCAGCGGTGAACGAAATCGGGTGCGGCTATTTCGCCAAAATGGGCATCCCGCTCGTCGCCGGCCGCGAATTCACCGGCGCCGACAACGCCGCCGGCCCGCCGGTGGCGATCGTCAATCGGCAATTCGTGAAGAAGTTCCTGGACGGCCGCAACCCCATCGGCGTGCGCATGCAGGCGGACGGCGGCTGGATGGAGATCGTCGGCGTGGTTCGCGACAGCCATTATTCCGGCGTCAAGGAGAAAGTGCCCGCGGTCTTTTACATGCCCTGGCGCCAGGACAAGCATTTGAACGGCCTCAACTTTTACGTCCGCACCGCGCTCGCGCCGCAGCGCATCTTCCCCGAAATCCGCCGCGCGATGGCGCACATCGATCGCACCCTGCCGGTCGAGAATCTCGGCACCATGGAGCAGCAGATCGACGACAACATCATCGTCGATCGCTTCGTGCTCAACCTCGCCGCGGCCTTTGCCGTCCTCGCCACCGTGCTCGCCATGCTCGGCGTCTACGGCGTGATGGCGCACAGCGTCACGCGCCGCACGCGCGAAATCGGCATCCGCATGGCGCTGGGCGCCGCGCCCGCGCGCATCCGCGGCATGGTCCTCCGCGAGCTGCTATGGATCCTGGGAATCGCCCTGGCCGCCGGCATTCCCGCCGCGCTCGTCCTCGCCAAGTTGACCGAAAGCCAGCTCTACGGCGTCAAATCGCGCGATCTTCTTGTAGTGATTTCCGCCGCGCTGGCACTCGCGCTCACCGCCATCCTGGCCGGCTGGCTCCCCGCCCGCCGCGCCGCCCGCGTCAGCCCGATGGATGCGCTGCGATACGAATAGTTATCAGTCTTCAGTTCGGAGCAGCGTTCAAAACTGATAACTGACTACTGATTACTAATCGCGTAATACCCCTTCCGCGCCTGGATCTTGTAATTCCTATACTGCTTCGCTTCCAGCTTGAGATCCAGTTTGCGGTAGCTCCCGTCTTTGACGTCGTTAGTCGGCGTGTAACCGATCGCGTACTGCGACCGCATGGCGTCCTGAAGCTCCTGGAAAATTTCGTCCAGCGGATGCCTGCGGTCCACCCGGAACACCTGCCCGCCGGTCTGGTCGGACAATTTGTGCAGCGCGAACCCGCCGCCGCCCCCGCCGAACGTCAGGAACCCGCCATACGCGCTCGGATCGTAATACTCGATGCTGTAGATCACCGCGTCGGCCTTCTGCGCCGCTTCGATCGCCTGGTCGATCGGCAGCTTGCTGCCCTCGTCCACGCCGTCCGTGATCACCACGATCACCTTGCGCCCCACTTCCGTGCTCAGCTTCTCGTGGGCCGCCAGGTACACCGCGTCGTACAGCACCGTGCCGGCCGGCCCCGGGCCGGGCACCGGTCCCGGCATCGGCCCGCTCACGCCCGAACTGATCCGCAAACCGCTCAGCCCCCGGGTCAGCAGCCGCGCCGAGTTGGTGTAATCCTGGAGCAACTCGGCCTCCTCCCCGAACTGGATCAGAAACGCCTCGTCCTTCGTCCGCAGCACTTTGGCGAAGAATTCCGACGCGGCGTTGCGCTCAATGTCCAGCAGGTTGCGCTGGCTGGCGCTCACGTCCACCAGCAGCCCGATCGTCAGCGGCACGTCCGTTTCGCGGGTGAAGTATTTAATGGTCTGCTGCTTGCCGTCTTCATATACGGCAAAATCGTTCTTCTCCAGGTTGTTCACCAGGGCGCCGTGCCTGTCCCGCACGGTCGCCAGGATGTTGACGATATCCACGTTCACCTTGATGGTGGGCGGCAAGTCCTGGTTGGGGTCTTTCGTAGGCGGCGCCTGCGCCACGAGGCCGCCGGCCAAGGCAAACACGATCAGTAGTCGCATCCCGGTACAATAGGGATGACGTGCCTCTCCGGCGTTCTGTTTCAACATGCGGGAAGCCATCCTTCACCTTCGGCAGTCCGATCCCGTACTCTCCGGGATCATCGACCGCGTCGGTGACTATCGTATCCAATTTCGCGAGCCGGATTTCGAGACCCTGGCCAAGTCCATCATTTACCAGCAGCTTAGCGGCCGTGTGGCAAACGTCATCTTCGACCGCTTCACCGCCGCGGCGGGCGGCCGCCTCACCCCCGAAAACGTCCTCAAGCTGCGCCCCGCCCGCATGCGCGCCCTCGGCCTTTCCACTCAGAAGACCGCCTACATCCGCGACCTCGCCTGTCTCGCCCGTGACGGCGCCATCGTTTTCGACGACCTCCACGCGCTTCCCGACGATCAGGTCATCGAGCGCCTCACTCAGGTGAAAGGCATCGGCGTCTGGACCGTCCACATGTTCCTCATCTTCGCCCTCCGCCGCCTCGACGTGCTCCCCGTCGGCGACCTCGGCATTCGCAACGCCATCCGCAAGGCCTACGAACTGCCCGCGGTCCCCAGCCCCCAAGAGGTTGAAGAACTCGGCCGCCGCTGGCGCCCATATTGCACCGTGGCAAGCTGGTATCTCTGGCGCAGCGTCGAGCCCAACGCCAATTTGTGACTTATATCCCACTTAGTTCGCTGTACTCGAATCGCAGCGGCATCCTACCACTATTCAGCCATAAACTTCCTCGTTTGCCGGGATTCTATTCAAACCCCGTTTGGCCGCATACTCTTTTCAGGCGGAGCGGGAAGCACCGCGACAACCAAGTCGAAAAGACCCGCTTCCTCGCCGGCGGCTCCGCTCGTATCTCCTTCGGAGCCGCCGCGAACCCAAGGAGGGTATTACAGACGTGACCAGGGCAACGCACACACTCATTTCCGTTTTCGCGGCCTGCGCGGCCGCCATGGCGCCCGCATCCGCGCTCGCCCAAACCGTTCGGGTGAATTGGCATACCACCGCACCCTTCAGCAGCTTCAAGACGTACGCCTGGAAAACCAGCAAGCGGCCCAGCAGCCACTTCTACCAGCAGTGGGTCCGCAGGGACGTGGACGCCGAGCTGGCGAAGAAGGGCATGCGCGAGGTGGCGCTCAATCAGAAACCCGACCTGCTGATTATGTATCGCTTCGTCAGCGACGAGGTCCTGGACTCCACCACTACCGACGACGGCTTCGGATGGGGCGGCGGACCCTGGGGCTGGGCCGGCGGCTGGGGCGGCATGGGAATGGATGACACCGTCACCACCGAGCAGGAGCCCCGCACCCTGGGCATTCTCTCGGTCGACCTGGTGAACGCCCAGCGCAAGGAACTGGTCTGGCGCGGGCAAGCCACCGAGGACAACGTCTCCGATACACAGAAGGGCGACGAAAAGCAGGTCCTCAAATCCATTGACAAAATGTTCGCGCAGTATCCACCGAAACGGAAACGGTGATCGGATGCCGGCCGGCGTCTGCATCGACCACGTTATCCCGAGGTATCCACGATGATTCCCGTTTCTGTAGGAAATCACCCGGGCACCGGCCAATCTGAAGCAGCCGCCGTGCTCTTGCTATGTGCTCATGCGACGAACCGCCGGCATCTGCGCAAGATCCTCGATGCCCGCGGGCTGAAGATCTACGACGCGCTGGGTTGGGCGGAAGGCGCCGCGGCGGTGGCGCGCTACCGTCCGCAAGTGATTATTTGCGAGGCCATCCTGCCGGATGCCGATTGGAAAGATGTCCTGTTTCAAACCGCTTTGCTGCGGGATGCGCCTAAGTTGATCGTAATTTCGAGCTATGTCGACGATTCGCTGGGGTCTGAAGTGCTGCACTTCGGCGGCTACGATGTGCTTCTCAAGCCGCTCGTCGAGGACGAGGTTGTGCGGGTCGTTGGACTGGCTTGGCAGAACTGGACCAATGAGCGGGACAGGCGTAGGGAAGCTGTCTGGTCCGCTCCTGAAAAAGGAGAAACGAAATGAGTCGCTTCAATCACTTTACGATAATGGCATTCGCTTGTGTGGGCCTGTGCGGCATGATGCCGCCACAGGCCAAGGCCGGTGCCTCAAACCAGAAAACCATCTTCAAGTTCAGCGGGCCGGTGGAAATCCCGGGCAGGGTTCTGAACGCCGGGACCTATGTTTTCAAGCTCGCCGACTCGCAGGCCGACCGCAATGTCGTCGAGGTGTTCAATAAAAAACAGAATCACCTCTACGGCATCTTCCTGACCATTCCGGACTACCACCTCAAGCCCCGCGGCAAGCCCATCATCACCTTCCAGGAACGCGCCGCCGGAGCTCCTCAGGCGGTCCGGGCCTGGTTCTATCCCGGCGATAACTACGGCCACGAATTCGTCTATCCCAAAGCCAAGGCGGCGGCATTGGCGAAGGTCAACAATACGCCGGTCGCCTCCATGCCGGATGAACTGGCCCCCAATACCACTCATCCCACCACCAGCATGACCGAGCCGCATGTCATGGCCTTGAAGCAGGCTCCGCTGAAGGCCCAGCAGCCCACCGGCGAGGAAGTCGAGATGGGCGAAGTCTTCCTGTTGGCGCCTCAGCCCGAGCCCGTGGAGACCGCTGCCGCGCTGCCGCCGGCCTTGCCGAAAACCGGCAGTTCTTTGCCGCTGTTCGGCCTGCTCGGCTTGCTGTCGCTCGGCGCCGCCGGCCTGCTCCGGCTGGTCTCGGCGCGCCAGTTAACATAGAGGAAGCGGCACTGTCCGCCGGCTCTATGAACCAACCGGCACCTGCGGGAGAGCGCTTCCCCGGTTGGGCGCGCGCCCTCCCGTTGCTTTTCTTGACCGCGGCCCCACTCGCCGCCTTTCAAGCGTCCGGCCAGTCGCCGGTCGCGACATTTTCGGCGGACGCGGACCTGGTGGTCCTGCATCCCACCGTCTGCGACCGCAAAGGCCGCTTCGTCGCCGGCCTGCGCAAAGAAGATTTCCACGTTCTTGAGAATGGATCGCCCCAAGTGATTCAGGTTTTCCAGCACGAGGACGTCCCCGTCGCCGTCGGGCTGGTGGTGGACAACAGCGGAAGCATGGCGTCGAAGCGGAACGACGTGGCCGCCGCGGCGCTGGCTTTCGTCCACTCCAGCAATCCGCACGACGAAGTTTTCATCGTCAACTTCAACGAGCACGTCTCGTTCGGCCTGCCCGACACGCAGATGTTTTCCGCCAGCCCCGCCGATCTGATGAGGGCGCTCAACGGCGTTCCGGCTCGCGGCCAAACGGCGCTCTACGACGCCGTCGCGGCGGGCCTGGCGCATCTCGAAAGAGCCACGCTCGACAAGAAAGTGCTGGTCGTCGTCAGCGATGGCGGCGACAATGCCAGCCGCACCACGCTCTCCCAGGTCCTCGATCGAGCGGCCCGCTCCGAAGCGCTTATCTATACCATCGGCCTGTACGACGTAGACGATGAGGACCGCAATCCGGGCGTGTTGGGAAAGCTTGCCCGTGCCACCGGCGGCCAAAGATATCTGCCCCAGGAAACCGTCGGCGTGGTGAAAATCTGTAAGCGCATCGCGGAAGACATCCGCAACCAATACACCGTCGGCTATGTCCCCTCCGACCGGAAATTCGAAAACCGCTACCGCACAATCCGCGTAACCGCCATCGGGCGGTATGGCCACAAGTACAGGGTGCGGACGCGCGCGGGCTACATCGCCGCGCCGCCGCCGGAGAAAACGCCGTGAAGCCGCTCCGATATGCGCAATACGGATTGGCCGCCGTTGGCGTCCTGCTGCTCGCCTGGTGCCTGGCCGTCTACACCGGCGCCCGCTTCTTTCAGGCGCGCGCCGCGCGCCAGTTCACTCGCCGCGCAGCGGCCCCGTCGCGTTCCGCGCCGGCCTCCGCGCCCCCTTCCGCGCCCGCCGAAGGCGCGGTGGTCGGACGCCTGGAAATTCCCCGCCTGAAGCTTGCGGTCATGGTCGTCGAGGGCGACGCGGCCGGCGACCTCCGCCGCGCCGCCGGCCACATTCCCGGCACGGCGCTTCCCGGCCAGCCCGGCAACATCGCCATCGCGGCCCATCGCGACACCTTCTTCCGCCCCCTGCGCCGCATCCGCCGCGACGATTCCGTCTTTCTCGACACACTCCACGGGACCTATCGCTACCGCGTGGTTTCCACCCAGGTCGTGCCGCCGTCGGATATCGGCGTCCTGTATCCCACGGCCCGCGACAGCCTGACCCTGGTTACCTGTTTCCCGTTCGACTACATCGGTTCCGCGCCTAAGCGATTTGTCGTACGCGCCGAGCGCACCCCGGGAACGTCATAACTGAGGAGGTAACGAATGCTACAACGCTTCTCGCTGATTTTCGCGCTGGCCGCCCTGTCCTGGCCGGCACTCGCAATCCAACAACACCACGGTATTCTCGTTGGGGAGGTCCTCAAGCTCGATGCCACCGCCCACACGATGGTGATCAAAGCCGCCGACGGTACGGAACACACGCTGCATTTCCTCAAGCGGACCGCCGTTCATGGCGCCCAGGAGACCGCCGCCGGAACCACGGACGCCTTCCACGGGCTCAAGCAGGGCAGCCAAGTCGCCGTGCACTACACCGCCAAGGGCACCGATGAGACCGCCCGCGAAGTCGACAACATCGGGAAGGACGGCCTCAAGTCCACCGACGCCACCGTGGTGAGTATCGATCGTCACGCCAAGACGCTCGCCGTCAAAACCGCCGACGGCACCCAGGAAACCTATCGCCTCACCGACAGCGCCGCCCGGGATGCCGGCAAGGATATCGACGCCGACGCCGCGAAATCCGGCAAAGTAACCGTGTACTATACCGATGAAGCCGGGCAGAAGGTAGCCCACTTCTTCAAGCGGGTCATCTGATCCCGCCCCTTCTACAGCAATTTCTCAACGAAGTTCCTCTTTTTCAGGGATGCCGTCCAACCGGCCGTTGGCGTACTTTAGAAGACGAGTACCGCGCTGCGGCAACTCAATTCCCGAGGGGAAGCGCTCTCCATCACTCTGCGCTTCCCCGCCCTTTTTAAAGCGCGGCGCGCATCCTTCGCTAACCCCAGCCCCTAATCCCTAGCCTCGTCGAGTCGGAAAAGCGGGGACCGGTTCCGGTCAGGCGTGCAGCATGCGGTCGCCGCAGCTTTCCAGCACTTCCCGGACTTTCTCGATCAGTGCCGCGGGCGTGAACGGTTTTTGCAGGAAAAACATGTCCTTCTGCTGTAAAATCCCGGTCGCGATCACGGCGTTGTCCGTATACCCCGACATGTACAACACTTTCATGTCCAGCCGCCGCTTGACGAGTTGTTCCGCCAGGTCGCGCCCGTTCAGCTTGGGCATCACCACGTCGGTGATCAGAAGCTGGATGGGGCCCTTGTATGCTTCCGCCATGCGCTTAGCCTCCAGGGGTCCGGCCGAGTCGATGATCTTGTACCCCTCGCGCTCCAGCGTCTCGCGCACCAGCGTGCGCACCATCTCATCGTCTTCCACCACCAGCACCGTCTCGGTGGCCCGGGCCACGGCTCTCCTGGCCGTCTTCTCGGCCTCGATCGAAACCGGGTGGTCGATGCGCGGCAGGTAGACTTTGATCGTCGTCCCGTGGCTCGGCTCGCTGTATACATCCAGGCTGCCGCCGCTCTGCTTGATGATTCCGAACACGGTGGAAAGCCCCAGCCCGGTGCCGTGCCCCGCGCTCTTGGTGGTGAAGAACGGCTCGAACAGGTGCGCCTGTGTGGCCGCGTCCATTCCCGACCCAGTGTCGCTCACCGCCAGCCGGATGTACGGCCCCGGCTTCACCGCGATGTGCCGCGCCACATAGCGGTCGTCCAGCTCCACGTTCGCGGTCTCGATGGTGAGGACGCCTCCTTTCGGCATGGCATCGCGCGAATTCACCACCAGGTTCATGAGCACCTGCTCGACTTGCCCCGGGTCCGCGCTCACCCGCCCCAGGTCCGGCGCCAGTTCCATCCGCAGGTCCACATCCTCGCCGATCAGGCGCTGCAACATGGTGCTGAGGCCCGCCACCAGCGCGTTCAGGTCCAGCACTTTGGGCTGAAGCACCTGCCGCCGGCTGAACGCCAGAAGCTGCTTGGTCAGCCCCGCCGCCCGCTCGCCGGCTTTCATGATCTGCTCCAGCGAATGCCGGTTGGGATCGTCCGGCTTCAGGTGCGAGAGCACAAGTTGGCTGTATCCCGTGATGATGGTCAGCAGGTTGTTGAAATCGTGCGCCACGCCGCCCGCCAGCATGCCCACCGCTTCCATCTTCTGCGCCTGCCGGAGCTGTTCTTCGAGCTGCCGCCGGCTGGTGATGTCCATCACCACCGCCAGTTGCGCTTTGCCGCCGTTGTAATCGATCCCGTGGCGCGCGATCTCCACGTCGATCAGGCGCCCGCTCCGCGTGCGGTGCCGCCACGCTCCCGTCGCCGGCAAAGCCGCCTCGCCCGCTTCCGAAGCGAAACGTTCCGCTTCTTCCGCGGCTTCGAGGTCCGCCACGCGCTTCCCGCGAAATTGCTCGGACGTGTATCCGTAAAGCTCACACGCCGCACTGTTGGCTTCGAGGATTGTGGAACCCGTCTCGTCGAGCACCCACATGGGCTGCGGATTCTCTTCGAAGAGAAGCCGGAATTTTTTGTCTTTCTCGCTTAAAAGTTGTTTGGCCGGCATCTTCACTTACCCGGGGAGGTTCGCAAAAGGGCGGGCACGCTGCGCCCCGAACTGGAGTCTGCTGCCCGCGTGACAGCGGGTCTGAATCGGTAACTCAATAGTTTACTATGACGCGCCCCGATTGCAATCCTTCAATGCACGATCTCGAACAGTTCGCCTTCCCCGAAACCCCCTCTCCCTCCTACCAACATAGGAGACGTATCGAATCCTCTTCAAGTAACGCCCTCCTGAACGTACGATCCCGACCAAAACGCAAACGGGGATTCTGACTTCTGACTTCTGACTCCTGTCTCCTGTCTCCTGGCTCCTGTCTCCTGCTCAAAACTGATAACTTGGTTTCCGATGCCTTGGTATCAAAACTTCAATCCGCTCGGCAACACTGTCCTCTCCACGGCTGCGGCGGCGTTCCCGGTTTGTACGCTTTTTTACTTTCTCGCCGTCCGCCGCACTGCCGCGTGGCTCGCGGCGGTGTATGCCTTCATTGCGGGCATCGCCATCGCGCTGCTCGTGTTTCGTATGCCAGCGTACATGATCGCCGGCGCGGTGGCCGACGGCTTGGTCTACGGCTGGTTCCGCATCGCCTGGATCCTGGTCGCCGCCGTGTTCATTTATGAGCTCACGGTCGAGTCCAAGCAGTTCGAGATCATCAAGGAATCCATCGGCGGCATCTCCAGCGACCGCCGTCTGCAAGTGCTGCTCATCGCCTTCGCCTTCGGTGCATTGCTCGAAGGCTCGGGCGGAGGCGGCGCGCCCGTGGCCATCACCGGCGCCATGATGATCGGCCTCGGCTTTCCCCCCTTCCAGACCGCCCTGCTCTGCCTGATCGCCAATTCCGCGCCCGTAGCCTTTGGCGGCCTCGGCAACCCTGTCCGCACCCTGGTGGCCGTCACCGGCCTGCCGGAAGCGGATTTCAGTGCCATGATCGGCCGCATCCTGCCGATCGTCGTCCTGATCCTGCCGTTCTGGCTCATCCGCTCCTACACCAACCGCCGCGAAACGCTGGCCGTCTGGCCCGGCCTGGTACTGACCGGCGTCACTTTCGGCGGCATTCAATTCTTCTGGTCGAATTACATGGATGCCTCGCTGGTGGACATCCTCGGCGGCCTCGGCACGCTCATCGTGCTCGCCATCTTCTTCGGCAAAATCTGGTGCCCGAAAAAGACCGCGCGCGAAGCGCGCAACCTCCCCCCAACCCCTAACCCCCAGCCCCCAGCCCCCGCTCGCGAAGTGAGCACCTGGCCCCTGATCCTGCGTGCTTGGTCCCCCTATCTCCTCCTCGCCGCCATGGTGGTCCTCTGGGGCGTCCCCTCGGTCACGAAATTCCTCGACATCGTTTCCTGGCGCAGTCCCGTTCCCGGCCTCCACCACATGGTCATGCGCACGCCTCCTGTGGTGGCGAAAGCCTACGCCGAGCCGGCTCTGTTCGACGTCTCCTGGCTCTCGACCCCCGGCACTGCGGCCTTCTTCGCCGGCCTCATCGCCGGACCGCTGGTGGGCATGTCTTTCCGCCGCACGCTCCAGGTTTTCTTCCGCACGCTCTGGCGCCTTCGCCTCCCGGTAGCCGCCATCATGGCGATGATCGGCCTGGGGTTCCTCACGCGCTACTGCGGCATGGACGCCACCATGGGAATGGCCATGTCGCACACCGGCAGGCTCTTCCCCTTCTTCGGCACGCTGATCGGCTGGCTGGGCGTGGCCCTCAGCGGCACCGACGCCGGCTCCAACGCCCTTTTCGGCAGCTTCCAGGTGATCACCGCCAACCACCTCGGCCTCAGCCCCATCCTCATGGCTGCCGCCAACAGCGCCGGCGGCGTGATGGGCAAGATGACCTCGGCCCAGTCGCTGGTGATCGCCTGCGCCGTCACCGGCCAGGAAGGCCAGGAGGGAGCCCTCTTCCGCGCTGTCCTCAAGCACAGCCTCGCGCTCGTCGCGCTGGTCGGCTTGCTCGTGCTGCTCTACGCCTACGTTTTCCCCCAGGCCATTCCCAGCGGCCACCATTACTGGTAGCCCCTGCCCGCGCTCTCGCCTACCGGCCCCCCGCAGCCTCGCGCAGGCGCTGCACGATTACCGTATATCCCCTTCCCGCGGCCAGCGTTTCCGCCGTCTGCCCGAGATTCGTCGCGGCGCGTACATCCGCCCCTCTGGCCAACAGGACTTCCAGCGCTTCCTCGTGGCCGCCGGCCGCTGCCAGCATGCACGCCGTCCAGCCCGCACCGGACTTCTCGTTTAATGCCGCGCCGCTATCCAGGAGCAGTTTTGCGATGGGCGCGTGGCCCTGCGTTGCTGCGCGCATCAGCGCCGTCCTCCCGAGTTCGTCTTTCATATTCATGTTCGCCCCGCCCCGCAGCAGGGTCCGCACGATATCTTCCCTCCCTCTCTCCACCGCCCGCATGAGGGCCGTCGACCCGTTGGCGTTCTGGGCGTTCACCTCGGCGCCGTGCGCCACCAGCGCCTCCGTAACCGCCAGACCTCCGCTGTTCGCGGCGGCCATCAGGGCCGTGACGCCCCGCCGGCTCTTCAGATTCACACTCGCACCGTGCCCCAGAAGATACTCCACCACCTCCAAATGGTCGAACTGCGCAGCCAGGAACAAAGGCGTCCGGTAATCGTCGCCGTGAGCGTCCACGGTCGCTCCCTCTGCCACCAGCGCCTGCACTCCGGCCAGGTCGCCTTGTCGCGCCGCGCTGAGAATCGCGTCGTTAGGATCGGTCGCCCCCGCCGGGCCCGCCACCGCAACAAGGATCAAAGTCGCCGCCGAAAGAGCTGAATACATGATCCTCCTCGCCAAGTAACATATACACCCGGATGCCGTACATATTCAAGAGCGCCGAACGCATAAAGCCCCGCCCCCGCAAGACACGAGACGCCAAACCGAGAAAATCACGGCCCCGAAAATGCACCGGGCGCACCAATCGTGGAGAATCTGGGCACCCTCCGCCTGCTGAAGCCAGTAGACGATTCTGCGCACCGCCCCGACGGCTCTGGTCGGTACCTTCACTTCGACTACTTGGTTATTTCAATGGCTCCCAGGTCCGGCAACCCGACGATCGGGTTCCCAAAGAAATCCTTCTTGACCTCCAGCCCCATTTTCAAGCCCACCGAATCGCCCGGAAGCGGAGTAATACGAATCCCCTTGTCTTTGACTGCCTGAATGTTTCCTGGAATATAGTCGATCGCCTCCACGCCTCCCGGGTTCTTGAATTTGGGATCGGCGATCAGCTCATTCAAGTCGCGAAGCGGGCGGCCGTCTTCGATTGGAAGGTTACCCGGCAGGGTATGCGCCAGAAGATACAGGTTGTTCTTGAATATGACATTTCTCACCGCCGCCGTTGGGGGCAAAGTCTTGTTGTCCTGATCGTCACCGACATTTTCCGTCCTTCCCAGGATGTAGAAAATGTTATTCGCGATCAAAGCGCCATCCGAGGTACGGGTAATCGAGAACGCCGAACGGATGTCGCTTCTTACGTAGATCGTGTTGTTGTAGATGTAACTGTTGAATGGGCCGCGTCTCTTCGCTCTGGGGCCGGTAAAGCTGCTCAGCCAGAGCGTCTTCCCGTCCATTATCGCGCCGTCTTTGCCCTTGATACGGGACCCGTCGTTGACACTGATGTTATAGCGGTACGCGCAGTTGTAGTCGTTGCCCAGAATCTCGACGAAGCCTCCGGCGTTGTCCACGCTGAGATTGTATTGCACCACGACGTTGCGGCAGTTGAAGTCGATATGAATGCCGCACGAATCCCCCGCGCCGCGCGCGTGCATGAAGGTGTTCCGTTCAATCAGGACGTCCTCGCTGCCCCAGGGCCAGAGACCGCTTCCCCTTCCCCGCATCCGCTTGTCGACCGAGGAACCGGAACCATCGACGAAATTGCCCCGCGCCACGAGTCGCGCAACCCTCGACGGTTGGATGCCGGGGCCGCCGATGTCCTTCAGCTTGTTGTCGAGAATCCGGATATCGGTAACCGCGTCGGGGCCGTCTCGCCCCCGTATGGCGATCCCGATCGCTGCCGTGCGCTCGATGCGGCACTTCTCGATCAGCAGATCGCGAACGTTACCCTGCCCCGCTTCCACATGAATACCGTCTCCGCTTCCGTTGTTGTCGGTTTTCGGCCCGAGGATGTCGTGAATGTAAAGGCTTCGCAGATAAACGTGCCGCGATCCGCCGTCACCCGTGATGAGCACGCCGTAACGCTGGCCGCGCCCCTTCGGCTCCACAATCTGGCCGCCGTCCGAGCTGACCGCAACGTTGTTGATCTCGAGATAGTTGCATCCGGTGATGGAAATGCCCGCCACGTGGCCTTTAGCATCGATCGCCGGCATCTCGCCTTCGCCATACGCGTCAACCACGACCGGCGCACCGTCCTTGCCGGAAGCCCGCAGCGCGAGGGTGCCGCTGAAAACGGCGCCTCTCTTGAGCAGCAAGCGGTCCCCGCTTGCGTACGCTATGCTGTTCGCCTTCTCCAGGCTGCGCCATGCCTTTTGCGGGGAACGCCCATCGGCCCGGTCGTTGCCCTTAGCTGAATCGATATAGTATGTATTGCCCGCGAAGGCCGCTGCCTGTAGCACGCCTGTCGCCATCGCAATAAAAGCGAGTCTTTTCATTTCAGGTTTCCTGTTACGGAACTGTGAATCACCATGCTACCCGAAAACAACGCGGGCATGGTTTACAGCCCCGGCTCGCTCGGGACGAACCGGCCATGCTACGCTTCGGCCACCACCGTTAAAGCCCACTTCGCCATGAGGTCCATCTCGCGGAATCTTGCCCGGCCAAACGCAAGCCTCGCGACCCGGCTTTCAACCCCCTGGGCGAAGAAAAAGCGGTCACGCCTTTTCGACAATTCTTTCTCCCTTCATATCAACCACTTACAACTCCACACCCGCTGCATAAGATCTCCCGTTTGGTATCGTGTAAGTGAGAGTAGACTTGCGGAACGGGGCAGGCTCACAACCTGCCCCGTTTTTTTGTTCCGTCTGCTAAGAGCTGCCGCTTATGATTATCAACGACGATCCCAATCCCCACCTCGAATTAGGCACCATCATCGGTAAATCCCAGGCATTCGCTGTCCTCACGAATATGTCCGCCGGCGCCCAGGCTGCCTGCCTCCGCGACATCCGCGACAAAGAAACTTACAAATTGACCGGCCTCTCCTGGAACGATTTCTGTCCCCGCTACCGGGCCGCTCCGCTCAGTATTCTTTCTTGTCCGGCTGATCGGTCCATGCCTCGAACGGGCGCGTGGCCTGCTCGTCGGGGGTCTGGATCATAGGGATGGCGCGCTCCGCGGGCCGCGCCGCAAACTCGTGGTAGATCCGCGAATCGTCGAACCCCGCCGCCGCCGCGTCGCTTTGCGTGGCCGCGAAATAGACCCGCTCAGGCCGCGCCCAATAAATCGCGCCCAGGCACATCGGGCAGGGCTCACATGAGCAGTAAATCTCGCAGCCGGTAAGGCGGTAATCGCCCAGCACGCGGCAGGCTTCCCGGATGGCTACAATCTCGGCGTGCGCCGTGGGATCGTTGGCGCGCGTCACCTGGTTGCATCCCGAGGCGATGACCACCCCCTCGCGCACCACCAGCGCGGCGAACGGGCCGCCGCCGCGGTGCACGTTCTCCACGGCCATTTCAATCGCCTGCCGGATTTTCTTCCGTGGCACCGCTCTATTTCCCCGGCCCGGATGCCCTCGCCAGGGCTGCCTGGCGCTCCGCCCGGCGGTTCCGCCGCCACCGGCGCGCCGCCTGCACGCCGATGCGCACGCCGTCCCCTGTCCGCCAGATCAGGTTGTCGCGTATGAAATGGTTCCGTGCCGTCAAGGTGATGCGGCGCACCGTCCGCACCAGCCAGGGCGGCTGCGGCATGGGAGTCTGCTCGGCCAGGTCCAGCCGCGGCTCCGCGCATGCATTCAGCACCACCACCGCCACCCGCCCGTCCGTGCGGATGCCTTTCCGCGTATTGCCGGCATCTTCCGCCAGGTCCCCGCGCCCCACATACGTCACCGAATCCACGCAGCCGGTAAAACTCAGGTCGCTCACCACCTTTTCGCGTTCCGGATCCACGTTCTCCTGGATCTTGTGGGTGAAGCCGAACGGCTTCCAGGAAAATGTCAGGTCGATGTCCCGCATGGCCGCCGCGGCCCATACCCCGCGCCCGTGAAATTCTCCCGCCTGCTTCCAGATGCGCAGGTGATGGCGCTTCTCGAACGTGTCCAGGCTTTTCTGATACGTGGTGTCCGGTTCCGCACCGCCCAGCAGAAGCGTGCGCATAGGGGCATCCTCGTACGCATGGTTCTCGGCGATGGCCCAGACGGCATGCAGCCCGGCGCGCACCGAATTGGCCCGCGCCCCCGTCCAGCCCGCCGACCGAAATGCCCCATCCAGCTCGTCCCGGCTTCCGATGAAGATCACGTTCACCGGATCCATGGGCTGCGGCTGCCGCTTGGAATAACTCCACTCCGGCACTCCCGACACCAATTGCTGCAAGTGCGCGATATCCGCGCTTCGCGGCTCACCGTCGTTGGCGCAGGGAACCGGGTTGTCCAGCGCTTCCGGAAAACGCATCTTCAAATACAACTCGGTGCCCGCCCCATACTCGATTTCCGGATCGGGGAAGCGGAACAGGGTGGTTTCCAGCGCGAACACCGGCAGCACCGGCGCGGGATTGGTCACCGCGATCCACTCCCAATGGCCGTTGAAGCGGTTCGAGAAGGTGGAGGTGGCGCGCATCCCATGAATCTCGCCGTGTTCATCGACGCGCTCGCGCGCGTTGTCGATGCGTACCAACTGCGCCCCCACCGGAAAGTGGCGGCCGTCCGGCAGGTACAGGTCCTCGAAACTGAATTTCATGCCGGCCGTTTCGTGAATCAGGCCCAGCCCGACCTTGCGGACGCCGGCGACAATGCCGACAATCGTGGAGCCGTCCGGCAGCGCCTGGCCGCCCGCGGTGCACATGGGTGTCAATAGCAGGGCCGCGATGTGTGCCCCCGGACGGGTGCTATAGGAGGAAACCGGAGTGAGCAGCCGCGCCTCGACCCTTTGTCCGGCGGGAGTTCCGGCGGCCGCCCATGCGGCAAGTGCCAGGCCAGTCCATAGCGACCGCGTCCAAGCCATTGATTATTCGAGTATACCAGGACCGCCGTGGCACACAATGTGCGGCCGCTCACTCTCGCCTTCGCCCCAGGCGCCCGGAAGCGCTACCTGCGTCCTCGGGCCTTGCTCTTGGCTTTGGGCCCATCGGGCGCCGCGGCCTCTTCCGCCAGCTCCGGCCCGGCATCGCCCGGGCTGACCTTCTTGAGCACCTCGTTGAACAGCGCTTGCTTGCGAGGGTCCATCTTGGGCGGCGGCGCCTGCTCGTGCCGGTAGTCGTGATCGCTGTGGCATGTGCGGCAGCGCACCTTGGCCGGCTGATGGTCCACAACCGAGACGATCGAGTGGTTCATGACACGCTTGCAGCGCACGCAATAATCGTCGATGTCGTCGCCCAGGCGATAGTCGGACATAAGGTCTCCTAGCTTGCTGCGGATTGGCCGGCTGCTGCGGGCTCTGCAAGGCCCTCCTGCCGGGGCTCGGGGAGCACCCACTGGGCAGGCTCGAATCCTACATACTTGCAGATCCTCAAAGCTCCGCCGGCGGCTTCGAGCACATCGCCCACCGCCAGCGGCTGGCCCGCGCTCTTCAACAACTGCCACGCATCGTATTCGCTGCGCGCTTCTACTTCGTCGCTCGGCGTGTAATCCTTGAGCTTGACCGAGGCCGCGCCGGATACATGCGGCGCCCAGCGGAACTGCTGCCTTGGCGAATCTTTCATGCGGTAGATCCGATAGAGCGGCATAGGCAACATTGTAATCGCTCTCCGGGCGGGGAGGAAGGGCGGTCAGGGGATCAGCAACTCCAGCGCCCGTTCGCCGTCGCGCTCGCCCTCCGCGATCCAGCGCCGGATATTGTCCGCCGACCAGCGCACGGCATCGCGCAGCGGGCCGAGCCGCCGCCCCGGCACAAGGTGAATCACTTTGAGCGCCGCGCTCGCCCTGCGCGGATGCAGCACCGCGCGCAGCATGCGGAACGGCAGAGCGGTCAGGACGTTCAGCGCCAGCGCGCGCTCCGCCCCCATCTCCTCCGCCGCCCATAGCGGCAGCGAGCTCACCAGCCCGCCATCCACGTACCAGTGGCCGTCGATGCGCACCGGCGGATACCCCAGCGGAATGGCGCACGTGGCCAGCAGGTGCTTCCACGTGATTTCCGAGTCGCGCACCAGGCGCGGCCGCAGCCGTGGCACCTCCGCCAGCACCAAGCCGAACGGAATCCGCGGGTGAAAGCGCTCCGCCAGTTCGCGCGTCTCTACTTCGAGCGCTTCGGGGCGAAGAACCCCCGTGCGATGCACGCCGAAGTGCATCAGGCCGCCGGTCCGCGGGTCCAGCCAGTGGCTTGCCAGCTCCTCGGCCGCCACCCCGCCCGCGATCGCCCACCCGTTCAGCGCGCCCGCCGAAGCGCCCACCACCACGTCCGGCTGCCAGCGCCGTTGCAGGGCTTTCCACACTCCCGCTTCCCACGCCGCGTACATGCCGCCGGCGGAGAGCACCAGCGCGGTCTTCACCTTTCCATGGTAGACAATGAGATGATGTCCCGAATGAAACAAGGGCAAGCGTTGCTGTTTGCTTATTCCGCGGAGCGAACCGCCCGCTAAGATGGAATTGGAGCCCCCAATTTGAAAAAACTGCTGGCCTGGCTGGTGGTCGCGGGGATTGCCGCGCTCATCGCTTGGGGAATTCTGCGGAAAAGCGCGCCGCCGCGCATCCGCTTTGCCCGCACGACGCGGCAGACGCTCGTGAGCACGCTGACGGCGACCGGCAAGGTCGAGCCGTCCCGGTGGGAGGCCGTCCGCGCCGAAGCCACTGGCCTGGTGAGCCGCGTGGACGTGCACAACGGGCAGAGCGTCGCCCAGGGCGCCACCCTCGCCGAGATCAGCGATCCGCAGCTTCAGGCGGATATCGAGGCAGGCGAGGCCAAACTGTCCGAAGCGCACGCCGCTCTGGCCGCGCTCGAATCCGGCGGCACGCCCGCCGAGCTCACCGATATCGAAAACAAGCTCAATGCCGCGCGCCTGGCTTTGCAGCAGGAAACCAGGGATTACCAGGCCCTCCAGCGCCTCGCAGCCAAGCAGGCCGCCACCCGCGCCGACGTCGAGGCGGCGCACAACAAGATCCGGCAGACGCAGATGGAGACTCAGGGGCTCGAAGCGCGCCGCAAATCGCTGGTGTCGCACACCGACGTGGCCGCCGCCAAAGCGCGCGTCCAGGATGCCCAGGCGTTCCTCAATCTGGCGCGGCAGCGCGCCGCGCAGACGGTCCTGCATGCGCCGATTGCCGGCGTGGTGTACGGCCTCGAAGTGCGCGCGGGCGCCTATGTTCATCCCGGAGACCTGGTCGCCAACGTGGGCCGCCTGGATGTCCTGCGGGTGCGCGTCTTTATCGACGAGCCGGAGTTGGGCCGCGTGGCCGCGGGCGAGCCGGTGATCATTACCTGGGACGCGCTTCCCGGCAAGCAGTGGAAGGGCACGGTCGAGCGCAAGCCGACCTCTATCCAACCGCTGGGCACGCGGCAGGTCGGCGAGGTGATCTGCACCATCGCCAACCCCGGCCGCGAGCTCATTCCCGGCACCAACGTGAATGCCGAGATCCGCACGGCCACCGCGGAAAACGCGCTGATCGTTCCCAAGGAAGCCCTCCGCCACGACTCCGCGGGCGATTACGTTCTGCTGCTGGTGGGCGACCACGTCGAGCGCCGCGATGTGACCACCGGCATCTCCAGCATCACCCAGGTGCAGATCGTCGAGGGGCTGAAGGCCGGCGATGCCGTCGCGCTGCCCTCGGAAACGCCGCTCCAGCCGGGCGCGCGCGTCACCCCGGTGTTCGGATCTTAGGTGGAATCGCTCCCTAACGGTCGCG
>JAJYLS010000390.1 GCA_021787555.1 Acidobacteriota bacterium | reverse complement strand
CATGCCGCCGGCGCTCGCTTTCCTGCTCTTGCTGGTCAACGACCGGGAAGTGATGGGAGAATACGCCAACGGCCCCGTGGCGAATTTCGCTGGCATCGCCGTCACCGTGCTGCTCGTGGCCGCCGGATTGTGGTACGGCGTGGCCACCGTCTTCCCGCGGGCGCTCGGAGGCTAGCGACGCGAGCCGGAGCTTTTCCAAAAGACGGTTTCACGCCCAGGCGCAAAGACCGCGAAGCGGGTAGGAAGGCAGGCACGGTTTCAGAGTTGTTCTGACCGTGGGTTGGTCCTGCGCCCAAAAGGCTGACGGACTTGAGCAAGCAGCGCCGACCGGCGGAGTTGCGGTCCGCGGTTCTTTCCCAAATCATGTGGCAATGCGAGATGTCATCCTGGTTGTGCAGTCGAGGCAACGGTGGCGCCGGGCTCGGCTGCCAGCATCTTGCGAAGATTGTTTTTGACACGCGGCACGAGCTTTGGCTTTTCCGCAGATTCCGGTCATAATCAAAGCCGGAGGCGCATAATCGGTGGCCAACGCGACCCTCGGCCGGCCCGATCCTGACCAGCTTCTTCGCCAATTGGATGCCCAGAAGCGGCAGCTCAGCCTGGAACGCCTGAAGGTGTTTTTGGGGTATGCGTCCGGGGTAGGCAAGTCGTTCCGAATGCTCGACGAGGGCCGGCGGCGCCGCGAGCGCGGCCAGGATGTGGTGGTCGGAGCCGTCCAGCCGAACATGCCTCCGGAGCTGGAGCGCTTGATTCAGGCGATGGAAGTGATCCCGCTGAAAAAGGTTGGCGGCGGAGAAGCGATGGACGTGGAGACGATCCTGGCGCGCCGCCCGCAAGTCTGCCTGATGGACGGCGCGGCGTATGGCAACCCTCCGGGCAGCCGGAATACCAAGCGCTGGCAGGACATCATGGAACTGGTGAGCCACGGGATTGTGGCCATCACGTCGTTGAACCTCCAGCACATCGAAGAACGGCGCGAGGTGGTGAAGCAGATCACCGGGCACGAGGCCCAGGAGACCGTTCCCATCAGCTTTCTTTACGCGGCGAACGAAATTGTGATCGTGGACGTCCCTCCCGAACTGCTGCTGGAGCGGGCGGGAGGGCCCGGCACGGCGGACCCGGCGCTGGCCGAAACTCAGCGGCAGCTTTCCGCGCTGCGAGAGCAGGCGCTTTTGCTGACCGCCGAAGTGGTGGATCGCCAGCTTGAAGATTATCTGCGGGCGCACGGCATCGAGCAGCTTTGGGGCACGCAGGAGCGCATCCTGGTGGTCCTCACGCCCGGCTCAAATGCGGAGGCGATGATCGCCAGCGGCCGGCGGAACGCCGATCGGTTTCACGGCGAGCTGATGGTCGTCTATGTCCGCCACCCGCTGCTCTCCCGGAAGGATGAGCGAGAGCTGCAAGAGCATCTGGAGGCGGCCCGCCAGGCTGGCGCGCAGGCCGAGGTTCTGGACGGCGATGATCCGGTCGAAACGCTGATGGACTTTGCGAGCGCGCGCCGTGCGACCCAAATCTTTGTCGGCCCGCGGCGAAGAAGGCATTGGTGGAACAGCGTCGTGGGCGGGCCCATTGACCGCCTGATCCGCGCCGCCGAAGGCATGGACGTTCGAGTGTTTCCCCACTGACCATGGCGGAGAACAGTTCCCAGGAACAAGGCCGGTTGAAGGTCTATCTCGGCTACGCCGCCGGGGTTGGCAAGACGTTCCAGATGCTGGCCGACGCGCGCGAGCTGAAGCAAAGGGGGCTGGATGTCGTGATCGGATATCTGGAGCCTCACGGCCGCAAGGATACGATCATCCAGGCCGAAGGGCTGGAGCTGATCCCGAGAAGAAAAATCGCCTATCGCGGCGCGGCCTTCGAGGAGATGGATTTGGAGGCCATTGTTCGCCGCCACCCCGACGTCTGCGTGGTGGATGAGTTCCCGCACTCGAACGTCCCCGGCTCTTCGCGCGCCAAGCGATGGGAAGACGTTTTGACCTTGCTCGACGCGGGCATGGACGTGCTGACGACCATGAACATCCAGCACCTGGAAAGCTTGAACGACCAGGTCTGGCAGATGACCGGGGTGCGCGTGCGGGAGACGATTCCCGACTGGGTGATGAAGCAGGCGGATGAGGTGGTGATGGTGGATCTGACTCCGCGCGCCCTGCTCAATCGCCTGGAGCGCGGCGTGGTGTACCCTCCGGAGAAGGCGCGGCAGGCGCTGGAAAACTTTTTCCGGGAGTCCACGCTGGTGGCCCTGCGCGAGCTCGCTTTGCGGCAGTGCGCGCACGAGGTTGAGGTCCGTCAGGTCTCGCCCGCCGAATCCTTTTCGATGGACGCCGTGCTGACGGAATTGGAAACGCAGGTGGCCCCGGCTCCCTTCGCCGGAAACGACCGCATCCTGGTCCATCTGACCGAGCATCCCTCCACCGCCATGCTCATCCGCCGCGGAAGACGAGTGGCCGATTATCTCCAGGCGGAATGCTTCGCGGTCTATGTCTCAGGGGACTCGGATTTCGCAGGCCTTCCCTCCGAAAGGAGGGAAGCGATCGAGCGCCATCTCAACTTCGCGCGCAACCTCCACCTGGAGACGCACGTCCTCGAAGGCTCAAATGTTGTGGAGACGCTGATGGCGTTCGCGCGCCTGCACCGCGTGACGCAAATCTTCGTCGCCCGGCCCCAGTACTCTCGCTGGCCGGCGTTTTTTGCCATGAACCGAGTTCACAGAATCGTCGCCGAGGCCCGAGATATGCAGGTGACGATCGTCGCCGAGCGCCGCCGCGAGCCGCATGCCTAACCCACCGCTGCGGCGGCTACGGCCGCTGGGAAATGCGCTTCACATCGGCGGCCAGCGCCCAAAAGGCGTGGTAGGCGGCTTCACGACGCAAAATGTGGCCCGGCTCTTCCCTGGGAGCGCCGTTTTCCCCCAGGCCGTAGTTCAGTGGATTTCCTTCGACTTCATAAATCGCTCGGGAGGAGCCTGGGCTGAATACTCGCAGCAGAGCCCGCCACTGGTAAGAACCGGGTGAGAGTCCCGGGGATCCTTCGCCGAGCATGGGCACGGGGCCGGCCTGGACTGCTGTCACGGTCAACCTGCGAAACTTGATGCGGATAACCGCGTCCTCGCCCGATGCCGTGCAATCGTGCACGCGACTCCACGGCAGCTTCGAGAGCAGACCCCTCGGCTTGCTCTCCGTTTTCACGAGATCGCGCACGTCAATCGCTTCCCAGCCGGGAAGCCGGCTTGTGTCAATGCAGTAACTCCGAATTTGCCCAAACGCCGCCACGTCCAAAACTTTGCCGGCCAGCTTCTTCCCTGCCGCCTTGAGTGGCAAAGCTCCGCATACGAGGACGAGGCCCATCCATGATCTCAGCCGCATCGCGACTCCTTCAGCCACGGCGATAGTTTACACCCGCTCCCGCTGGCGCTCCGAAAAAATCTCCGAACAACCTCAGAGGTACACTTCGGTTATGAACCGAGGGAGAGATTACCCAGGGACTAACTCAGCCCGCGACGGAGGATACGGAGGCGCAATAAGATAGAGACGCCCAGAAGGACACCGGTCGCGGCCACGCGGCGCGCCCTCGCTTTCGCGAGGGTGTGGGAATAGAATAATGGGGGTATGCACTTGACTCCCGTAGCCACAAGATGTAGTGTCCCCCGGTATGGAGGAATATCCGAGGACGATGCAGGAGTTTCAGGATTCCTTTGCGCGTGATGGGCGCTGTCGAGAGTATCTGTTTCGTCTTCGCTGGCCGGAGGGATTTCGCTGCCGGCGCTGTGGGAACGATCGGGCTTGGCAGATGGGGCGCGTGCTTTTTCGCTGTACGAAGTGTGACCTTGAAACCTCTCTCACGGCTGGGACACTCTTCCAAGATACCCGAAAACCGCTGCGGCTTTGGTTTCAGGCGATATGGTACGTGACGAATCAAAGGCAAGGGGTGAATGCCTTGGGACTGCAGCGGTTGCTGGGTTTGGGCAGCTACCGCACGGCTTGGACGTGGTTGCACAAATTGCGGCGCGCCATGGTGCGTCCGGGTCGGGATCGCCTGTCGGGAGCGGTAGAAGTCGACGAGACCTTTGTCGGTGGCCCCGAGCCCGGGAAACGGGGCCGTGGAGCTGCAGGCAAGGCGCTGGTGCTGGTGGCGGCCCAGCAGGATGGCAAGAGGATCGGCCGTATCCGTTTGCGGCACATAACGGACGCCTCCGGCCCCACTCTGCAGGCAGCGATCGAAGGCATGATTGCGCCGGGGAGCCGGGTGCGCACGGATGGTTGGGTCGGCTACAACGGCTTGCAGGCTGGTGGATATTCGCATGAGGTGATCCGACAGGAAACCACCGTCGGAGACAATCTGTTGCCCTTGGCGAATCGTGTCGCGTCTCTGCTGAAACGGTGGCTGTTGGGAACGCATCAGGGAGCGGTTCAACCTTCACTTCTGGATTACTATCTGGATGAGTTTACCTTCCGTTTTAACCGCCGAACCTCCCACTCACGGGGTAAGCTGTTCTATCGCCTTGTCCAACAAGCCTTGATGATCGATCCTGTACCAGCCAAGCTGATCTCGAGCGAGCGA
>JAJYLS010000056.1 GCA_021787555.1 Acidobacteriota bacterium | reverse complement strand
CTGACATTGATCCTCCATCGAGTTGGTCATCAAGCCACTTGAGGGGGATCATACTCCCGGAACGGTCAAACCTTTTCAAGTCTCACTGGTCGAACCAGTGGCTTGCTTATCGAGTCAGGAGTCAGGAGCCAGGAGTCAGGAGCCAGGAGACAGGAGTCGAGGCAGGAGTCGGAACGGGAGGCTGCGGCGAGATTCTGACTTCCGGCCTCTGACTCCCGACTTCCGGTCCGTTACAATGGGGGTCACTGCAATGAAGCGTTATTTTGTACTTTCGGCGATTCTGGCCGCCGGCCTGATCCTGGCATCGTGCAAGCACGCGCCGCCCGCCGGCGTCGCGGCGGAGGTGAACGGGGACGCCATCACCTATGCCGAACTGGAAAAGACGTACCAATCGCAATTTCCGCAGCCGGCGGAAGGCTCCAGCGAAGACACCATCATGTCGCAGAAGCTGGAGCTGCTCAACAGCCTCGTTACCAACCGCATCATGCTGCGCCGCGCCGAGCAGTTGGGCCTCACCGCGGTGGATGCCGACGTGGATGCCGAGTTGACCAAGATGAAGGCGCCCTACACCAAAGAGGAGTTCGACAAGAAGCTGGCCGAGCGCCACATGACGCTGGACGATCTGAAGGCCCAGATCCGCCGCGACCTCACGGTCAACAAGCTGGTGAACAAGGAGATCACGTCAAAAATCACGATCACCGACGCCGATGTCACCAACTTTTATAACGCCAACAAGGCGATGTTCAACCTGGCGGAGCCGGAGATCCGCATCGCCCAGATCCTGGTGACGCCCTCGCCCAATCCGAACGTGCGGAACCTGAAGAACAGCAAGGCGCAGAACGATAAGGAGGCGCAGATGAAGATCAGCGACATCGAGGCGCGCCTCCAGCGGGGTGAGGACTTCGCCACCCTGGCGCAGAATTATTCGGAAGATCCCAACTCCGCGCCCAACGGCGGGGACATGGGCATGATCCCGGTTTCCAGCCTCGAGCAGGCGAGCCCCGAGCTGCGGCGGCTGGTCGAGGGACTGCAAGTAGGGGTGGCGTCGCAGCCCATCCACACGCAGGACGGCTACCGCATCCTGAAGGTGCTCTCGCGCGAGCCGGCCGGGCAGCGCGATCTGAACGATCCGCGCGTCCAGCAGAACATCCGCGAAACCCTGCTCAACCGCAAGAACCAGCTCTTGCAGGCGGCATATTACGAAGTCGAGCGCAACCGCTCGAAGGTGGTCAATTACCTAGCGCAGAGCATCGTGGGGAACACGGGGAAGACGAAGTAGCGCGCTATTTCGTCTTGCCGATCTCGTACAGGTAGATCTTGTGCTCGGAGCCGCCGGTCTTGAGCAGCACCATCTCCACCGGCTTCCACCCGCGGATGGGGAATTCGTTCGAGACCACGCGCACGCCGGGCTTCAGGTATTTTTCCAGGGTGGGCTTGAGCCGCTCGTTGGAGCTGGTCAACAGGTACATCGTGACCACGTCCGCGGTGCTGAGGTCCACGTGGAAGACGCTGGCATGGATCATCCTCACGCGGTCTTCGAGTCCCAGCGCCTGGATCCGCTCGGTGGCTTTGCGGCACAGGTCCGGCCGGATCTCGACCCCCACGGCGCGCGCGCCGAACTCCCGCGCGGCCGTGATCACGATCCGCCCGTCGCCGCTGCCCAGGTCGTAGACGACGTCACCCGGCTTGACGCGGCCCAGCTCCAGCATCCGCTCCACGATGGTTTGCGGCGTGGGAATGTACGGCGCCAGATTCTCCGCCGGACTGAATTGCTGTTGGGCAAACGCAACCAGAGGTGCGAGAACGAAAAGTGGCGCGATGGAGACGGCCCGCATGAATCATTGCGAGGACGCGTTCCCGGAACCGGTCCTCCCAAACTTTAATTTTACAATACGGCCCATGATGTCGGTCCAGGAGAAAAACAGATCCCGCGGTCTGGATATCGTGAACTCGGCGCCCTTGAGGTAATGCACCGTGTTCCCGATGGCGTCGCGCCACGGGTTGGCGGTGGGGTTCAGGTTGTAATTCATGTAGAAAACCGGCGTTTTCACGTCGGCAAGCTGCTGCTTCAGGTTGTCCGACAGCATCTCGTCCTGGACCGTCACCTTGGGCCCGGCGAAAATCACCGCGTCGGGCAGTTCCTTGTCGTCCTTCAGCTCCCTGGCGATCAGGTTGGAAAGGAAATTCGAATCTCCGTGCTTCTGGCTGAGGTGCTTCAGATCCACGGTCCCCAGATTCAGCGAGTCGAGCGCCTTTCCCAGCGCCGGGAAATCGATCTGCGAGGCGTCCTCCTGCCGATAGATGACGCGCTGCTCCTGCATATTGAAGGCGACGATGGAAAACATACCGATTCTCGGCTCGCGCGCGATGTTCCGCAGGATCGAAACGAGGGCGTTGGTATCGAGCGGCTGGAGCGTCACCGAATGATCGTCCTGCGGCGCGAAATTCACGATCACCTTCACGTTCAGCGGCTGGCTGCGCGCGGCGCGCTCCACCGGCGCTTCCACTTTGAACGGCTCCGTGTCGGAGGCCTGCACCATGCTCGGCTGAATGTTCAGCACCATTTCCTTGTCCCTCGACGACAGGCTGGCATCGAAGTCCCAGAAATCGGCGCAGACGCGCTCGCTGCGGTCGCGCATCAGCCAATCCACGTGGTACTTCCCCTCACCGACATCGAACTGGCCCTCGAGGTAAGGCTCGCCCTTGGCATCGTCCGCGATGGCGGGAACGGCGATGTGCTGCGCAAAATACACGGGCTCGTCCGGATGATTTTCCGGGGTCACGCGGAACACGATTGTTAACTGGTTCCCCGAGCCAGCGAGCTCCTTTAAGGGAATGCCGACTTCATAGCCGGTGTGAAATTTCAGGTCGAAACCGAGCGACGGCTTAGTCGGGGTTACCGTGCACGGAAGGTCTTTGCGTACTTCTTGCGATTCCAGAACTGCGCCGTCCGAGGTGAAGAGCCGGACCATGCCTCCGGGGCCGGAAACCGGCATGAGTTCCTGTGCCGAAAGCCCCAGCGAACCCGCGAGCACCATCGTGACCGCCAAGCTCCACTTTCGGGCGCTGCTGCATCCCATCAATGGTTGGAACATCGCGACTAGGCGCTGCATCTGTCCTGCCAATACCCACTGTTCCCACCTTTGTTACGTATTATGGCGCAAATTTCCACCCGCGCAAGCGGCTAGAAGCAGCATCGAATTGAAAAATCTGACTCGAAATCGTACGGGTGTCGCGATTTCTTGCACTCGTAAGACACCGTTCCTGCCTGTGGAGCTATTCAGCCGCACACAGGGCGCGCCGGAGCGCCTCCGGCAGGGCACACATTTCTCCACGCCTGAGACATTTCTCCATGCCGGGCGGCTGAACTTTCGTGGGACGCGAACCGTGGAGCCCGGGGCGCTGCCGGTCCTGGTCTAGTGCGCCGCCGCCGCGCGGTGCTTGCGCCACTCGCGCGAGACGTATGCCGCCCCGGCGGGCGCCGGTTCGGCGCCCGCCTGCTCGTGAATCTCCGCCAGCATGCTACTCACCTGGATCGCGGCCGGCCCGAAGCCATAGCCATCCAATGCTTGCCGTACTTCCTCCAACTGGCCGGCATAAGCGGGAAACTCCACGAGCGTGGTGGCCTCGGTTTCGTCGCGGTCGCCGGGATAATGATACACGATCGCGGCATCGTGATAGATCTGCGGATTAATCGGAAAACTGACGCGTGCCAGGGCTTCCAGAAGCAATTCCAGAAGACGCGGCTGCACGGCGATGGATACGGATACCAGAACCCCTTCGCGCCCTTCCAGTGAAGGTTCCGGCAGAATTTCAGGCCAGACGCTCACTTGTAACCTCCGGCATCCGGCGAACGGACCCCGAAAACAAAAAACCCTGGAGCCCAAAGGCGTCCAGGGTCAAAATGTTCTCGAACAGACCGACTCGCCTTTAGCACTTTTTTTCGTGGTTGCAATTAGCCAGGCTCGCCACGAGCCCTAAATCAATCCACGTACATTTCTAAGATATCACGACTTTCCCCGTGAAGCAATAGCGTTTATCAGTAACCTCTGTGGCGGATAGAACGTGTTACTGGTTGCGCCATCCCGCGGCGTACGCTACACCGAAACTGATGGAGATCGTCGCGCACGGGTTGTGGACGGCTGCCGGGGCGATTACCGCCAGCCGGGCAACCCCCGTTCGCATCCGCACCACATGGGCGGTGTGGTGGGGCGTGTTTCCCGACGTGCTGGCGTTCGGGCCTTCTATGATCGCCGGGGTGGCGCTGTTGCTCTTCCGTGGCCGCGAGGCGATCTCGGCGGGCGCGCCGCACGTTCACCTTGGCCTGTCGCTGTACCCCGCAGCTCACAGCCTCGTCGTGTTCGCCCTGGCGTTCGCGGCAGTTACGCTCGTGGCGCGCCGGGTGATGTGGGAGATGCTCGGGTGGCTGCTGCACATCCTCATCGACATTCCCACCCACAGCTACTCGTACTACGCTACCCGCTTCCTCTGGCCGGTATCGGATGTGGGAGTGAACGGCATTGCCTGGTGGACGCCATGGTTCTGGGGGACGACCTACGCTGCTCTGGCGCTTGTGTACCTGGCGTTGTGGAGGAAGGGCTGGCTGAAACGGCCGGAGGTCGAGGGAGTCCGCGCGGGAGCCGGGAACGCGCCGTAACGCGCCACATCGTAACGCGCCTCCCGCGCCGCCGCTTTTTCCGCTACCATATCTACACCGGCCCAGGCCGCCGCACTCCGGCCCACGGCCGCTCAGGAGGGAACAACATGTCAGCACATGCAGCGGTCGAGCACCCGTCGCCCGACCACATCATCCAGACCGGTCTGGCATTCTGGCCGGCCAAGATTCTTCTCAGCGCCGTCGAAATCGGCGTATTTAGCGAACTGGCCCACGGCCCGCAGGAGCTTGACAAGCTCCGTGGCCGCCTGGGCCTGCACCCCCGCGCCGCCCGCGATTTTCTCGACGCCCTCGTGGCTCTCGGCTTTCTGCATCGCAGCAACGGCACGTATTCCAACACGCCTTCCAGCGACCTCTTCCTCGACCGCCACAAGCCGTCCTACATGGGCGGCGTGCTTGAAATGGCCAACCACCGCCTCTACGGCTACTGGTCGCACCTCACCGAGGGCCTGCGCACCGGCAAGCCGCAGAACGAACTCCGCGACGGCGACGTCCCCGTATTCGAAGCCCTCTACGCCGACCCGGCCCGGCTGCGCGAATTCCTCGCCGCCATGAGCGGCATCAGCCGCGGCTCCGCCATGGCCATTGCCGCCCAGTTCCCCTGGAGCAATTACGGCACTCTAGTGGACATCGGCACCGCCCAGGGCGACACCGTCTCGCAAATCGCTCTCGCTCACCCGCACCTCCGCGGCATCGGCTTCGATCTGCCCGAGGTCGGACCCATTTTCGAGGAGTACGTAGCATCCCTCGGCCTCTCGGAGCGCCTGCGCTTCGTCCCCGGCAGTTTCTTCGAGAGCCCGCTCCCGCAGGCGGACGTGGTGGTCATGGGCCACATCCTGCACGACTGGGACCTCGCTACCAAGAAGATGCTGATCCGCAAAGCCTTCGATGCCCTGCCTTCGGGCGGCGCCTACATCGTGTATGAAGCCATCATCGACAACGACCGCTCCGCCAACGCCTTCGGCCTCATGATGAGCCTCAACATGTTGATCGAAACGCCCGGCGGCTTCGACTACACGGGCGCCGATTGCCAGGGCTGGATGCGCGAGGCCGGATTCCGCGAGACGCGCGTCGAGCACCTGGTCGGCCCCGCTTCCATGGTCATTGCCATCAAGTGACGCGCCGTGTGCCGTGAAACCGCTTATCTGATATGATTCCCCTCATCTCGGGGGTACTCATGTCTAACGCCGATTCGCGCGCGCTTCGCGCGCTGCTGTTGATTGTTTGCCTTGCCGGCTCCGCCTGGGCTCAGGTGGACACCGGGACCATCGCGGGGGCCGTCAAAGACCCCAGCGGCGGTATCGTCGGGGGCGCATCCGTGGTCATCCGCAACTCCGCCACCACGGTCGAGTACAAGCTCACCACTAATTCCCTCGGCCAGTACGTCTCGATTCCGCTGCCGCCCGGCGACTACACCGTGGCCGCGCAAGCCCCCGGCTTTCAGCAGACGGTTGCGCACCTCACGCTCCAACTCAACCAGCGCGGAAATCAGCCGGGTGGGACAGAACCTGATCAATCCACCCACAGGGATTCGACGTACCTGCAATTCCGCTGCGAAGTCTTCAATATGATCACCTCCGCCGGCTCCAAGCCCACGTTGCAGCGCGCCGCGCGCGAGATCCAATTGGCGCTGAAGCTGTACTTTTAGCGCAGGGTGACGATGGTCGCGCCCCAGCCGCCGGCTTCCGCCGGCGCGTCACGGAAATCGGCCACGAACTCCGTCCGGGCCAACACCGCGCGCACAATCTCGCGCTGCACGCCGATGCCCCGCCCGTGGATGATGCGCAGCGCTTTGAAGCCGTGCCGCCGCGCCTCAATGAGGTATTCTTCCACGACCGCCTTCACATCCCGCGGCGGCACGGAATGCAAGTCGAACACATCCGTAATTGGAATCCGAACCGGCTCTTCCGAATTCACGCGCCCCCCAAATGAAAAACCCGGTCAGCCGAAGCCGACCGGGTCGTCTGAGTGCCTTTTTTGCGCACCCGATGTCAAGCGACCTGCTGAGACCGGTACTGGCTCAGGATCGCTTCCATCTGGTCTTTCAACCGGAGCTTCATTTTTTTCAATCGCGTCTCCTCCAACTCCTCGTCATAGGTCAAATGGGGGCGCGATTCGAGCGCGTCCAGTTTCTTGGCGAATTCTGAATGCTGCGTCGCGAGGCGCCGAAACTCCTCGTTCTCTGCCATCAGATGCGCTTTCAACTCTTCCTGTGCGTTCCGTTCCATATTGGGCAATTCCTCCCAGTGAGGTTCCAAAAAGGACGGCATCACCGTCTATCCGCACCTTAACATGAATGAAACTTCATGACAATAGCCGCTTCCTGGGGGGATTCGTAGTACCCCGGGCGAGTTGTAAATTCTTGAAAGCCGAGGGAGTTGTAGAATTTCCGGGCAGCTCTGTTGGATTCCCGCACCTCCAGGTACGCGGTGCCGTGGAGGCCTTCGAGGAAGGTGTGGACCAGCGCGCGGCCGATGCCTCTCGACCGGAAGCGGGGCGCCACCGCCAGGTTCAGCACCTCCCGTTCGTCGGGCGCCACGGCCTGTCCGGCGAGGAAGCCCGCCACATCACCGTCTGAAACCGCCACCAGGAAATCGTGGTCCAGGTAGGCGGCCGGGTTCCAGCGCGCGGCCTCGGGGCTGGCCGCCTGAATTTCTGCCACGGCCGCGAGATCGGCCGCCACACCCCGCCGGATCGTTGGCATACTGTTTTATTATGTACGCCACAGGGAAAATACTGGGGATTTCGGAAACCGGCTTCCAACCCAAATGGTCCAGATTCTGAGCGGCCTGGACGGTTTCGCTCATCCAGAACAGTTCCTCCCGCATGCCCGGCGGCATGACCGTCCAGCCCGATGGCTCGTGCCGCCTGCCGGATCCATACGGGAACATCCGCACATCAGCATCAGAATAAAAGCCGCAGGCATATCTGCCCCACCCGCTGACCGTGATCGGTCAGGATCACTCCGAAGGTACCGGGGTTCGACATATTGAGCCCCGGATTATCAAATAACGGTGTGTTGGTCAGCTGAGTGAACTCTATCCTCACCATGAGCTTGAACCGTTCGGCGATCGCGAACGATTTGTCTGCGGATGCATTCAGGTCCGCTGTTGCCGGACCCCGTAACTGGCTCAGGACCGGCGGTTCCGGCGTGACCATGTATTGAGTGGGCAGCGCCTGGAATGCATTGGTGTTGAAGTACGGATTGAGGATTGCTCCGGTTACCGGGTCCCGCCTGTCGCCGAGGCGGCTTTCGATGGGGCCGCTTTTAGCCACGGGAGCAATCCGGTAAGGCCGTCCGTTCGCCTGCGTGACGGATAACGGAAAGCCGCTCATATATTCCCACCATCCGGCGATCTCCCAACCGCCGGCCAATTCCCGCAGCAGCCAGTGTGCCGATCCAGACCCTGCAAACCGGAACGGGATCATGTAAGTGAACGCCTGCCGAAAGACGTGAGACTGGTCCAGGCTGGAGACCGTCCGGTAGTGCCGTGGGTTGACCAGACTGGTCGTGTTGGAAACGATCAGTTTCGAGAATGTGTAGTTGGTCAGGAGCGTCAAGCCGTGCGTGAAGCGCTTCTCCATCCTGGCTTGCAGCGCGTGGTAGATCGAATTGCCGGTGGGTTCGTCGTAAACCGTTAGAGCAGTGTATTGAGGATACCCCAGCCACAACTGCTTCTGTGTCACGGTCGCCCCCTGGCCCAGTGTGCTGTTAGTCGGGAATACGCCCCGGAACGGGTTTGGAACGGACTTGTTTTGGGCAGTTCCCAGCGGCAAATATTGATCCGGCAATTCGTTGAGGTTGAAATTCTCCCCCTCCTTCAAGCTGTGCATGCCGACGTAGGCCACTTCCGCCAGAATGCGGGAAGGCAGTTCCTGTTGCACGTCGAACTGCCACTGGAGGTTGTAGGGATTGAGCCGGTCCGGCGCCCAAATATTCAGTGCGTTGCCCGCCAGTGCCATCAAACCGGCGGAAGAGCCGACGGGTTGGACCAAGCCGTTGGGAAAGGGATTGGCCAGGGTGGTATACGGCGTTGCGCCGTTGTCGATGGTGGCTACCATGGGAGTGGTACTGCTGAAGATGCCGCCTGGATCGAGGTAGCGATAGCCGTTGTATCCCTGCATGCCGTAGAACCAGCCGTAGCCGCCGCGAATCACGGTCTTCGAAAGAACCTGGTAGGCAAAGCCGAAGCGCGGGCCGAAGTTGTTCCAGTCCGTATTGCCCGCGGTTCGCGGATTACCGTCGACTCCGGCGAACAATAAGCCGCCGCGGAGGTCTACTCCCGGTACCTGCACGGGCCACGGGGTGGTGTAGTTGAACCCGTAGCCCTGGCGGTTATAGCGCTCCGTGTAGGGCGTCTCCAGGTCATACCGCAGGCCGAAATTCAGGGTCAATTTTCGAGTGGCCTTCCAGTCGTCCTGGACCCACAGACCCACAGTGGAAGCCTGAATCGCGTACATTACGTTGTTTCCCATCGCGCCCGAGGCTGGCAGGCCCAGCAGCAGCGAGGCCATTGAGGTGCCCGACGTGGTGGTGGTGGTGTTGACGAAAGGATTGGACTGCGTGAAAACGGAATCGAAAGTGAAGTTTCCAAGACCGTTGGCCCCGGGATCGAGATTGTTGAAGCGGTCCAGCCGGTAATCCCCGCCCCAGCGCAGGTTGTGGTTTCCGATCATCTTCGTGAAATTCGCCTGTACGGTCGGAACCAGCTCGGTCGAGATGGCGTGGGTGCTGGAAATCGTGCCGAGGTCCTCCCCCAGTTTAAACGTAGAGAATCCTTCGAAAGCCATTTGGCTTGCGATCGGGGCCGGGGTGTTGATCACGGCCGGGTTCAAGCCGTAAGCGCCCCCATTCCCCGCGTACGTGGTGCCCACAACGCCCAAACGCACGGTCCCGACCAGAGTCGGTGAGAAGGTCAGCGTGTCGCCGACGCCCCAATCCCAGTAATGGGTCACTGCCGGGTTCGGTCCTATGGCGGCCGGGTCGTACTGCGTGACGCCAACATCCGAGATTCGGCCCATCAGCGATGCGCGCGTGAACAGGCGTTGACGATCACTGATGTTTTCATCGAGCCGTCCGCTGTACTCCTTCTGGTGCACTGCGCTTTCCGTGCTGTCGCCGAAATTCACCAACCCGATCTGCGGCCGGACATTCTGGTTGGGCAAGGAAAACAGATTGAGCACCGCCGCGCCGGTGGGGTTGATGCGTGAAGTGGGAATCCTGGCCCCGGGAAACGGCTGCCGCGTGGCGACGCCGCCGTTTACCACAGTTGTGCTCGGGTCGTAGATCACGAGCGGCTGCCCGGAGGAGGCCAGCGTCTGCGAAAAGTCCCCCTGCCGTTCGAGCGCTGTGGGCGCGCGATAGGCTTTGGTGCCGAAGCGCGGATTGTAATCCTGTTCCCACGCGACACTGAAGAAGGTGCGGTTGCGGCCGTTGTACACGCGAGGCAGAACGACCGGTCCTCCCACCTGGAGCCCGTACTGGTGATAGCCCGAGGGATACAGGGGTGTTCCGTATTTATCCCGGGTCCAACCTTTGGAAGCCAAGCCGACCGGATCCCGGTAAAAATAGCCTGTCCCGTGCAGTTGGTTGGTCCCCCCCTTTGTAGTCACGCTCACCACCCCGCCATTGGTGCGGCCCAGAGAAGCATCGAACAGACCGGTGGTGACTTTGAGCTCGTCCATTCCGTCCATGCTCGGAACGAAGCTTTGGTTAGCGTTGAAGGTCGTGCTCGGAAAGCCATCCACCAGGTATTCATTGCCGCCGATTCTGCCGCCGCCTCCATCGAAACTGACGTTGTGGAGCGTATTGCCCGTCTGGCTGCTGTTCTCGCTGCCGCCTACTCCGGGCGCCAAGAATGCGAGCAGCAGAGTATTTCGGTTGGAGCCGACTTGGATCTGGTTGACGTACGCGTTCTCCACCACTTGTCCGAGATCGGCGTTAGTCAGGTTGAGCAGGGTCGCGTCGCCCTTGATCGTGATCGCCTCGTGAACCGCGCCGACTTGCAGGCTGAGGTTAAGAGTCACGCGCGCGTTCATCGAGACGTGAATGCCTTCCTGGCGAATGGCCTTAAACCCGGCACATTCCACCGCGATGTTATAGTCACCCGCCGGCAGGAAGGGTACCTGGTAGTTTCCGTCGTCGTTGGAAGTGGTGGGGACAGTTACGTTTGTGAGGACGTTTGTAGCCGTGATTCTGGCTTGCGCCACCCCGGCGCCGCTGGGATCTGTGATGCGGCCAAGAATCGTGCCACCGGACTCCTGTTGGGCCATGAGGGCCGGCAGTGCGGCCAACAGCAACCCGAGGAAACGAAAACTCCTCATGACTTCACCTCGGGGTCAGATTATAACCACATCGGAACTAATTGTCAATAAGCGATTATCGTTAACCGATTGACAATCGCACTGCATTCGCATAGAATCGAGACACGCGCGCTGCAGAACGGTTCCAGCGCGGAACGGCTCCGATGCGGGTCGCTGCTGCGGCAGCATCGCGGTAAGGCGGTGAACGATTATGGCGGATGCGCGATTAGAACCCATTCAAGGCGGATCGCGAGGCACCCTGGTCAGTGACGCGGTGCGCGCGGCGATTTACTCGGGACGGTTTCAACCCGGGGAGGCGATCCGCGAAATGCAATTGGCGCGCGAATTGCGCGTCAGTCAAACCACCGTGCGGGAGGCGCTGCTGCAACTCGAGCACGCCGGACTGGTGGTGCGCGAAGCCAATCGGGGAACGCGCGTCACCAGCTTGTCGGAGCAAGACATCCGGGAACGCATAGCGGTGCGCCTGATGTTGGAGACCAGCGCCGCCGCGGAAACGGTTCGCCGGATGACGCCCGAACATCTTGCCGAACTCGAAACCCAGATGCACGAGATCGCTTCGGCGGTGCGGCGCAACAGTTATTATGAGTCGGCACAGGCGGACCTGGCCTTTCACCGCGCCATCTGGAGGGGTTCAGGCAATCAGACGCTCTTCCGGCTCCTGGATGAACTGACGGTGCCGCTCTTTGCATTCGTCAGCATGCGTCAGAGCAGCAACGTCACGGACTTGCGGCGGCGCGTCCGCAGTCACGAACCGATTTTGGCGGCGCTGCGCTCCGGCCAGGCGGCCGCCGTGCGAAAAGCCATCCATGGACACCTGACCACTTCCTACCGGCAGTTTCTGGAGGGGACAGTAGATGCCGCCCTGGTGTCACCCGATCCGGGGAAGTCATGAAAAGACGCACATTCCTGGCGGCAGCCATAGCCGGCTCCCACGGATGGAGTTTCGCCACCGGCGCACCGGAGACCGACCTTCTCAGCGGGGGGGCAGGACCGTACCGCCGCCTCTTCCTTGACGCTCTCCTCGTTGCAAAGCAGTCCGGTCTGCAGCGGGCTTTTCATGCCGCGGAAAAGTACGCCGGCAATCCCATCCTCGTATCGGACACTCCCTGGGAAGCGGGCAGTTCCGGTCCGTATCTGTACGGGACGGTTTTGCGCGAAGGCGGGAAGTTCCGTATGTGGTACCACTTCATTTCGCACGGATACCGGAGTGCCTATGCGGAATCGGTGGACGGTATTCACTGGACCAAACCTGCGCTAGGTCTCATCGAATTCAACGGCTCCAGGGCAAATAATCTAGTCCTTACTGTGGCTCAGGATCCCGCCGAGAATCCGCCCCGGAAAGAGCGCGGCCAGTGTCACAATCCGAATGTGATCCGCGTGCCGGATGACGGGCCGGACCGTTACGCCCTGTTTTGCTACGGGGCCGACTATGACAAGGTCCGTGTGGCCTTTTCGGCCGACGGCTTGCGCTGGAAATTCGAGCCCTCCACCGAAAAAACCGGTCTCTTCGAGTCCAGCGATGTAGTCAATTTTTTCTATGACCCTTACCAGCACCGCTATGTAGCCACGTGGAAAGGCTCGACGCGGCGGGGCCGGTCGGTGGGAATCGCCACCTCCCCTGACGCACTCCACTGGACCAAGCCCGCCGCCACTCCTATTTTCGCCGCCGACGATCTGGATCCGCCCGACACGCAGGTTTATGGAATGCCCGTTTTTCCTTACCAGGGTCTCTACATCGGCCTCCCATGGATCTACCATGCGCTGGTGCACTATCCGCCGGAAATGCTCATGACCCGCGCCGAAGCCGAGGCGCAGAGTCGGCGCCAGGTGGATGTGCAGCTGGCCTGGTCCTGGGATTTGATGAATTGGACGCGGCCGCCCGGCCGGGCGCCATTCCTGCTGCTCGGTCCGAAAGGTTCATTCGATTCCGAAATGGTTTACACCGCGCGGGCGCCCGTCGAGGTCGGAGACAGGCTCTACTTCTATTACGGCGGGTTCGACAATAAACATGATTCACGGAACTTCCACGGCGCCATTGGGCTCGCCACGCTCCGGCTCGATGGGTTCTGTTCGATGCGCGCGGGCACGGAAGGCGGCTGGCTGATCGCACGCCGCGAAAGGCTGTCATCGCCCCGCGTTTCAATCAATGCTGTTACCGCGCCCGGAGGTTCGATCCGCGCGGAAATTCTCGATCTGGACAGCAGCGTGATCCCCGGCTTCTCCTCGGAGCAGTGCGTACCGTTCCAGGGAGACTCGGTGCGTCACGTGCTGCGCTGGGCGGATGCCGAGTTCCCGGCCGCGATAAAGGATAGAGTCAAGCAGATCAAGTTCTATCTGAGCCGTGCGGAGTTGTACTCGTATGTGCCGGTTTCGTGACCCGGTGGGAGTTTGTCCCTGGAAGGAACAACCATGAACGAAACCTCTCGTCGCCATTTTCTCCGCGGCGCCGCCGCGGCGGTGCCGGCCCTGGACATGTCCTTCGCCCAAAGCTGCCCGAACGAACGCATCAATCTGGCTGTGGTTGGATTTCACGGCCGCGGCCGCGGCCACATCGCCGGATTCTCCAAGGTGCCGAACGTCCGCATCGCGGCGCTCTGCGATGTCGATGAGCGGCTCTTCCCCGGCGGCATCGCGCTGGTGGAACGTCTGCAAGGCCACCGGCCCGATACGGAGTACGATGTCCGCAAGCTTCTGGAGCGGAAAGACATCGATGCCGTTTCCATTGCCACGCCGGACTACTGGCACGCGCTGATAACCATCTGGGCATGCCAGGCGGGCAAGGATGTTTACGTGGAAAAGCCTGTCTCATTCACCGTCGTGGAAGGCCGCCGCATGGTGGAGGCCGCTCGCAAGTATAACCGCATTGTCCAATCGGGCCTGAACATGCGCTGTGAGCCCGAAGTCCGGGCCTCCATGCAACTGTTACACAGCGGCCGGCTCGGCAAGCCGTACCGCGCCAAGATCGATATGGTGAAGCCGCGCGCCAGCATCGGCCACACCCCGGAATCCTCCATTCCCGACGGAGTGCACTGGGACCTTTATCTCGGGCCCACGCCCTACCGGCCTTTCACGCTGAACCGTTTCCACTACGGCTGGCACTTTTTCTGGGACACCTCAACAACCGATGTGGGCAACACCGGTGTGCACTATGTAGATGCCGCCCGCTGGGGCTTGAATAAGCCGGTCCATCCGGTGAAAGTGCATTCTACAGGTGGCTATTACATCTGGGATTCCGACCAGCAGACACCGAATTTTCAGGTCGGCACATTCGAATATGCCGACGGGACGATTCTCGACTTCACCACTAATAATTTGTATGCGCCGCCCAACGAAGATGCAAACACGTATTTCACGACCGAAGGCTACCTGACCGGCGGCAGCCGCTGGCAGGCATTTCGCGGCAAATTCGATCCGCGGCCAGGGGACATCGCTCCATCCGGCGTCAGCGAACGGGCGACGAACGCCAGCTTCCCCAAAGCCACCTATGCTCCCGTTCCTATCGATGCCTCGGCCGAAGCGCATGTCAGCCATTTTGAAAACTTCATTAGTTGTGTTCGTTCCCGTAAGCGCGAGGATCTCTACTGCGAGATTCTGGAGGGACATCTTTCGAGCACGCTCTGCCACCTTGCGAATATTTCGTACAGGCTGGGCCGCAAGTTGGTCTTTGATCCCCAATCCGAGACCTTCGCCGGCGATGTGGAAGCGAATACTCTGCTGACGCGCAAATACCGGGCGCCCTTTGTACTTCCGGATCGCGTGTGAGCTCGCATTCGCAGGTTGATGGCTAGAATTCTTGAAAGCACCCGGAGTCTGGCGAGTGTGGCGACTCTGAGCCAGGTGGGAGCGTTGCCTCAATATAATGTTTTATTATGCACGCTCTGGTCGCGCTCCTCTTCGTCTTCGGGCAGCCGTTCTGGGAGGCTAAGCCGCCGGAAAAATGGAGCGACCGGGAAATCAGCAGCATGCTCCAGAACAGCCCGTGGGCGCAGGCCGCCCCGCCCGCGCCGGCCGTACTGGTGTACTTCGCCACCGCGCGGCCCATCGAGGAGGCCGAAAGCGAGCTTCGCCTGCGCAGCAAAGAGCCGCTGCCGCAGCCCGACCCCGAGTACCTGACCTACGTCAGCGACCACCGCGCCGAGCAGTTCGTGCTGGCGGTTCCCTACCCCACGCTGCGCGGGCTGGGCAAAGCCGATGAGCAGAAGCGACTGGAGGACGAAACCGTCATGGTCATCCACCACAAGACCTGGCACATCGTCGGCGAGTTCCCGCCCACGCCGTCGGATCCGGTGCTGCGCCTGATCTTCCCGCGCGAGGTCAAGCCGACGGATAAGAACGTGGTGTTCGATCTCTATCTGGGCGGGCTGGACTTCCCCGAACGCGAAGTGGAGTTCAGCGTCAAAGACCTGTTCTACCACGGGAAATTTGAGATGTAGGCTCCTCCGGCGCCGCGCCGGCGATGCCTGCGTGCGCGCCATAGCGCACCGGAACCAGCGGAATCTCGGCGGCGCGCGGGTTGATACACCACCGCGGCAGGGTCTTCAGGATCCGCCCGAAGAGCCGCTGGTCACGCGCTCCGGCATCGAACTACGCCGCTCCGATCTTCTTCTGCATCTCTTCGAGCGAGAAGCCCTTGGTTTCAGGATAGAACGCCAGCACCACGAAGAACTGTATGGCCATCATCACTGCGAAAAAAACAAACGGCACACCGCCCGAGCGTGCCGCCAGCACCGGGAAGACACCCGAAATCATGGCGTTCATGATCCAGTGGGTAAAGCTGCCGAGGCTCTGGCCCTTGGCGCGCACACGGGTGGGGAAGACCTCGCTCAGGTAGACCCAAATCACCGCGCCCTGCGAGAAGGCGAAGAAGCCGGTAAAGCCGGCCAGGCACCACACCAGCAGGTCCTCGCGGTTGCCCGTGAAGAAGATGGCGGAGATGCCGCCCAACGCGGCGGTGGTTCCCACCGAGCCGATGAGCAGCAGGGTCTTGCGCCCGATCTTGTCGATCACCGACATCGCCAGGATGGTGAAGAGCAGGTTGGCCGCTCCCACCACCACCGCCTGAAGGTCGCTAGAAACCTTGGTGAATCCCGCCTTGGCGAAGATGTCGTTCAGGTAATAGAGCACGGCGTTGATGCCGGAGAGCTGGTTGAACATTGCGATCGAGACCGCCAGGAAAATCGGAAACCTGTGCTTGCGCGAGAAGAGCGCCTCGTCGGCCGCGCCGCGCGTCTCTTCGATGGATTCGATGATCTCGACCAGGTCCTCGCGGTAGCGCGGGTCGCCGGTGCCCTTCAACACGGCTTCGGCCTCGGGAACGCGGCCGCGCTGCACCAGCCAGCGCGGGCTTTCCGGAATGGCGAACAGCGTGCCGAAGAACAGCGCCGCGGGCACCGCCGCCACGCCCAGCTTCCAGCGCCATTCGGCGCCGCCGAACCCCATGGTGCCGATCACGTAATTGGAGAAGTACGCCAGCAGAATGCCGAAGACGATATTGAACTGGAAGAACCCGACCAGCCGCCCGCGCTTATCCGCGGGCGAAATCTCGGCGATGTACATGGGGCCGAGCACCGACGACGCTCCGATGGCCAGCCCGCCGATGAACCGCGCCAGGATAAAGGCGTACCAGTCGAAGGCGAAGGCGCAGCCCAGCGCGGAGGCCAGGTAGAGAACGGCAACGATGCGCAGGCTGCCGCGGCGCCCTTTGTGATCGCCCGGAATCCCGCCGAAAGCGGCGCCGAGGACCGTGCCCCAAAGCGCGGCCGAAACCGTCAGACCCAGGGTCGTAGGCGTGAGGCCGTACTGTGTAGTCAAACCGGCCGTGGCGCCGGCGATCACCGCTGTATCGAAGCCGAACAGCAGGCCGCCCAACGCCGCCACCACCGAACTCTTCGCCAGGTAAGCGTTCATGAGAACTACAGAGTAGCATTCCACTCACCACAGAGCCACAGAGAGCGCGGAGGCTTCACGGAGAAAACCTCCTGCCTTCTCTGTGCTTCCTCTGTGCTCTCCGTGGCTCCGTGGTGAATCCCGGCGCCCGATTCGAGAGGTTCGGGTGCGATAATGACCCCATGAACGACGCGCTGCTGTTGCACCGAATCCACTTCGCGTTCACGGTCACTTTTCACTATCTTTTTCCGCAGCTCACGATGGGGCTCGCGCTGCTGATCGTCATTCTCAAATCGCTTTACCTGCGAACCAACAACCCGCTCTACAACCGCTCGGCCCGCTTCTGGGCCCGGATCTTCGGCATCAATTTCGTGTTCGGCGTGGTCACGGGCATCCCGATGGAGTTTCAGTTCGGCACCAATTGGGCCGAGTTTTCGCGCCTCACCGGAGGCGTGATCGGGCAGCCGCTGGTGATGGAGGGCGTGTTTTCCTTCTTTCTCGAATCCGCGTTCCTCGGCCTGTTCCTGTACGGGGAGCGCCGGCTGGGCCGCATCGGCCACTGGTGGGCCGCCTTCGCGGTGTTCGCCGGATCGTGGCTGTCCGGGTTCTTCATCATCGTCACGGATGCCTGGATGCAACACCCGGTGGCCTTTCTCCGCGCGCCCGGCGGCATGTTTCAGGTCACCAGCTTCTGGGGGCTGCTGCTGAATCCGTGGGCGCAGATCCAGTACGCACACAACATGTGCGGCGCGGTGATCACCGGCGTCTTCGTAATGGCGGCGGTGGGCGCGTATTATCTTCTCGAAGGGAAATTCCTCGAGGACGGCCGGGCCTTCCTGCGCGTGGCGGTGATCGTGGGAGCGATCGCCTGCGCGGTCCAGATCTTCCCCACGGGCGATATCCACGGACGCTACATGGCGTTGCACCAGCCGGCCACGACCGCCGCCATGGAAGGCCTCTTCAAGACCGAAACCGGCGCGCCCGTCGTCATTATCGGCCAGCCCGATGCCGAGAGTGAACGGATCTCCAATCCGCTGATGGCCACCGGCGTGCTAAGCTTCCTGATTTATGGCCACACCACCGCGCAGGTGAAAGGCCTGAATGCCTTTCCGAAAGACGACTGGCCGACCAACATCCCGCTGCTGTTTTACAGCTATCACATCATGGCCGGGCTGGGAACGATCTTCGTGGCGGTGATGGCGGCCGCCGCATACCTGTTGTGGCGCGGCCGGCTCTACAGCTCGCGCTGGATGCTCATGATCCTGCTGATCTCGCTCCCATTCCCGTACATCGCCAATACCGCCGGCTGGATGACCGCGGAGAACGGCCGCCAGCCGTGGCTGGTCTACGGCCTGATGCGGACGACGGAAGGCTATTCGACCCACGTCAACGCGGGCAACGGGTTGTTCACGCTGCTCGGCTTCATGGGGTTGTACGCGCTGCTGGCGATTCTGTTCCTATTCCTGGTGCACCGCGTGATCGCGCAAGGACCGGCGGATGAGCCGGCGGCGGAGATCAGCTCGGGCAAGCCGGTGACGGTGGCGTAGGAGGAGAGAGACGATGCTGTTGACATGGTATCTGCTGGTAGCGGTGATGCTCACCGGGTACGTGGTATTCGACGGATTCGATCTCGGGGTGGGCGTGCTGCACCTGTTCATCGCGCGCACGGAGGAAGAACGCCAGACGCTGATCCGCACCATCGGCCCGGTGTGGGACGGCAACGAGGTCTGGCTGCTGGCCGGCGGCGGGACCTTGTACTTCGCGTTTCCGCTGCTCTACGCCTCGGGCTTCAGCGGCTTTTATCTGCCGCTGACGATGGTGCTCTGGCTGCTGATCTTTCGCGGCATCGGGGTGGAACTGCGGATGCATCTCGATTCGCCGGTGTGGCGCTCGCTGTTTAACCTCGCTTTCGGGGGCGCGAGCTTCCTGCTCACCATCTTCTACGGCGCGGCGCTGGGCAACGTGCTGCGCGGCGTTCCGCTGGAGCACGACGGTTTTTTCTTCCTGCCGCTGTGGACCAACTGGAACGTGGGGCCGCAGCCGGGAATTCTGGATTGGTACACCGTCATTGCGGGGCTGGTGGCGGTGGTGGCGCTGAGCCTGCACGGCGCGAACTACGCCGCCCTGAAGACCTCGGGCGTGCTGAACCTGCGCGCGCGCCGCGTGGCGGCGGTCCTGTGGCCGATGCTGGTGCTGGCGACGGGAGCGAGCCTGGCCACCACGCTGCTCATCCGGCCCGGCCTGCTGGACAATTACCGGCGCATACCGGCGTTATACGCGATTCCCGCACTGGTGGCGGTTTCGCTGGGCGCCATGTGGAAGTTCGGGCGGAGCGGCAACGAGAAGGGCGCGTTCCTGGCGTCCTGCTCCTACCTGGTCTGGATGCTGGTGGGCGCGGCGGCGGCGGTGTATCCCAACCTGCTGCTCTCGACCACCGACCCGGCGCTGAACATCACGGTCTACAACGCGCACTCGGGCGACTACGCGCTGAGCGTCGGCCTGATCTGGTGGAGCTTCGGCATGCTGCTGGCGGTGGGTTATTTCGTGTTCGTCTACCGCATGTTCCGCGGCAAGATCAGGGAAGAGGCCGGCGGGCACGGATACTGACGAGAACCAGCCAGCCCAACGCTCCCTCACGGTGCCGGCTCCGGTCCGAGCCGCGAGCGTCGGCGAGCGGTCCTCAGATCAGCCGCAACTGGCGGGGATCTTCCACCGGTTCCAGCTTCTCCGGAGCGGCGCGTGGCGCGAGGTCGTCAAACTGCGGATCGAACCTGCGGATGAGCTGGTTGAGCTTGAGGGAGGCTTCCCAGATCTCGCAGAGCAAGGTGCAGCGCGCACACGCGCCGCGAATTCCGCCGCGCCCGTCGACAGCCGGGTTATACCGCTTGTGCCGGCCACAGCGGCCGTCGAATTTGCGCGCGCGGATCTTCACTCAGGCCGCGGTTCAGCCGCTCAGACCTTCTCGATTTCCTGGGTTTTCTCGGGTTCGCCCTTGATGGCGCTCTTGAAGTTCTTGATGCCTTCGCCAATGCCCTTGCCCAATTCGGGGAGTTTCTTGGTCCCGAACAGCAGCACAGCAACCGCGCCGATCACGAGCAATTCCGGAAATCCGATGCTTTCAAACATCCCTTGCCTCGCTTTGAATAGACAATTTTATTGTAACGCGCATTACGTCTCCGCGGCGGGAGGTGGCGTTTCCGCGGGCTCCGATTCGGGTTGCAACTGAGGTTGGGGCTGCGATTCCACGGCGGGCCGGGCGGCATCGAGATACGCCGGAAAGCGGCTCAGGAACGTGCCGTAGATCAGGTGGCCCAGAACAGTGGAACGCTCGACGTGCAGCCGGCCGATGAGCGGGCTGAGCGCCTCCCACAAGCCGTGGAAGGAAGCGTAATACCACGCCAGCGCGAAGATCAGGCTAAGCAGCAGCAGGCGGAGGCGCGGAAGACGGTCGCGGACGGCCATGGCGAAAAGCGCGCCCAGCAGGCAGTAAACCGACAGATAAAGCGCCAGACCCGGCACCGTGTGCCAGGCGAGGCCGTTGCGAATGGCGGCGCCGCCGTAAAAAACGCTGGCCATGAGGTTTTCCGCGGTCCAAAAGCTGCGGCCCTGAAATTTCGCGCTGATGCCCATCCACAGCAGCAGCCAGACGGTGCCCAGCATGCCGGCCTGAAGGCCTGCCAGGAACCCATCCGCACTCCGCGCGCCGGGATGCCTTTCAATATCCATACCATTCCAGCCTATATTGGTTAGAGGCGAAAAAAAAGTCATGCGTCGCGCGGTCATCACTGGCATCGGTGCGGTAAGCCCCAACGGAATTAGCCGCGAATGTTTCTGGAAGGCCACGCGGAGCGGGCAAAGCGGCGTCCGGCGGATCACCCGGTTCGACCCCTCGGGCTTCCTGGTGCAGGTGGCGGGCGAGGTGCCGGACGAGTTCGACGAAAAGCGCTGGGTGGACGCCAAGGACCGGCCGCACGTCTCGCGGGCGGTACCGCTGGCGGCGGCCAGCGTGGCCGAGGCGCTCGAAGACGCGGGGCTCGACCCGCGCGCCATGTCGCGCGACGAACTGCGCGGCATCGGCGTGCTGGTGGGATCGGGAGGCGGCAGCCAGGAGTTCACCGAAGAGCAATACCGGCTGTACTACACCGGCCATCAGAAGCAGTGCAGCGTGTATACGATTCCGACCGGGACGATCGGCACGCTGGCCAGCGAAGTTTCCATGCGGTTCGGCTTCCGCGGGCTGAGCCACATCGTCTCGACCGGATGCACCTCTTCGACCGATGCTCTCGGCTACGCGCTGCGGAACATCCAACTGGGAGTGCTCGACACCGTCGTGGCGGGCGGGGTGGATGCGCCCATCGCGCCGCTGATCCTGCGCGGCTTCCAGCTCATGCGCATCATGACGACGCGCTGGAACCACGCGCCGGAGCGGGCCTCGCGGCCATTTTCGCGCGACCGCGACGGCTTCGTCATCGCCGAGGGTGCCTGGTTTTTCGTGGTGGAGGAACTGGAGCAGGCGCGCGCGCGGGGAGCGCATATCTACGGCGAGCTTGCCGGGTACGGCTCGACTTGCGAAGCATACCACCGGGTACGCCTGGAGGAATGCGGCGAGGAGCCGGCGCGCGCGATCGGGCTGGCGCTGGAGGAGGCGGGCATTCCGCCCTCGGCCATCGAGTACATTAACTATCACGGCACTTCCACGGAGTTGAACGACCGCATCGAAACCCGCGCGGTGAAGCTGGCCTTCGACAGCCACGCTTATAAGCTGGCCGGTTCCTCGCTGAAAAGCCTCATCGGCCATCCGCAGGGCGCTTGCGGCGCCGCCGGGGTGGCGGCCACGCTGCTGGCCATGCGCGATGGCGTGGTTCCGCCCACGATCAACGTGGACGAGCCCGACCCCGAGTGCGACCTCGACTATGTTCCCACCCCCGGGCGGCGGCTCGCGATCCAGAACGCAGTGGCCAACTGCATCGCATTTGGCAGCAAGAATTCCGCCCTGGTGCTGCGGCGCGTCTGACGGTCTGGAAGAACCGACCGCCGCCGATGAACGCCGATAAACCACCCACGGCCCGATGACCCCGAGAGCAACGCAAATACGGAAAACTCGCGGAGAATTTTCAGAATTTCATGGTGTCGCTCAAATCGACAGTCCCATTTGCCGGACCCGTGGTAGCGGTCTATGGCGGCGAGGTCCCCTGCCGTGTAATCGGCATCCCGCTCATGCCAGGGCAACTCCATTCCAGTGGCCTTCCGGAACCCATTGCGGCAGCCGTCGCAGTAGCAGACGACGTGCCCTGGCCAGGCTTTGGCGGGCCGCCGGCACGAGAAACTTCCTGGCCATCGTGAATGACTCACATCACCACGCGGCAGAGCGCGGATGCGCACCTCACGTCAGAAGCGCTGGGTCATTTTTGGAAAGCACCGGTGGGTTACTCTTGGATAGCGCCGAAGTCGGGGCCATCAAAACCGCCGAGGAGTTTGGTAGGCGGCTCTATGTGGAGGCTTGGAGACGGGGCTGGAGCCGCTCCGAAAACAAGGTCGTCACGGGCGATGGGGCGGAGTGGATCTGGAATCTGGCCGTACAGCATTTTCCCGGAGCGGTGCAAATTGTTGCTCCGCCTGTCGGTAGTGTAGTCATTGATATATCTCTATCAGTGTCGCGACGTCCGCACGACCCGTCCGCGCCCATTTTCATGATCGCCGGGTGGCCATCAGGCCATGGAGGGTTATCTGCGGCTGATACTGGCTTTTCATTCGGCTCCCAGGAAAAAGGCCGGCGGGCGCTCGGAGGATAACGCCCGCCGGCCGGCCCGCGAAGAACCGATAACTCCGCGGGAACCTGTAAGAAGCC
>JAJYLS010000389.1 GCA_021787555.1 Acidobacteriota bacterium | reverse complement strand
TCACCTGGACGGCCGGACGCGCGATTTCTGCTTTGCCGGATTCATCAAGGGCCGCGCCGAGCCGGTTTCCACCTGCTTTTACATCGAGCTCTACCTGCACAATCATTGGGGGTTCATGGTGAGGAACTTCGAGAACCTGGTGCTGACCGGGCGCGAGCCGAATCCTATCGAGCGCACGCTGCTGGCAAACGGGATTCTGCTGGCCGGGTTGGAATCGCGGCGGCAAGGAGGGAAATGGGTCGATACGCCGGAGCTTGCTATTTCGTACTGACGATTCTGGCGCAGGCGGCACCCGCGGCGGAGTACCGCGTGCTGGATGTCCAGAGCGTGCCGCTGGCGGGCGATCCGTCGCGCGCGGTGGTGCGGATGACGCTTCCCGATCGCGTGCCCGAGATCCGCTGCGACGTGCTGGTCGTGGGAGCGGGCATGGGTGGCATTGGCGCGGCTCTGGCGGCGGCGGACCGCGGCCACTCGGTGTGCCTGACGGAAGAGACCGATTGGGTCGGCGGGCAGGCGACGGCGGGCGGGGGTTCGGCGCTCGACGAGAACCGCTTCATCGAGTTCGCCGGCGGGACGCGGAGCTACATGCGATTCCGCACGGGGATTCGCGACTGGTACCGGCGCAACCGGGCGCTGACGGCGCAGGCAGCCGCACTGGAGAATCTCAATCCCGGTTCGTGCTATGTTTCGCCGCTGTGCTTCGAGCCCAAGGTGGGGGTGGACGTTCTTAGCGGGATGCTGGCGCGGCCGGGGATTCGGATCTTTCTGCGCACGGCGATTTTCGCTATCGAGCGGCGCGGCAACCGGATCGAATCGGCTTTGGCGTGGCGCTTCGACAGCCGCAGCGCGATGCGTTTCCGCGCCGCTTTCGTGCTGGATGCCACGGAAATGGGCGATCTGCTGCCGCTCGCGCACATTCCATATGTGGTTGGCGCGGAGTCGAAAGCCGAAACCGGCGAGCCGGACGCACCCGCGGAGCGCAATCCGGCGTGCGTGCAGAGCTTCACCTATCCCTTCGTGCTGGAGCACGCGGCAGCGCCGGGCGGAACCATCGCGAAGCCGGCGGACTACGAGCGCATCGTCCAGCGGCAGGGTTTTTCCATGCGGGTAAATTACCCGGTCGAGTTCGGATGGCGAGGCTGGTTCCAATACCGCATGTTCGGCGACGATCCACCGATTCCGAACAACATGTCGCCGGGGCCGTTCTTTCCGTGGCGGCGGCTGATTGATCGCCGCAATTTCGCGAGCGGCGAGCCGGACGATCTCGCGCTGATCAACTGGCCGCGGCAGGACTACGCGGCCGAATCGCCGCTGGATCGCAGTCCCGAAGAACTGGCGGCGATTTTCCAGCGAGCCAAGCAGTCCTCCGAGGCGTTTCTTTACTGGCTCCAGCACGACGTTCCGCGCGACGAAGGCGGCCGCGGGTATCCGGAACTGGTGCCGCGGCCGGACGAAATGGGAACGGCCGACGGAATGTCGAAGTATCCGTATATACGCGAGTCGCGGCGCATGCTGGCGCGCGGGCGCGTGGTGGAACAGGACATCGTGGACGAATATCAGCCGGGACCGCGCGCGCGGTGGTTTGGGGATTCGGTCGGAACGGGATTCTACATGGTGGACATTCATCCGTGCGGCGCCAACGAGCACGGGCGGATGCGCATGCCGAAGCCGTTTCAAATTCCGATGGCGGCGCTGATGAGCCGCGAGCCGGTGAACTTTCTGCCGGCGGGAAAGAGCCTGGGCGTGACGCATTTGACGAATGGGGCGTTCCGGCTGCATCCGGTGGAGTGGAACATCGGGGAAGCGGCGGGTACGATCGCGAGCCTGTGGATCGAGGGCGGCGTCGAGCCGAAGCCGGATGAAGTGCAGCGGGCACTGGCGCGGCGGGGCGTGCCGATGGTGTGGTTCGACGATCTGGGGAGCGGCGATCCGGCGTTCGCCGCGATTCAGATGGCTGCGCTGCGCGGAATCTATCCGCTGGACGCGAACGATCTGCACGCATCGCCGGACGCGCCGGTGACGCGCACCGAAGCGGCGGTGGCGCTGGCGGCGTATTTCGGGAAGCGGTTACCGCGCAAGGAAGCCATAGCCTATGTGCTGGAGCGCGGCTGGATGGCGGCGGACCATCGCAACTGGTTCCATCCGGACCTTCCGTTTTACTGGACGGATTGGCGGGAGGCGAAATTGCCGGGCGCGCTGCCGACATGGAAGTTCGTAAGAAGCGGGCCGGTGCGGCGGCGGGAATTGGCCGGACGGCTCTGCGGGCTTTCGGCCAAACCGTTATAATCACGTTCGACAGAGGAGCCAGGGAATGGATCGACGCGGTTTTCTCAAACAAGCCGGGGCATGGCTCGCGGCCTCGCGCCTGCTTGCCGCGGGCAGCGACCGGGATTGCGACGTGGCGGTGATCGGCGGCGGAGTGGGCGGATTTGCCGCGGCGCTGGCGGCGTTGCGCAACGGCATGCGCGTGGTGCTGACCGAGGAGACGGATTGGATCGGAGGGCAACTGACGGCGCAGGGGATTCCGCCGGACGAGCATCCGTGGATCGAGGAGTTCGGTTGCACGGCGGCGTATCGCGCGTATCGCAACGCCGTGCGCGCGTACTACCGGGAACATTATCCGCTGACCGAAGCGGCGCGCGAGCGCGTGAACCTGAATCCGGGCAACGGCTCGGTTTCGCGGCTGACCCACGAGTTCAAGGTTTCGGTGGCGGTGCTGGAAGGCATGCTGGCGCCGTATGCCGGCAGCGGGCAACTGACTCTGCTGCGCGAGCACGTGCCGGTCGCGGCCAGCACTTCGGGCGACCGCGTGACCGGCGTGACGGTGCGCGACTTGCGGCGCGGTGTCGAGCGCGCGATCACGGCGCGCTATTTCCTCGACGCCACGGAACTCGGCGACCTGCTGCCCATGGCGGGCGTGGAGCACGTGACGGGCGCGGAAGCGCGGAAGCAGACCGGCGAGATGCACGCGGCGGCGGAAGCGCAGCCGCGCAATAGCCAGTCGTTCACGTATTGCTTCGCCATGGATTACCTGCCGGGCGAGGACCACACCATCGAGCGGCCGCGGAAATACGGCGAGTGGCGGGACTACGTGCCGAAACTGACGCCGCCGTGGACGGGGCGGCTGCTGAGTTGGACGATGTGCGATCCGCAGACGCTCACGGCGCGGCAGGCGTATTTCGATCCCGAGCCGAAGGAAGGAGAGCGCCGTGGACTGAATCTCTGGATCTACCGGCGCATCGCCGACCGCGCGAATTTTCAGCCGGGAGCTTACGCCAGCAGCATCACGCTGGTGAACTGGCCGCAGAACGACTTCTGGCTGGGCGATTTGGTGACCGCGACGGCGGCGGAGCGGCCCGCGCTGCTCGACCGCGCCAAGCAACTGAGTTTCTCGCTGCTCTACTGGATGCAAACCGAAGCGCCACGCCCGGACGGCGGCACGGGATGGAAGGGGTTGAGGCTGCGCAAGGACATCGTGGACACGGAAGACGGGATGGCGAAGACCGTCTATGTGCGCGAGGCGCGGCGCATTTTGGCGGAGTTCACGATCCTGGAGAAGCACGTGGGCGCGGACATGCGGGCGAAGATCACGGGCAAACCGCGGGCGGAGGTCGCGGCGGAAACGTTCCCCGATGCGGTTGGGGTGGGCTGCTATCGGATCGATCTGCATCCGTCGGCGGGCGGAACGAATTATATCGACGTGGGCTCGCTGCCGTTCCAGATTCCGCTGGGCGCGCTGATCCCGCGGCGGGTCGAGAACCTGTTGGCGGCGTGCAAGAATATTGGAACCACGCACATCACCAACGGCTGCTACAGGCTGCATCCGGTGGAGTGGGGGATCGGGGAGGCAGCGGGCGCGGTGGCGGCGCACGCGGTGGCAACGAAGCAATCGCCGAAGGCCGTGCGCAACAGTCCGAAGCTGCTGGCCGATTTTCAGAGCAAGCTGCGGCGGCAGGGCGTGGAACTGGAGTGGCCGCGCATCCACGCGGTATAGCGAGGGGAGCGAACCGATGAACCGCCGGTTTTTTTCCGTGGGTATTCCCGGCGCGCTGTTCACGCCGCAGGCGACGGCGCAAACGCGGCGCACCGGACAGGGAACCGCGCACACGTTTCGCGGCGATCTGATCGAGGCCAATGCGGAGCTGAGCAAGTTCAACCCGCTGCGGCGGATACTCTTCTACGACGATTTCGACAACGGGCACAACGGCTGGTGCGAGCTTCAGGCGAACCACAACGGCAACCTCGACGAACTGCGCCCGGCGCTGCGCGACATGCGGCCGCCACAGATTTCGAGCTGCTCGTTTTTCGATATCGGCACGCACGGATCGATGAACGGCACGTACGCGCTGAAGATTGCGACGCGGCCGCCGCCGTTCCACACGGCGACGGCCATCAAGCGGTTGACGTTCGCGCGGCCCGGTCCGGTGCAGTTCGAAATGTGGTTCACGTTTAAGCCGGAGCAGACGTTCAATCACACGGGGCCGTGGGACGGGAATGTTTCGCCGTCGCAGATGGATTTCGGAGATTTCACCATCAGCAACGATATCTGCGGCGGCGACGGCGGGCCGCGCTTCATGTGCGCGCTGCGCTACTGGAAC
>JAJYLS010000055.1 GCA_021787555.1 Acidobacteriota bacterium | reverse complement strand
CAGCGCCCGCCGGCGGCGCCCGGCGGCATCGACGAAGGCACGGATGCCTACGACACCATCGACTGGCTTCTCAAGAACGTCCCCCGCAATAACGGCAAAGTCGGCATCTTCGGCACCTCCTACGGCGGATGGCTCACCACCATGGCTCTGCTCCATCCGCACCCCGCCCTCAAGGCCGCTTCCGAGCAGGCTTCTCCCGCCGACATGTTTCTCGGCGACGACTTCCACCATAACGGCGCCTTCCGCCTGAGCTACGGCTTCGAGTATTCCGCCGAACTCGAAACCAGCCAGACGGCCAACACCTATTTCCCCTTCGATCGCTACGATACTTACTCCTGGTATCTCGAGTTAGGCTCGCTGGCGCACGTCAACGAGCGTTGGTTTCACGGCCGGATCCCGACCTGGAACGATTTCGTCAACCATCCCAATTACGACGGGTTCTGGCATAAGCAGGTCTTCGCAACATATCTCAAGAAGACCACCGTGCCGAACTTGAACGTGGCCGGATGGTGGGACCAGGAAGATTTCTACGGGCCTCTCGAAATATACAAGCTTCTGGAGAAGGACGACCCGCGGCACTTGAATTACGTCATTGTGGGGCCTTGGAACCATGGCGGGTGGAATCAGGCCGGCGGCACGCATCTGGGCGTCGTGCAGTTCGGCCAGAATACCAGCGAGTATTACCGTGCGCACGTGTTCGCTCCGTGGTTCCGCTATTGGCTGCACGGCGCCGGACAGCTTCCGCTGCGCGAAGCCATGACGTTCGAGACCGGCTCGAACCGCTGGCGCGAGTGGAGCGCCTGGCCGCCGCGCGAGAGCACGCCCCGCAAGCTCTATACCGCCGCCCGCGGAAAGCTGTCGTTCGATGCGCCGTCACCGGGAGCCGGGCCGGCGTTCGATGAGTACATCTCCGATCCCGCGAACCCCGTTCCGTACCGTCACCGGCCGATCAGTCCCACCTATCCCGGTCCGGGTTGGCCGGTCTGGCTGGTGGAGGACCAGCGCTTCGTCGAGCACCGCCCCGATGTGTTCACCTGGGAAACCGGCCCGCTCGCCGAAGACCTCGCCGTGGCCGGCGACATCGTGGCGCACATCTTCGCTTCCACCACCGGCAGCGACGCGGATTGGATCGTCAAGCTCATCGACGTGTACCCCGAAGACTATAAGCCCGATCCGAAAATGGGCGGTTACGAGCTCATGATCGCCGATGAGGTCTTCCGCGGCCGTTTCCGCAACGGCTTCACGCATCCCGAGCCCATCGCACCCGGCCGGATCGCGCCCTACACCATCGACCTCCACACCAACGACCACGCCTTCCTCAAGGGGCACCGCATCATGGTGCAAATCCAGAGCACCTGGTTCCCGATCATCGACCGTAACCCGCAGAAGTTTGTGCCCAATATCTTTCAGGCCAGGGACGCGGATTTTCACAGGGCCACGCAGCGCATTTACCGCGCGCCGCACTCGGCCTCTTACATTGAATTGCCCGTCGTGGCCCGGTGAATTTTGGTGTGTGTCATCACACCGCGCGGGAAAGTGCCTAAACCCGCTCTGGCACGTGCTCATCAAAATAAGTAGTAGGAGGTATTGAAAGATGCGAACGCTTGCTGGACTTACCACCATTGCTCTTTTATGGACCGGCTCCGGATGGGCCGCACACCATAACGATGTGTTCACCTCCGGACCGGCAAACGAGTCGGTGTTGGCCCGCCAGGTGCGTCACAAGCTGCTGATGCTGCCGTACTACTCGATCTTCGACGACCTCGCCTTCCAGCTCAATGGCAGCGAAGTGATTCTGGAAGGAGCCTGCCCGCCCGAGCCTCCTTGGGATATCCGGTCCGACGCCGTTGCCGCGGTAAAGTCGGTCCCCGGCGTCACTAAAGTAGTCAACAATATCAAGCTGCTCCCGCTCTCGCCCATGGATTGGCAAATCCGCCGGGCCGAGGCCCGCGCCATCTACGGCAATTCGGAGATCGGCACGCGCTATGGCTTTCAGGCGCTGCCCTCGATTCACATCATCGTGGACAACGGCCATGTGACGCTCGAAGGCGTGGTCGATAACCAGTTCGACGATACCCTGATCCGAACCCAGGCCAACCAGGTGCCGAACGTCTTCTCAGTCACGGATAACCTGGTGATCTTGCACCCCGGTAAGTCGGGCCGCAAGTGAATTCGCTGCGCGCTCCTGGCCGGAACTAAATAAATACATGAACACGGCTCGCCACGTTCACTGGCAAGACCATGGAATGTGGCTCGGGTATTTTGAGGAATTCCCGGACTCTCTGACGCAAGCTGAGACTCTGGAAGACTTGTAGGAGAACCTTCGCGAACTCTACCGCGACCTGACCGGCGGCAACATTCCGGGCATACGCAGGATGGCCGTGCTGAACGTGGGATGAAGCCGGCGGCGCCCTCAAGGTACTCGACGCGCGGGACTGCCCCTCAGCGACCGGCTGATCTTCTCCCCGTATTCCTGCGCCACCGCCAAAATCTGCGCCTCATTCAGCGTCAGGCACCGCCCGTTGCGCACTACCGCTCTGCCGTTCACCATCACGTCCGCGACATCGTCGGCTTTCAACGCGTAGACCATCTGCGAGACGGGATCGTAAACCGGCACGGCGTTCGGCCGTCCCAACCGCACGGTGATCACGTCGGCGAGTTTGCCCGGCTCGAGCGAGCCGATCTCCTTTTCCATGCCCAGCACGCGGGCGCCCCCAATCGTCGCCATTTCGAGCGCCGTCGCGGCGGGCAGCGCGCGCGGGTCCATCGTCGCTACTTTCTGGAGTTTGGCGGCGAGGTCCATCTCCTCGAACATGTCGAGGTCGTTGTTGCTGGCCGGGCCGTCCGGGCCGAGCCCCACTGCGATCCCCAGCGCCAGCATCTTCGTCACCGGCGCGATCCCGCTTGCCAGCTTCGTATTGCTCGAAGGGCAGTGCGCTACGCCCACGCCCCGCGTCTTGAGGATCCGCAGGTCCGCGCCGTTCACCCACACGCAATGCGCCGCCACCGTGCGGCCGTTGAAAACGCCCAGCGAGTCGAGCGCCGCGGTAGCGGTCATGTGCCGCTTGGCAAGCTGGTCGTCGTTCTCTTTTTTGGTCTCGGCCAGGTGCATCACCAGCGGCGCGCCGTATCGGTTCGCCAGCGCGCGCGCCGCCTTCAGTGTTTCATCGGAATTCGTATAGATGGCGTGCGGCCCCACCGCCGCCACCACCAGCGGGTCGCCGCGGAAGCGCGCCAGGTATTTCTCGGTGGACGCCAGCGCGGCGGCGGGAGTCTTCGCGTCCGGCGACGGAAATCCGATGATCGTCTCCGCCAGCACGCCGCGCATCCCCGCTTCTTTCGCCACTTCCGCCACTACGTCCTCGAAGTAATACATATCGGTGAAGGTGGTGGTGCCGCCGAGCAGCATTTCCAGGCACCCGAGCCGCGTGCCCCAGCTCACGAATTCCGGCGTGACGTTCCTCGCCTCGGCGGGAAAGATGTAGCGCTCCAGCCAGTCCTGGAGGTTCTTGTCGTCGGCGATCCCCCGGAACAGCGACATGGCCGCGTGCGTGTGGGTGTCGATGAGCCCGGGCGCCAGGATCGCGTCCGGCCGGTCGAGCCGCTGCCGCGCTTGATATTGCGCGTCGATGGCGGCTTTCGTCCCCACCGCCAGGATGCGCGCGCCGCGAATGGCGATCGCGCCGTTCGCGATCACCCGCTGCTGGGCATCCTCGGTGATCACGTACCGCCCCGACCAGATCCAGTCCGCCGGCGCGGAATACAAGTTCATCGCCGAAGTGCAGAGGCACAGAGAAAGAAAAAAAATCATCTTCTCGGCGTCTCGGCGTCTCGGCGGTGAATTAGATGAACGAAGCATCGAACGGCCTCGGGAACAGCTCTTTCAACCGGTAGCTCTCGGTCTTGCCCCGCGGGTTCACCAGCACGATTTCCACGTCCCCGCAGAATTCCCAGAGGATTTGCCGGCAGGCGCCGCAGGGCGGCGTGAGCACATCGGTATCGGCCGCCACGGCGATGCGGCGGAATTTGCGCGCGCCCTCGGAAATGGCTTTGAGCACCGCCACGCGCTCGGCGCACACGGTCAGGCCGTAGGTGGCGTTCTCCACGTTGCAGCCGGTGTGGATGCGCCCGTCGGCGTCTTCCAGCGCCGCGCCCACCCGGAATTTCGAGAACGGCGCGAAAGCCTGCGCCCGTGCCGCCAGCGCCGCATCCAGCAGCGCGTCGCTCATGCCGCCTCCGAAAGCCGCGGCAGCAGGGCTTTCAAATATCGCACCAGCGTTTCGCGCACCATCTCGCCGGTCTCCAGCACTTCCTCGTGGCTGATCTTCTGCGGCAGAACGCCCGCCGCCATATTGGTCACGCACGAAATCGCCAGCACCTGCATCCCCAGGGAATTGGCCACGATCACTTCGGGCACGGTGGACATCCCCACTACGTCCGCGCCCATGGTGCGCAGCATCCGGATCTCCGCCGGCGTCTCGTAGGACGGTCCCAGCATGGCGGCGTAAACCCCCTCGGTGAGCGGGATGCACAGCGCCACGGCCACCTCCTGCGCGATCTTGCGGAATTCGCGGCTGTAGGCGTCCGACATGTCGATGAAGTGCGGCCCGCCGCACAACGGATTCGAGCCCTGCAGGTTGATGTGGTCGGAAATCAGCACCAGGCCGCCGCGGTCGAACGACTTGTTAATCCCGCCAGCCGCGTTGGTCAGCACCAGCGACGTCACGCCCAGCGCGTCCAGCACGCGCACGCCGTGCGTGACTTGCGCCGGTGTGTGGCCTTCGTAGAGATGCGCGCGGCCGGCCATCACCGCCACCGGCAGTCCGCCCAACTTCCCGATAATGAGCTTGTCGGCGTGGCCCGCGGCAGTCGATGCCGGCCACCCCGGAATTTCGGTGTAAGGGATTTCGACGCGCTCCGCCAGTTCCTCCGCGAACGCGCCCAACCCGCTGCCCAGCACCACGGCAATTTCCGGCCGCAGCGCCGTACGGGATTCGACATATTGCACAGCTTGCTCGGTCAACTCCTCAACTCCTGACTCCTCACAACAACATCCCCGCGATGCACGCCGACATGAAATTGGCCATCGATCCGGCGGCCACCGCCCGCAGCCCGAGGCGCGCCAGGTCGGACTTGCGGTTCGGCGCCAGCGCTCCGATCCCGCCGATCTGAATCGCGATCGAGCTGAAATTGGCGAACCCGCACAACGCGTAGGTGGCGATCGTGAACGAGCGCGGAGCGAGCGACGCGCGCATCGGCCCCAGCTTCAGAAACGCCACGAATTCGTTGGTCACCAGGCGCGTTCCCAACAGGTCGCCGATGGCCGAGGCGTCTTTCCACGGGACCCCCATCAGCCACGCCACCGGCGAGAAGACGACGCCGAAAATCTTCTCCAGCGAGGGCGGCAGCCACCCCATGTGCGGCCAGCCGTGCACCCAGCCGAGAATGCCGTTCATCATGGCGATGAGCGCCAGAAACGCGATCAGCATTCCACCCACGTTCAGCGCCAGGTGCAGGCCGTCGCCCGCTCCCTGCGCCGCCGCGTCGATCACGTTCACCGCGGTCTTCTCGACCTTGATTTCCACCTTGCCGGCCGTGAGCGGCTTCTCCGTTTCGGGAATGAAGATCTTCGCCAGCATGATCGTAGCCGGCGCGGTCATGATCACCGCCGTCAGCAGGTGCCGGATCTCCACTCCGGCGATTTTCACGTACGCCGCCATCACCGATCCGGAGACGTGCGCCATGCCGCACGTCATGATGGTGAACAGTTCGGATTCCGTCAGTTCCGGCAGAAACGGACGGATGGTCAGCGGCGCTTCCGTCTGCCCCATGAAGATGCTGGCCGCCACGTTGAGCGATTCCGCGCCGCTCACGCCCATCACTTTCTGCATCCCGATGGCCATGCCGCGCACGATGAACTGCATCACCCCGAGGTAATACAGAATGGCGAAAAACGAGGCGATGAAGATGATGATGGGCAGCACCTGAAACGCGAACACCACGCCGAACTCCTTGGTGGTATTGGCGCCCAGTGCGTCGCCGAAAACGAAGCGGGTGCCCGCCTCGGTGTACCCCAGCATCGCGTTCACGCCCACGCCGATGGCCTCGAAGATCTTTCCGAAATCCGTCTTGAGCACCAGCAGCGCAAACGCGAATTGCAGGCCCAGGCCCCAGCCCAGGATGCGCAGCTTGATCGCGCGCTTATGCGTAGAGAACAACCACGCCGCCGCCAGAATCGCCACCAGCCCGAGGAGTCCCGTGAAGCGGCCCATTCAGCGCCCTAAACCGACGACTCTAGCATGCCGCTTGCCGAGCCGCGACCGGGGCGCCCTCTGGGTCGGAGCGGTGTGCGGCACTAGACGCCAACGACCTCGAGAATGAGCGCCCGCTCGTCGGGCTTCTGGCCGGAAATGCGGAACGCGTCCTCGACGATTTCCGCGGCTTCCTCCACGTGGTCTTCCTTGGTGTAATAAATCCGGCAGAGCACCGAGCCGGCATCCACCTTCTCCCCGGTCTTCACTTCGAGAATCACGCCCACGGCCGGGTCGATGGTGTCTTCCTTCTTGGCGCGCCCCGCGCCGATCATGTTGGAAGCCATCCCGATGTCCTCCGCGTCGATCAGGCTGACGTAACCCGCCCGCGGAGACGTGATCTCGCGCATGCCGGTAGCGTTGGGCAGCAGCTCGAACTTATCCAGCGCCTGCGCGTTGCCGCCCTGCGCCGCCACCACCTGCTTGAGCTTCTTGTACCCGGTGCCGTCCACCAGGTGCTTCTCGGCCGTGCGCCGCGCTTCCTCCAGCGTGGCCGCCTTTTTGCCGAGATGAATCATCTGCGCGGCCAGTTCCAGCGAGAGCTTCGTCAAATCGTCAGGCCCGGCGTTTTGCAGCGTCTGCGAGGCCTCCATGATCTCCAGCGCATTCCCTACCGCGTAACCCAGCGGTTGGTTCATATCGGTGATCAGCGCGCGCACCTTCTTGTCCATGCGCCGGCCGATTCCCACCATCGTCTGCGCCAGCCGCCGCGCGTCCACCTGCTTCTTCATGAACGCGCCGCTGCCCACTTTCACGTCGAGGATCAGCGCGTCCACGCCCTCCGCCAGCTTCTTCGACATGATCGACGACGAAATGAGCGGGATCGATTCCACCGTGCCCGTCACGTCCCGCAGCGCGTAAAGCTTGCGGTCCGCCGGCGCCAGGCGGTCGGTCTGGCCGATAAAGCACAGCCCCAGCTCGGAAAGCTGCTTCTGAACTTCTTCGGCCGTGAGGTCCGTGCGAAAGCCCGGAATGGATTCGAGCTTGTCGAGCGTTCCGCCGGTGTGCCCCAGCCCGCGGCCGGACATCATGGGCACCACTACGCCCGCCGCGGCCGCCAGGGGCGCCGCGATGAAGCTGGTCTTGTCTCCCACTCCGCCGGTGGAATGCTTATCCACTTTGACGCCGGGAATCGAAGAGAGATCCACCGTATCGCCCGAGCGCAGCATGCACTCGGTGAGCCGGCTCACTTCCCGGTCCGACATGCCCGAGAAGTACACGGCCATCAGGAACGCCGACATCTGGTAGTCGGGAATGTCCACGTTCGTGTAGCCATCGATCAAAAACTCGATCTCTTCAGGAGCGAGCTCTTCGCCGTCGCGTTTCCGCTGAATCAAGTCAACTGTACGCATTATGAGACACTTAGCCTAGCATCCCGGGCGGGTCAAAGTAAAGGAAGGATTTACCCGATAGGGCGATTTTCGCGATATTGCCGGCTCCGCCGCGCTTGGCGCCCACAAAAATGTTGCAACTTTCCACAGGGAGTGGATAATACTGCACCTGTTGCGGAAAGCCATGGCCAGATCCCGTACATTTAAAATATAATGAGATCTGAAATACTGAAATATAATAATCTACGTAGGAGACTCTTGCCTCATGATGCGGAAACGATGGACGCAGAAATCCCACAGAACGCCATCTGGCCCTATGGCAGTGGCGCTGTCGATCGTGGCGGCCGCGGCCACTATGAGCGCTCAAACCACTTTCAAGCCAAAACTGGCCGCGCGCCCGCTCACGCCGGCGGAAATTACTGCTTACAAGCTGCCTTCCACTACCGAGGTCTCCGGCGGCTTGCTCACCGTGTCGGTTGGTGAACCGCTCTATCTGGAAGTCCAGGTGGATATCGGCATACCGGCCGGCACGCTACCGGGAAGCGTGAACTGGAAACTCACCACCCGGCCCGGCAACTCCAAGACGGATCTCGCCGACAGCCCCCTGCCAGGCAGCCTCCCGGTCTTCGAGCCCTCCGACCGGCTGGTGGCGCAGGTGGCCGGACGGAAGCTCTTGCGGCCGGATGTTACGGGCGCGTATATCGTCACGGCCACCGTCTCCCTGGGCAGCGCCGGCGTCGCGACCGTGGCGCAGACGTTCGTCGCCGCCAAGTACGTCGGCATCTCCGGCTGCACGGTTTGCCATAATGGCGGCCTGGCGATGGTCATGGTGCCGTCCTGGCGGAAGACGCTGCACGCCACCATGTTCACCCGCGGCCTGAACGGCCAGATCAGCAGCCACTACGGCGCGAGCTGCATGAGCTGCCACACGGTCGGCTACGATGCCAACGCCACGGTTTCCAACAACGGCTTCTTCGACGTAGCCAAACGGCTCGGGTGGACCTTCCCCACCACGCTCGGCCCGGGCGTGTACAACAGCCTGCCCGCGGAGTTGCAGAACCTGTCCAACATTCAGTGCGAGAACTGCCACGGCCCCGGCAGCCAGCATGCCTCGAACGGCGGCGATACGATGGAGATCTCCGTGGCCACCAACACCGGCGCTTGCAGCCAGTGCCACGATTCGCCGCCCAACGAGCCCCTCAGCCAGGAATGGGCCGCTTCGATGCATGCCATCACCACCACCGATCCTGCCGGCAACGCCTCCTGCGTCGGCTGCCACACCGGCAGCGGCTTCATCGACCGGATGAACGGCGTCAAGAGCACCAACCTGACCTACAACTCCATCAACTGCTACACCTGCCACGAGTCGCACGGCAAGACTGCGCCGTCCAACGCCGCCCACCTGATCCGCAATATGGGCACGGTGACGCTGGCGGACGGGACCAAGGTGACCACCGGCGGCGAAGGCTCGCTGTGCATGAACTGCCACCAGGCGCGGCGAAATGCCGCCACGTACGCGGCCAGCACCGCCGGCAGCGCCCACTTCGGACCGCACCAGGGCCCGCAGGCCGATATGATCGCCGGCGCCAACGGCTTCACCTACGGCCAGCAGATTCCCACCTCGGCCCACCAGTTCGCCATCAAAGACACCTGCGTCGGCTGCCACATGCAGACCTTGGCTAACAACGATCCCAACTTCCTCAAAGCGGGCGCCCACACCTGGAACATGAGCTACACCCCCGCCGGCGCCAAGACCGCGACGGAATTGGTGGCAGCTTGCCAGGCTTGCCACGGGCCGGTCAAGACCTTTGACTTCCCGCTGCTGGACTACAACGGCGACGGCCAGATCGAGGGCATCCAGACCGAAGTCCAAAGCCTCCTGGATCAGCTTTCCGCCATGCTGCCTCCAGCCGGCCAGCCGAAGACTGGGCTGACCATCGACTCCACCTGGACGCAGCCCCAATTGGAAGCCGCCTACAACTGGCTGTTCGTCACCAACGATGGCAGCAAAGGCGTCCACAACACGGCCTACGCCGTGGGTCTGCTGAAGGCCTCCATCGCGGATCTGCAATCCAAGGACAAGTAGCGAACCGAACCGAAGAGCGGAGGTATGGAAATTATGGATTCTCCGCACCTCCGCAGAACTCTACAACACTCCGCACAGCCAACTCGACTCAAGGCTGTTGAAAATTCCCACAGAAGCCCGCGCAAAATGCACTTGTCGCAAATTACTGTGGTCAAATTCGCCGCATTTCAATATAATAAGGCCTGAATAGCATCATATATCGAAATATGGCGCGAAGCAGGAGTCTTGATCCGAATGAAATGCATCACACGCAAGCATAATTTCCCAAGAACGCCAATTGGCCTAATGGCATTGGCGCTGCTGATGGTGGCGGCGGCCGCCATGAGCGCTCAGACAACTTTCCAGCCCAAACTGGCCGTCCGGCCCCTCACCACTGGCGAGATTGCCCGGTATAGTCTACCGTCCACCACCCAGCTCTCCGGTGGATTGACCACGGTCGCCATTGGCGAACCGCTCTATCTCGAGGTGCAGGTCGATATCAACATCCCGGCCAGCACTCTGCTCGGCGGCGTGACCTGGGAACTCACCAGCAAGCCGTCGAACTCGGCGGCGGTCCTGACCGACAGCCCTCTGGGCCCCAAAGTCCCGGTCTTCGAACCCTCCGACCGGCTGGTCGCCCAGGTGGCGGGACGCAAGCTGTTGCGGGCGGATGTGACTGGGCCATACGTCGTCACGGCCATGGTTTCGCTGGGCAGCGCCGGCGTGGCCACTGTTGCCCAGACCTTCATCGCCGGGAAATACGTGGGTATCGCCGCGTGCAAGGGCTGCCACAACACCGGCCCGGCGACACCCATGGTGGCCGGATGGGCGAAAACCGGCCACGCAACCTGGTTTCAGCAGGGCATTGACGGAAAGCTCAGCCCTTCGTACGGCATCGGCTGCGCCCCTTGTCACACCGTGGGTTACGACGTCAACAACACCCTGTCGGATGGCGGATTTACCGACATCATGAAGCAACTCAGTTGGACGTTCCCCACCACCCTGAAACCCGGCAACTTCAGCGCGCTCCCCGCCAGTCTACAGAACGTGTCCAATATCCAGTGCGAGAACTGCCATGGCCCCGGTAGCGAGCATGCCGGCAACGGCGGCGACACCATGGAGATCTCCGTGCCGTCCAACTCCGGGCAGTGTAACCAGTGCCACGATGCGCCGACCCATCACGTCAAGGGAACCGAGTGGTACAACTCGATGCATGCCGTCACCACCACCGATCCGGCCGGCAACGCCACTTGCATCGGCTGCCACACCGGCACCGGCTTCGCCGACCGCATGAACGGGGTCAAGAGCACCAATCTGGCCTACAATCCCATCAACTGCTACACCTGCCACGAGCCGCACGATCAGACCGCGCCCGCCAACACCCCGCATCTCATCCGCGCCATGGCCCCGGTGACCCTGGCCGACGGAACCACCATGAAAAACGGCGGCGAGGGCCTGCTCTGCATGAACTGCCACCACGCCCGGCAGGATGCCGCCAAGTACGCGCCCAGCACGCCGGGAACCACATACTTCGGACCGCACCATGGCCCGCAGGGCGATATGATCGGCGGCGACAACGGCTACACCTATGGCAAGCAGATCCCCACCTCGGCGCACCAGTTCGCCGTGCAGGATACCTGCGTCACCTGCCACATGCAGACCGTGGCGACCAACGATCCTGGCTTCCTGCAAGTTGGCGGGCACACCTTCAAGATCGCCGCCACTCCCACCGGAAGCAAGACCGAGGAGCAGTTGGTGGGCGTATGCCAGGGCTGCCACGGGACGGACATCACCACCTTCGATTTCCCGCTCATGGACTATAACAACGACGGCGTCATCGAAGGCGTGCAGACGGAAGTGCAGCATATCCTCGACCAGCTCTCGACAATGCTGCCGCCCGACAACAAGGTGAAGACTTCGCTGAATATCGATTCCACCTGGACCCAGCCGCAGTTGGAAGCCGCCTACAACTGGCTGTTCGTCACCAATGACGGCAGCCAGGGCATCCACAATACCGCGTACGCGGTGGGCCTGCTGAAGGCCTCCATCGCGGACCTGCAATCGAAGCAGAAATAATCAAGGGAAGGAGCCAGAAGTCAGGAGTCAGGAGCCAGAATGCTGGCCCGTGCTCCTGACTCCTGGCTCAGCACGCTGTTTCCGCCCCGCGCACCGTGGCCAGCAGTTGCGCGATGGTGAACGGTTTCCGCAGGCACACCGATCCCGTCAACTCCACCCGGTAGTCGTCCACGAACCCGCTCATGAAGATCACCCGGATTCCCGGCACCTGCCGGTGGACCAGTGCCGCCAGCGTCAGCCCGTTCATGCCCGGCATCACGATGTCGGTCAGCAGGATCTGCGGCGTGGGAACGTGCTCGCGGAGTTCCCGCAGCGCGGCCTCCCCGCCCTCCGCCTCCAGGACCTCGTAGCCCGCTCCTTCGAGCGCCGCGCGCGCAATCCGGCGCACTGCGGCATCGTCATCCACAACCAGAATCAACAAATCCCAGAATCCCTCCGCCTTCTCGATATTGGAGCACGGGGCCTTCCGAACCTGCCGCCGGTCATGTACGCTTCCGCACCGCCGCCCGCGGCTTCTGTCACTTTTGCAGGAAAAAGCCGCCCACGAACATCGCGTCGATGCCCGATGAGTAAAAGCTGCGCACCGCGTCGCGCGGCGTGCACACCAGCGGCTCGCCGAAAAGATTAAAGGAAGTGTTGTATAAAACCGGCAGGCCCGTGGCCTTGCCGGCGGCGTGCAGCAGTTTCCAGTACAACGGGTTCTCCTCGCGCTTCACCGTGTGCACGCGTACCAGGTCTTCGGCCAGCACGGCGGCCCCGAATCTCTCGCGGTGCTCCGGCCGCACGCGGCCGACGGTCGAGAGGTATCGCGCGTTCGCTCCCACTTCGAAGTATTGCGCGCAAAGCTCCGCCGGCACCGACGCGGCGAACTTGCGGAACGGCTCCCGGTGCTTGATGTACACGTTCAGGTTCTCGGTGGAGTACGGGTTGAGCGGCGAGGCCAGGATGCTGCGGTTCCCCAGCGCCCGCGCGCCGAATTCCATGCGCCCGTGCATCCAGGCGACAATCTTGTTGTCGTTCAACTGCGCCACCGCCGTATCGATCACTTCCTCCGTGGTCAGCAGGTAGCGGAAGCGCAGCTTGCAGTTTTCGAGCGCCTGTTTGGTGTCGGCCGCGGTGAACGCCGGCCCCAGGCAAAGCGTATCGAGCGGCACGCGCCGTTGCTCGCGATACACGCGGTGCCACGTGTCCAAAACCGCGCCGATGGCCGTCCCGGCGTTGCCCGCCGCGGGCTGCACGAACACATTCTCATAGCCCGAGCAGCGCTCCAGCGCCGAAACCAGCAGCGCGTTCAGGCCCAGACCGCCGGCGAAGCACAGGTTTCGCCCCGCCCCACCCGCCGCGCGCACCATCCCGATCGCCGCCCCTTCGATGGCTTTCTGCGCTCCCGCCGCCACGTGCGCCCGCAGATTTTGCGGAACCGGTTCGCCGTCCGGGAGCCCCAGCCGCTCATAGAATCGCGCGCTGAACCCGCCGTGCTTCAGCCGCTCCGTGCTGAAATACGAGCGGTCGATGCGCGGCGCACCGTCCGCCACGCCGATCATCTCCCGAAACAGATCTTCGAATCGCCCGTCGCCGCTGGTTGAAAGCCACTGCACCTTGTGCTCGTCCACGTCCGCGCGGAAGCCCAGGAGTTCCGTCACCCGCCCGTACAATTCCCCCAGCGAATCCGGCGGATAGTGTTCCTGCTCGAGCACCATCTCCGTTCCCTGCGCCCGCCAGCGCGAGCCGCAGCGGAAATCGCCGCCGCGGTCGAGCGTGAGCACGGTGGCCTCCTCGAACGGGGAAGGGAAGTAGGCCGAAGCGGCGTGCGCGTGGTGGTGGTCGATCAGCACGATGCGGCTCGCCGGAAACCGGGCCCGCACCTTGAGGTGAAAACCGGAATCCGGAATCGGACGCGCGATGGCCACCGCGTCCACCTGCTCCGGCCTGGCGCCCGCCAGGTCCAGGCAGGTGTCGATGGACTGCTCCGGTATTTCACCGTGCCCGCCCCAATCGACGCGCCGCCGCACCAGCTTGGATTCCTCCACCGCGGCGGCGATCCGCCCGTCCTTGAGAACCGCGCTGGCCGCGTCGCCGAGTAAGCCGCCGATACCTAAGATGATCATGCCAAGGCCACCAGGAATATAGCCGCCGATGAACGCCGATGAACGCCGATGAGATTTGTTTTTGATCTGCGTTTATCCGCGTTCATCGGCCCCATTAAGCGTTCCCTCGTTTTTCGATCTTCGCCCACGTATCCCGCAGCGCCACCGTCCGGTTGAACACCGGCTTTCCCACAACCGAATCCGGATCGGCGCAGAAATAGCCCAGCCGCTCGAACTGAAAGTGGCTGAATGCCGCCGGGTCCGCCAGCGACGGTTCCACTTTGCACCGCTCCAGCGTCTCCAGCGAATGCGGGTTCAGGTTCGCCGTGATATCCTGGCCCTCCGGAACGTCGCCCGGATTCTCCTTCGTAAACAGATTCTCGTACAGCCGCACCTCGGCGTCCACCGCGTGCGCCGCCGAAACCCAGTGAATCGTCGATTTCACCTTCCGCCCGTCGGGCGCGTTGCCGCCGCGCGTCGCCGGATCGTAGGTGCAGTGCACCTCCACCACCTCGCCCGCATCGTTCTTCACCACGCTTTTGCAGGTGATGAAGTACCCGTAGCGCAGCCGCACCTCGCGCCCCGGCGATAGCCGGTAGTACTGCTTCGGCGGGTTCTCCCGGAAATCCTCCTGCTCGATGTACAGCACGCGCGAAAACGGCACCTTGCGCGTTCCCGCCGAAGCATCTTCGGGGTTGTTCACCGCCTCCATTTCCTCGACCTGCCCTTCCGGGTAATTATCGATCACCACGCGCAGCGGCCGCAGCACCGCCATCGCGCGCGGCGCGCGCTTGTTCAAATCCTCGCGGACGTGGTGCTCCAGCAGGCTCAACTCGACGATCCCGTTGGTCTTTGAAACCCCGATCGACGCGCAGAAATTCCGGATCGCCTCGGGCGTGTATCCGCGCCGCCGGATGCCCGAGAGCGTCGGCATCCGCGGATCGTCCCAGCCGCGCACGTGTCCGTTCTGCACCAGCCCCAGCAGCTTGCGCTTGCTCAGCAGCGTGTAGGTCAGGTTCAGCCGGTCGAATTCGATCTGCTGCGGATGATAGATCCCCAACTGTTCCACGTACCAGTCGTACAGCGGCCGGTGATCTTCGAATTCCAGCGTGCACATCGAATGCGTGATGCGCTCGATCGAATCCGATTCCCCGTGCGCGAAATCGTACATCGGGTAGATGCACCATTCGTTCCCCGTGCGGTGATGCTCGGCGTGCAGGATGCGGTACATCACCGGGTCGCGCAGGTTCAGGTTCGGCGACGCCATGTCGATCTTCGCCCGCAGCGTGCGCGAGCCGTCCGGAAATTCGCCCGCCTTCATGCGCGTGAACAGGTCCAGGTTTTCCTCGATCGAGCGATTGCGCCAGGGGCTCTCCTTGCCCGGCTCGGTGAGCGTGCCGCGATACTGCCGCACTTCCTCTGCGGTCAGGTCGCACACGTACGCTTTGCCCGCCTTGATGAGCTGGATGGCCCATTCATACAACTGCCCGAAATAATCCGAGGCGTAGAAAAGCCCGTCCCATTCGTAGCCCAGCCAGCGCACGTCGGCCATGATCGATTCGACATATTCCGTCTCTTCCTTCTCCGGATTGGTGTCGTCGAACCGCAGGTTCGTCTTCCCGCCGAATTCATCCGCCAGCCCGAAATCCAGCCAGATGGCCTTGGCGTGCCCGATGTGCAGGTAGCCGTTGGGCTCCGGCGGAAAGCGCGTGTGCACCCGCCCGCCGAATTTGCCGGTCTTCAAATCCTCGATCATGATCTCGCGGATGAAATTCGATGGTCCGCTCGCCGCCGGGGTCTCCGCCGCGGGCGGCGCTGGGGAATTCGGTGAACTCATAACGATTGCAACTTCCCGATGGCCTGCCCGATGCGGTGCAGGCATTTCTCGCAGCCCAGCGCTTCGAGCGTCCCGAACAGCGGCGGCGCGGTCTTGCGCCCGCACACCGCTACCCGGATGGGCTCGAACATCTGGCCGGCTTTGATCCCCAGGCGCCCGGAGGCCGAACGCAGCGCCGCCTCCAGCGCATCGTGGGAGAATTCGGTTTGCGCCAGCGTCTGCTGCGCTTCTTCCAAAACCTTGATGGCGAGTGCGGCATCGCCCTTTTTCGGAATCAGCTCCGCCGGATCGTACGGCGGCAGCTCTTTTACAAAGAAAAAGTCCGCCACCGCCAGCACGTCGCGCATCAACTTTATGCGCTCACGGACGAGCGGTGCGATCTTCACTATCTGCTCGCGCGCCACCGCGAATCCCGCCGCCCGCACCACCGGCGCCAGCCGGTCCGCCAGTTCCTCCACCGGCATCGCGCGAATGGATTCCGCGTTCAGCCACACGGCCTTCGGGTCGAACGGATCCTCCTCGCTGAAATTGATTACCGCGTTGCTGCGGTTGATGCCCTCCAGGCTGAACGCCTCGATCAGCTCCTCGCGGCTCATGCGCTCGCGATCGTCCTTCGGCGACCACCCCAGCAGGCACAGAAAATTCACGAACGCGTGCGGCAGAAAGCCGGCATCGCGATACGTCGTGACGCTCACCACCGGCCCGTGCCGCCGCTTGGACAGTTTCGTGCCGTCCGGCGCGATGAGCAGCGGAAGATGCGCAAATTGCGGTAGCTCAACACCTAGCGCCTCAAATATCAGGATGTGCTTGAAGGTGTTGGTCAGGTGGTCCTGGCCGCGAATGATGTGGCTGATGCGCAGGTCCGCGTCGTCCGCGCAGGATGCCATGTGATACGTCGGCATGCGGTCGCTGCGCAGCAGCGCGAAATCTTCGATATCGGCCGTCGCCTTGGATTGCTCGCCGTAAACTCCATCCGCGAAGCGGACGTGCCGCACGATGTCCCGCGGCACGCGGAAGCGCAGCGCGAACGGCTCGCCCGCGGCCGCGCGGCGGTCGCTTTCCTCGCGCGGCATCTCGCGCATATCCGGATTGAAAAGCCAGGTGCCGTGCGCCCCGGATTTCTCCGCTTCTCCAGCCTGCGCGGGCGTAAAATCGCGGTAAGCCAGTCCCTTCCGGAAAATGGCGTCGGCCATTTCCCTATGCAGCGCCAGCCGCTCGGATTGGTGGTGCTCCTCGTCCCACGCCATATCCAGCCAGCGGAGTCCCTCGAAAATGGATTCGAGCGATGCCGCCGTATTGCGCTCGACGTCCGTGTCGTCGATGCGCAGGATCATGGCGCCGCCGTTGTGCCGGGCGTAGAGCCAATTGAAGATGAAGGTGCGCGCACTCCCGATGTGCAAAAAGCCGGTAGGGGAAGGCGCGAAACGAACGCGCAGCATGAAAATGCCAGTATAGCAATATGCCGCTAACTGCCCGTGCGCCTCGGAACGTTTGCTGTGAAAGCACTTTGCAGCACTTAGGCGGAAGCACACGCGCGTGTAAATAATGCTTCCACGACGCATGTAAGGGCTACCGGGCGAGGCCCGTTTCCACTCCCGATGAGTGAAACCCCGAACGCCGGCTTGCGTGGCATCGCGGTTGCAGTAGAAAGGGCAGTTGAAGTGGCGCGAACCGGTGGGCCGGTGCCAATTCGCAAGAAGGAAGTGCTGGTCCGCCGGTTTTTCTTTTGAGTTTTCAGTTCAGCGCGAACGCGAACAACGTATCGCCCGCTCCTGCTACCACGTACTGCTTTCCCTCTAGTGCGTTCATCGGCGGCCCTGTTTTTTCTCCGCCGCCAGCTTGCGCATCAGCTCCGTCGCGCTGCTGCGCTCACCGAGAATTTCGCCGGCCAGTGGGGCGCGCCCAGGATATTTTCCAGGATCCACTTACCGCGCACGACGGGGGAAGTGCGGGTGGGCTGCGAGGTCACCATCAGGACGCTGGCCTGCGTGATGACGCCGCCGCGCTCGGGCGTGTTCAGGCTCACGCGGCGGAAGTAGCTGCCGTGCACGTTGGGAACGCCGTAGAAGCGCGCCAGGCGGTCGTTCAGGAAGGTGTAATCGGCGTTCAAAAATTCGAGCACGCTGCGGTCTCTGGTGCACGATGTACTCGAAGAAAAGCTGCGTTTCGCGCCGCATGGCGTCGCGCAGCGGCTCGTCGAAATTGGGGAACTTGTCGGGATCGGGATGCAGGAGGCCGATGTTGCGCAGTTCGAGCCTCCGGCACCCTGCCCGGCGGTGTCAATTTCGACGGGCCGGAAGGCCTCAAAAAAGTTCTCCTTGTCCGCAAGGATCAATTCGTCGATTGCCTGGCCGAAAAGCTGCGGATATCCGCGCGGGCATCTCGGTGGACCAGGTGGCCGCGCACGAACTCGGCTCCGCCACCTCGCTGCCTTCGCTGGAACTGGGCCGCGACGATAACCGCATGGTGGGCGGCTGCGATTCCGGTTACAGTTGCGCTTACAGCAACACGATTTCCTGGAGCTCGCCGACTACGCCGCTGCCCTTGGAGGCCAACCCGTGGGCGGTTTTCGAGCGCCTCTTCGGCGATGGCGGCACCACCGATCCCGCGGCGCGCGCCCGCATGGAGCGCGAAGACGCCAGCATCCTGGATTTCGTCACCGCCGATGCCGCGCGCCTCAGCCGCAAGCTTCCTGCCGCGGGAATGAGGCGGTGGTCTGATATACCGCCAGCGTCAGTTCGTGCGCCTTCTGCCAGACCTTCAGTTCGTGGAAATCCTGCATCGCGGACTCCTGGATAGCACCTTTCACGGGCCGCCGAAAACCGCCCCCGAAACTGAAAACTCGCAACTCACAACTCACAACTCAAAACTCACAACTCACAACTATCTCCTGATATAATGAAACCCGAATCAAGGAGAATCCCCTTGTCAGAAACAACTTCTCGCCGATTTTTTCTAGGCGCTGTCACCGCCGCCGCCGCGACGCGCGTGTGGGGCGCCAACGACAGGATCAACGTGGCCATCGTGGGCATCGGTGGCCGCGGAACGAATCACCTCGATATTTATTCCCGGCTGCCGGATGCGCGCGTTGCCGCGCTGTGCGATATCGACCAGGCCGCGCGCGAACGCGCCCAGGCCAGGCTCATGAAGAACACCGGCCAGAAGGCCAAAGAGTACGAAGACATGCGGCAGGCCTTCGCCGATTCCGGCGTGGACGCGGTGTCGGTCGCCACGCCCAACCACTGGCACGCGCTGGCCACCATCTGGGCCTGCAAGGCCGGCAAGGACGTCTACTGCGAGAAGCCGGCTTGCTATAACATCCACGAAGGCGAGCGCATGATCCAGGTGCAGCGCGAGACCGGGCGCATGATCCAGATCGGCTCGCAGCACCGCAGCATGCCGTACAAGATCAAAGCCTTCGAAGCCCTCCACGGCGGCCTGATCGGCAAGATCTACCTCGCCAAGGGGCTGTGCTTCAAGCGCCGCCGCTCGATCGGCCATCAGCCCGATGGCCCCGTGCCCGCCGGCGTGAACTGGGATCTCTTTCTCGGCCCCGCGCCCATGCGGCCGTTCAATCCGCTGCGCTTCAAGTACAACTGGCATTGGTTCTGGGACACCGGCGATGGCGACATCGGCAACCAGGGCGTGCACGAGATGGGCCTTTGCCGCTGGGCGATGGGCGATCCGCTCTGGCCCAAGACGGCCTACGCGCAGGGCGGCAAGTATGCCTATGACGACGATCAGGAGACGCCCAATACGCTGCTCGCCAGCTACGATTACGGCGGGCGCGAGATCGTCTTCGAGGTGCGCGGCCTGCTGACCGGCGGTGAAGGCGTGCCGGTGCGCCGTCGCAGCCGCAGCCGTGGAGGCCGCGGATCGAACGGCCAGCCCAATCCCGCCGCCGACGCCGCCGCGGCCGAGCACACCACGCCGTCGGCCAATCCGCTGAACATCACCATTGGCAACCTCTTCTATGGGACCGATGGGTGGATGGCCATGAACGACCAGGGCGTGCAGGCGTTCAAGGGCGAATCGAGCGAGTTGTTCTATGACGAGCACCCCGAGTCGGGCATCGGCCGCGACGCCACCGGCCTCCACATGGAGAATTTCCTGGCGGCCTGCCGCTCGCGCAAGCTGACCGACCTGCACGATCCCATCACCAACGCGTACCCGAGCGCCGGCCTCTGCCACCTGGCCAACATAAGTTACCGCACCGGCCACAAGCTCACGCTGACCCCCGGCCCGCGCTTCGCCAACGACCCCGAAGCCGACAAGCTGCTCACCCGGCCGAACGGATATCGCAAGCCGTACGTGGTGTAAACGCATCGGATAGCCGATCGTCGCGGCCAGTATGGCCGTTGCCAAAGTCAGGGATCTCCTGAAATTGCTAGCGGCGGATGGGTGGTGGCTTGAGCGCCAAGAGGGCAGCCACCGCCAATTCCGCCACGCAACGAAGAAAGGAGCATCGCGCCGTCTCTTCCAAGAGGTTAAAATAGAAATGCGGGAGCCTGGCTCCGGCGCGCCGGCCGCCTATCGAGCATTCCATGTTTGTTGACGAATTCCTGGCAAAGATCTTCGGCACGAAGAACTCGCGCGAGATCAAACGCATGCTGCCCACGGTGGCGGCCATCGGCGAGCTCGAGCCCAAGATGCAGGCGCTCTCCGATATCGACCTGGCCGCCAAGACCATCGAGTTTAAGGAGAAGATCGCGCAGGGCGCCACGCTCGACGATCTGCTCATCGAGGCCTTCGCCGTGGTGCGCGAGGCCGGCCGCCGCGCCGTCAACATGCGCCATTTCGACGTGCAGTTGATCGGCGGCATGGTGCTGCACCGCGGCAAGATCGCCGAAATGAAGACCGGCGAAGGAAAAACCCTGGTCGCCACGCTGCCGTGCTACCTCAACGCCCTCGAAGGCAAGGGCGTGCACGTGGTCACGGTCAACGATTACCTGGCCAAGCGCGACTCGGAGTGGATGGGGAAAATCTACCGCGCGCTGGGCATGCGCGTGGGCGTGATCGTCCACGACCTCGACGATGCCGAGCGCCAGGACGCCTACAACGCCGATATCACCTACGGCACCAACAACGAGTTCGGTTTCGACTACCTCCGCGACAACATGAAGTTCCGTCTGGAGGATTGCGTCCAGCGCTCGCACCACTACGCCATTGTGGACGAGGTGGACTCCATCCTCATCGACGAAGCCCGCACGCCGCTGATCATTTCCGGCCCCAGCGAGGAATCCACGGACAAGTATTTCAAGACGAACCGCATCATTCCCAAGCTGGTGCGCGGCGAGGAAATCGAGGGCAAGGAGCCGGGCGAGAAGTACACCACCGGCGATTACACCATCGACGAGAAGCACCGGGCCGCGGCGCTCACCGAAGAGGGCAACGACAAGGCGGCTCGGCTGCTGGGCCTTAGGGACATCTGGAGCGCCGATACCCTCGAATGGAGGCACCACGTCGAGCAGGCCCTGCGCGCTCATGTGCTTTACCAGCGCGACAAGGATTATGTAGTCAAGGACGGCGACGAAGGGCCGGAAGTGGTGATCGTGGACGAATTCACCGGCCGCCTGATGCCCGGCCGGCGCTGGTCCGACGGCCTGCACCAGGCCGTGGAAGCCAAGGAAGGCGTCAAAATTCAGCGCGAAAACCAGACGCTGGCCACCATCACTTTCCAGAACTATTTCCGCATGTACAAGAAGCTGGCGGGCATGACCGGTACGGCCGAAACCGAAGCGGCCGAGTTCCAGAAAATCTATAACCTGGACGTGGTCGTGATCCCCACCAACCGCACGCTGATTCGCAAGGAATTCCAGGACGTCGTCTACCGCACCGAGGAAGAGAAATTCCGCAACGCGGCCAAGGAAATCAAAAAGCTCAACGAGACCGGACAGCCGGTGCTGGTGGGCACCATTTCGGTCGAGAAGTCCGAGAAGCTCTCGGGCATGCTGAAGCGCATAGGCGTCAGGCATGAGGTCCTGAACGCCAAGAACCACGAGCGCGAAGCCACCATCGTGGCGCAGGCGGGCCGCAAGGGCATGGTCACGGTCTCGACCAACATGGCCGGCCGCGGAACGGATATCTTACTGGGCGGCAATCCCGAATTCATGGCCAAGGACGCCTGCCTGAAGGAGAAAGCCGCGGAGCGTCTGGCGCCCGAAGAAGCCCAGTACATAGCCGACGAGCATTTTTCGTATTTCACCCACCACGACCAGTTCTACCGCGTGCGGCGCGACAAATGGGACGAGCTTTACGGCCAGTTCAAGCAGGAAACCGACAAGGAACACGATGAAGTCGTGAATCTCGGCGGGCTCCACATCGTGGGCACCGAGCGGCACGAATCGCGGCGCATCGACAACCAGCTTCGCGGGCGCGCCGGCCGCCAGGGCGACCCCGGCAGCTCGCGCTTTTTCCTCTCGCTGCAAGACGACCTGCTGCGCATCTTCGGCGGCGAGCGCATGCAGAACCTCATGCTGCGCCTCGGCATGGAAGAGGACGTGCCGATCGAGAGCAAGCTCATCACCAAGCGCATCGCCAAGGCGCAGGAGGCGGTGGAGGCGCAGAACTTCGACTCCCGCAAACACCTGCTCGAATACGACGACGTCAACAACGCCCAGCGCAAATCCGTGTATGGGCGCCGGCGGCAACTGTTCGAAGGCATCGATCAGAAAGAGCAGATCATGGAAATGGTGCAGGGCATCATCGAGGAGTTCAGCGAGATGCGCTGCCCCAACGACAAGCACCCGGATACCTGGGACCTGGCCACGCTGCGCAACGACGTGCTCAGCCAGTTCGGCGTCAAAATCGACACCAACGAGATCTCCCTGATGACCCGCGACGAGATGATCGACTTCATCTTCGAGCGGCTCCAGCAGAAGTACCAGGAGAAGGAAGACCTGGTGGGCTCGGACGTGATGCGGCAGACCGAGCGCATCGTGATGCTGCAAGTCATCGACAACCAGTGGAAAGACCACCTGCTGTCGATGGACACGCTGAAGCAGGGCATCGGCCTCCAGGCGCACGGGCAGAAGGACCCGCTGGTCGAATATAAGAAGGAAGCCTACGAGCTCTTCACCAATATGTGGAACCGCATCGAGG
>JAJYLS010000388.1 GCA_021787555.1 Acidobacteriota bacterium | reverse complement strand
GTTGCAATCATCATATACTGACGGTATTATTACCGACAGCACAATGTCACGACATCGTCCTTCCCCACCGCGCGCACTAACCAAACACGCCCAGCGTTTCCAGGAACTCAAACGCGGCTTGGACCAACTGGAGTACTTCTGCAAGGGAACCGTATTGAAGAGGATGACCAAGTGTGGCAAAGCCTATTGCGCCTGTCGCTCCGATCCCACCAAGCGGCATGGCCCATATTTCGAGCTCACCTACAAGGTCGAAGGGAAGACCGTGAACGTGCGCCTGTCCCCAGAAGCGGCACCTCTCTACCGCGCCGCCTCCGCGCAGTTCCGCAGCCTCAAAACCACGCTCCGCCGGCTTGAAAAGATCTCTCAAGCCGTGCTAAAACTCCAGGCCAAAATCGCCCAATCCAAGTAGCCTGTTGCAGCGCTTGCGCCGGGGTTATCCTCATAACCCCGTTCCAAGCAGACATTGAACACCGCTACGACCAGATCAAGTGACTGATTCTACGCCACTTCGCCGTCGTTCCAAAGTAGCCGCACCCTTTTCAATAAACGATTTTCTGCGCGCATGGAAGCCGCCTTGCAACGCTTGCAGAAGACCATCGCAACGGGACGGCTGAAGGACCGGCACAAGAGGGAGCGACGGCTGGGAAAGATCCAGGCTCGGCATCCATCGGTGAACCATCGCTACGAGGTCTCTCTGCGGGACACGGCGGAAGGCGTCCGATTGTCGTGGCAGATGAAAGATGACCGCAAGACCTGGCGCGAGTCACGCGAAGGCCCCTACCTGCTGCGCACCAACATCAGGGCCGGGACGGCGAAGGAGTGGTGGTCGAAGTACATGCAGTTGACCGAAGCCGAGGCGTCCTTCCGCGCGCTGAAGAGCGAGTTGTCGATTCGGCCTTTGTTCCACCAACTGGAACCGCGCGTCAAGGCCCATGTGATGGTAGCCTTTCTGGGCTATGCTCTCTGGGTGACCCTGAAACATCTGCTGAGGCGGCGGCCTGCGAGCGTTGTCCAGCCATCGGCCAGCGGCGTGGAAAATACGCAGCCGTTGTCGCCGAGCAAGGCACTGGCCCTGCTGTCCACCCCGCAGAGCGCCGACATCGTCCTTCCCACGACCGATGGGCGAGAAATCCGACTCCGCCGGATCACCGAGCCCACGGCGGAGCAGCGGTCTCAGCTGCAGCAGCTCGGCGTCAGCCTTGGGCTCAACCGCGTCGAACTTACGGAGGATAACTTCGACGACACGTACAGCACGCTCGTCGGGCAGTACAACACGCCCGTAGCCCTCCAGGCATACCCGCAGCTCAAGCTGGCGCAGGCGTCGTCGCCCTCGAACCAGTCGGGGGCAACCGGTTCCGGGCAACTCTACCTCAACACGAACGAAGACGCGGAGTTGAACACGCACCTGCCGGCCGCCCGCGACACGCGGCTTTCCGCATCGGTAGCGAACGCGGCCGCGCCCATCCTGAACGTCATTCCGGACGTGCACGTGGAGCTGCACTACTGGGGGTTGGGCGCGCACACGAAGGTATTCGGCGGCGACTGGATGGCAGCGGCGGCTCGTACCGTGGCCGAAGGAATGCAAATCATCGCCGCTTACGAGCAGGACCAGGCCGGCATCGCCTCCCGCACCGCCGGGTACCAGCGCCGGGCGGACGAGTGGATGTTGCAGGCCAATCTCGCGGCGCGCGAGCTCATGCAAATCGGCGAGCAGATACTGGCCTCATTGATTGCCGAACAGGTGGCCTACCACGATTACAAGACAACCGAGACCCAGGTACAGCAGGCGTAGAGCATCCAGAGTTATTTGCAGAATAAGTTCACCAGCGCCGTCCTCTATAACTGGATGCAGAGCGACATCGCGGGACTCTATTATCAGTATTACCGGTTCGCCTGCGATACGGCTTCGCAGTCGGGACAGATGCTGCTGTTCTGCCTCTGTTATGACTTTCCCACCGAGTGGTCGGCGTTTGTCAATGGCTCGTCCGATTTTCAGGTGGTTTTGCAGAAGAGCTATTTCCTGTATGCCGTGCAGAATGCACGCCGGCTCACGGTGGATTCGATCACGGCGTACGCCGCGGCGAACGGGAAGGTCGCATCGGCATCGCAAACGGTTCCCGACGGCTTCTCCGCGGCGCTCAGCGGCACCGGAAGCGCTGCGCTTGCTCTGCCCGCGGATCCGGCGGCCTTGCGGCGGACATCCTCGCAGCAGGTGTTCTTGGTCCTGCATTACCACTTCGGAATGCCGTAAAATTTCAGTGGGGCGCTTCCTCTGCCGCAACGGCCGCAGCACCGTAGACACCGCCATAATATCCCAGCTCCGAAGCGCGCACTTCGACGCGCCGCCGCTCCCAGGCGGTGACCTCGCGCGGCAGGCGCTCACGGAGCCGGTCGAGGAGGAGCGGGTTGTTTTCGACCAGGCCGCCCGAGAAAATCAGCAACTCGGGATCGAGGAGATGAATGACCGCGGCCGAGCCCGCGGCTAGATATTCCGCGAGGCGGCCGATGGCGCGGCGCGCGGTGCGGTCGCCTCGGTTGGCGGCGGCGATGACCGCTCCGGCATCGGCAAATCCGGCGCCTGCATAGCGCACCAATGCGGCGGCATTGGCGAACATTTCGAGGCAGCCTTTTCGGCCGCAGGTGCAGGGCGGGCCGGTGCGTGCGATGGGGATGTGTCCGAGCGCGTTGGCGAACGAATGCCGGCCGCGGTTGAGGCGGCTGCCAGTGTAGCAGCCGCCGCCGACGCCGGTGCCGAGGGTGAAGCAGACGAAATCGGCAGCGTTCCTGGCAAGGCCGAAACGCTTCTCCGCCACGGCCAGTGCGTTGGCATCGTTTTCGACAGCGACCGGGATGCCGGCGACCGGCACCAACTCGGTGGCAATGGGTGTGCCCGTCCAGCCGGGCAGGTTTTCGGTGGCATAAGCCACGACGCCCGTGCGGCGGTCGACCCATCCGGCGGTGGCGATGCCCAACGCCTCCGCCGCAATGCCGGCTTCCGCCGCCTGGCGAGCACACTCGGCCGCGGTTCGCTTGAGATGATCGAGCAGACCGTCGCGCCCGGCCCCGGCCGGCGTGGGAACCGTGCCGCGGAAGAGCAACTCGCCCTCGGCGGAGACCGCTCCGAATTTAGTGTTGGTGCCGCCGAGATCGATACCGAGGAACGCGCCGCCGGCGGCGGGTGCGCGGCGGCCCTCGCACACCGCCGCGGCAAAAGCCCGTGTGATTTCGTGCGGGCGCGTGATGGCGGTGCCGACGACCACGGCCAGCGCCCCCGCGCGCATGGCGCTGCAGGCCTGCTGCGGCGCCAAAATCCGGCCTTCGGCGATCACCGGAACCGGAACGCGGTGGCAAAGCTCGGCGAGGAATTCGGGATCGAATCGCGTCACCGCGCTGGTTTCGGCGGTGTAGCCGCGCAGAGTAGAGGCCACGAGATCCGCGCCCGCCGCGACCGCGGCTTCGGCTTCTTCGAGAGTGGCAATATCGGCGAGGACGGGCAGCGCGAGCTCGGCGCGAATACGCGCCAGGCGCTCGAAAGCGCCGTAACGCCGGCCGCGCGCGGTGGCATCGAGCGCGATGAGGCTTGCGCCGGCTTCGGCCAGCCTCTGTGCGGCCTCGAAGGTGGGAGTGATCAGGGTGCGGCCATCGCTCCACACCTCTTTTGCGATGCCGATGATAGGCACATCGGTGTGGCGGCGGACCTCCGCGATATCGGCGGCTCCGTCCAGGCGGAAGCCGCCGGCGCTCCCGCGCAGGGCCGCGAGCGCAAACCGCGCCATCATTTCGGGGCCATAAAAGGCATCGCCCGGGTTAGCCTGGCAGGAAACGATCAACTGCCCCTTCAGTTTCTGGATCACATCCGAAGAATATCCCATAGGGCCTATATGCTTGCCGACCACGCACAGAGTAAGATCGCGGCCAGCAGCGTCAGAATTCCCCATCGCATGAACGCGGCGGCGCGTTTGACCGCACCGCGCCATTCGCCAAGCAGCAGCCCCATCAGGTTAGCGACGAGCAGGCCCACGGCGAGGCTGAGCGGCCAGCCGATGGAGGGCCCCAGGTTGCCGAGCCGCGGGGTGGCCGCGCCGTAAAGGAAAATGCTACCACCCCACAGCAGTCCCATGCCCAGCGCCATGCTCCAGCTTGCGCCGGAGTCGCGCGCCGCCAGCAGCGCGCCGGTTCGATTGCGGCGCATGAGCCAGCCGCAATAGACGACATTTGGAACGGAACCCGCGCCCAGCATCAGCATCCATATTAAATTGGTAGCGGCGAAGCGGCTCATCCCGGTGCGCACGCCTGCGTCGGCCATGGGAAGCGCCAGCGTGTATCCGATGTTGAAGACCGCCGACATGACGCCGGCCCCGGCGCAGAACAGGTACGCCGCGAGGGAAGCACTGCCTGTCTTGGCTTCAGCCTCCCGCATACGCCCCGCCTTCCCGCAAATCGCCACTCCCGCCAGAAAGACGGTCACGCCCACCAGCAGGAGAGCGAATTTGAGGTCGACCTTCCAGGACGGCTCGAAGAGCAGCGGCACCAGCGAACCCAGCGCGGAACTGATGCCGATAACGAGGCTGTTAGCCAGCGAGACGCCGAGGCGGTCGA
>JAJYLS010000054.1 GCA_021787555.1 Acidobacteriota bacterium | reverse complement strand
CAACACGGGAACCCCCTTCCCGGGCAACAAAATCCCGCAGTCGCAGATCAACCCGCTGGGCCAGTCCATGCTAAAGTTCTACCCGATGAACAATTACGTGGACCCGCGGCCCGCCTACCGTTACAGCTATAACTACGAAGCGACCTACAGCGGATCCTGGCCGCGGGACCAGCAGATGGGGCGCGTGGATTACAACCTTTCCCCAACCACGCAACTCTACTTCCGGATCATGAACGACACCAACGTCATGAATTCTCCGTGGGGGAACTGGGTCAACGGAAACATCAACTTCCTGCTGACGCCGGTGGCATGGAACCGCCCGGACCACATGTATGGCGGCCACCTGACGAAAACGTTCTCGCCTACCCTGGTCGACGAGGTGGTGGTGCAAAAGACGTATAACAACGTCACGATCACGCCGCTCGACGAGAGCGTGCTCCAGCGGTCGCTCATGGGCAATCCGCCGCTGCTCTTTCCGAAGGACCTGTCCAGCGCCACCTGGATTCCCAATATGACTTTCGGCGGCATCCCCAATGCCCCGGTCAACGGCTCGCTTTCCAATTCGCTCCCGGAGGTGCTGCCGAACGATGGATACATTCTGACGAACAATATCAGCAAAGTCTGGGGGAAGCACCAGATCAAAGCAGGGTTCTACGGGGAACGGAACCGGAAAGTGCAAGGCGCCGGGGTGAACTGGCGCGGCAATTTCAATTTCGGCGTAGACGCGAACAATCCCTTTGACAGCGGCCACGGCTTCGCGAATGCCCTGCTGGGCAACTTCGATACGTACCAGGAAGCGCAAATGTGGCCCATCGGCAATTACGTTCTCTGGAACATCGAGTGGTTCGTGCAGGACAACTGGCGCGTGACGCCGCGGCTGACGCTGGACTTCGGACTCCGTTTCTATCACGACCCTCCGACCTACGACCGCAACCACAACGTCTCCGCGATGAATCCCGGCCTGTACAGCCTGGCCAATGCACCGATGTTGTACCGGCCCGCGCTGAATTCGGCCGGCCGCCGCGTCGGCCAGGACCCGCTCACCGGCGCGCTGGCGCCCGCTTCGTATATCGGGTTGTTTGTGCCCGGTACGGGCAACCCGGCGAACGGAATGTCCGTAGGAGGCCTGAATGGCGTTCCCGGGGGATTGATCAGCCAGCCGGCCATGTTCTACGGACCCCGCTTCGGCTTTGCCTACGACGTGTTCGGCAATGGCGGGACCGCGGTGCGCGGCGGCTTCGGCATGTTCACCGATCGCGTTCAGGGCAACGAAATCTACAACACCAGCGGGAACCCGCCGATCAACTATACGCCCATGCAATACTACGGCACGTTGAACGGATACACGCAAGGCGGAGGGTTGATCGGCCCGTCGAATATGACGCAGTGGTATGGCTCACAGAAAGCCCCGGAGATCATGAATTACAACATCGAAATCCAGCACCAGATTGGCTCCTGGGTGGCGGATGTTGCCTATGTGGGATCGCTGGCGCGGCACATCCTCGCGACGTACAACATGAACCCGATTCCGTTGTACGGGCACTTCAATCCGGCCAATCGCGACACCACTACCGCGAGCAGTCCGCTGCCGGACAATTTCCTGCGGCCCTACCGCGGGTACGGCAATATCACCGAGGAAATGTTCGGCGCGAGCACGAATTACCACTCCATGCAAGCCACGATGAACCGCCGGCTTACGAGCGGGATGCAACTCGGCGTGACGTACACATTGTCCAAAGCGCTGGGCGTCGCTAGTACCGACGGCGACAGTCTCAGCTCCTATTTCAACGACCGGCTATGGAACTACGGGCCGCTGAGCTTCGACCGGCGGCAAAGCTTCGTGGTCAGCTACGTCTATGAACTGCCGCGCTTCGGGACGATGATGGGCGTACGGCCGGCCAAGTGGGCGTTCGACAACTGGCTGGTCAGCGGCATGAGCACCTTCCAGACCGGAGCACCCGTCACCCCCGGTTTCTCGACGCAGCCGAGCGTCGACATTTCCGGATCTTCGGATGGCGCTCGTATTATGGTGGTGGGCAATCCGAACCTCTCCAAGGGGGACCGCACCTTCTACCACGAGTTCAACACCGCGGCGTTCGCTCTGCCTGCCCAGGGCACCATGGGCAACGCCGGCCAGAACATCCTCTACGGCCCCGGGGTGAACAACTGGGATATCTCCGTGACCAAGCGGTTTCCGGTGTTCTCTGAAAGCCGCACGATTTCCTTCCGCGGCGAATTCTACAACGCGTGGAACCATACACAGTTCTCGGGGTGGAACACGGGAGCTGTTTTCAATCCGCAAGGCCAGCAGATCAACGCGGCGTACGGGCAGGCCAATGCGGCGCGGTTGCCGCGCTACGTCGAGCTTTCGGCCCGCTTCGTCTTCTAACGGCAGCAGATCGGAGGGGCCGGCGATTTCCGGCTCCTCCACACCTTCCGTCACTCTGCTATCGTAATCGCGGGACCCTCATGAGATTTCTATCTTCGTCACGACTCGGCCTGATGCTGGCCGTGTTTACTTTTGCGATGGCCGGCCAGGAACCGGGGATTTTGACTCCGCCGGCGCCGCCGCAGCCGCGCATCCACGGTGCCAGGATGTACGGAGTGCGGCCAGGCCATCCTTTTCTTTACCGCATACCGGCGACCGGCACGCGGCCCATTACGTTTTCCGCGAAGGGGCTGCCGAAGGGGCTGAAGCTGGATAAGCGGAGCGGCATTATCGGCGGCACTTCGCCGGCGCGAGGCGAATACAAGGTGAAGCTGCGCGCCAGGAATTCCGCGGGCCGGACGGAGCGCGCGTTCACCATCGTGGCTGGCGACAAGCTGGCGCTCACGCCACCCATGGGCTGGAGCACGTGGTACATGGCGCATACCGACATCAGCGATGCGATGGTGCGCCGGCAGGCGGAGGCCATGGTGACGAGCAGGCTGGCCGACCACGGCTATGCCTACGTGAACATCGATGACGGGTGGAATATCAAACCCGGATCGGACGATGCCGCGCTGGGCGGGTCGGCGCGCGATGCTGAAGGCAATCTTCTGTCGAACAAGAATTTTCCGGATATGCGGGCGCTGACGGATTACATCCACAGCCGCGGGTTAAAGGCCGGCGTTTATATCGGCCCCGGCCCGCTGACGTGCGCCCGGTTCGAGGGCAGCTATCAGCACGAAGAGCAGGATGCGCGCCGCTTCGCCGAATGGGGCTTCGATTTTCTGAAGTACGACCTGTGCTCGTACGGCAGGCTGATGAAGGACCAGAACGACGCCGCCGAACTGCGCAAGCCCTATCAGCTCATGGGATCGATCCTGGGCATGCTGAACCGAGACTTCGTTTTCAACCTGTGCGAGTACGGGCGGGGCAAGGTTTGGGAATGGGGGCGCGCGGTGGGCGGAAACTTCTGGCGCACCACGGGGGACGTGGGCGGCGGACGGAACGCGGACCTCTGGACCAACATGGAGCGCTACGGTTTCGGCGAGGCGGGCCTGGAAAAATGGGCCGGACCGGGCGGCTGGAACGATCCGGATAATGTTCTGATCGGGCAGATCCTGTGGCGTGGCAAGCTCGTGCCCACACCGCTGACACACAACGAACAGTACACCTGGGTAACGCTCTGGAGCCTGCTGGATGCGCCGCTGGTATTCGGCGGAGATATGACCAGGCTGGACGACTTCACGCTCAGCCTGCTGACCAACGACGAAGTGATCGAAGTGAACCAGGATCCGCTGGGCAGGCAGGCGACGCCGGTTTACAAATCCGGCAAGGTGGAAGTGTGGGCCAAAGGCATGGAGGACGGGTCGAAAGCAGTGGGGCTATTCAACCGGGGCGAAGACGAGCGCGAGGTGGTGGCGCGGTGGTCGGATTTGGGCATCACGGGGCCGCAGATCGTGCGCGATCTTTGGCGGCAGAAGGACGTAGGCCGGGCCGACGGCGAGTTCCGCGCCAATCTGGGGCGGCACGGCGCGGCCCTGTTCCGGCTGAGGCCGGAATAGCTACATCTCTTTGTGCTCGGCCTTTTGGATGTGGACACCCGGCAGATGGGCGCAGCCGTTGATCGCCACGTCCTCGGCTTTCAGCATTACGAGCGCCGGGACTCCTGGCGGCGGATCTGCGTTCACGCGGTTTAGGGCGATGTCGCGCGCCTGGTCGAGCACCAGCGTCGGGCGCCGGTCCTCTTTCAGGTTTACGATGCGAAGGTCCGTCAGCTCGATGCCTCGGGCATGGCGAATGAAAAACCCGGAGGCGGGGATCAGGCCGAACATGGAAGGCTCGGGATACTCTTTTTCGCGCTCGGGCGTGTCGAACGGCTGGCGCGGCGGCACACCGCCGGAGGCGCGGAAGAAGAAAGTATTCACAAGATTGGGAGGTTCCTTGGCGACATCGTCGAGCGTCAACCCGCCACGATATACGAGGCGGATGTGGCTCAGCGTTACGTCCTCGACGTCATGGCCGGGAATGCCGCTGATGATGGATGCATAGCGCGGGTCGGCGCCGCGCTCGCCGCGCGTGAGCCCCTTGGCGCCGGAAATCAGGCCGGGGCCGCCGATCGAAACGTTTTCCAGGCCCTCGCCCCAGATCAGGCTGTTATGCCAGTGGCTATGCCCGAAATCCTGAAATCGGGTGAACGCGTTGGGCTCGGCGGCATCGTAAGCCGACGGGTCGGCGCTCGCTTCGATGGCGCGCCGAGACTCAGGATCAGTGCGGCGAAGATCGCTTTCCAGCTCATTTTTTCTCTTTCGCCGGTTTTGGCGGCACGATACGGACTTTGCGCCGGCTGAGGGTCGGCTCCGAAACTCCATTCTTGTATGCCGCCGCCTTCAGCAGAAAATTGCCCTGCGCCGCCGGTACATCGAGATTCAGGAAAAAGGTCTGCTGCCCGAGGCCGGCAACGGTGAACGGCACCTCGGTCCGCGCGACACTGTGTCCGCGTTCGTCCTCGATCGAGAGCGCCAACTTGCCGGAACTCGCTTCCGATTCGTCGTTCACCATCATCACAATGAACTGGTGCTGCTCGCCGGCGGTCAGGGTGGGGCGCCAGAAATCGATGTAGACGCCCAGCGGCTTGAACGCCTCGCGCATGTAATCGGCGAAGTGCGGATCGAGCGTCAGGGTCACGGGATCCTGAAAGTTGTCGCACGTGTAAGCACCCGGATAGCAACCGGTCAGATAGACGAAGTGCAACACGGCGGCGTACTTGCGGTATGCGCGCCAGAATTCCGTGAGCCCTCCGAGGAGGTAGGCATCGAGCGCGAGGCGCTCCGAAGCGCTGGCGTTGGGCCCCAGCAGCCTCTCGTAGACCTTGGCTGTCAACTCGGTGGGCGCGCCGTTCCGCAGCAGCCAGAGCCAGCCGTACTCGTTGAGGATGCTTGCATGGCCCGTAGGTGTTTCCTTGGGCGCGCCGCTGCCGGCATTTTTTTCGAGTTGCGCCATATCGAACGTATTCTTATCCCCCGGGCCGAACTCGTAAGGGTGGTCTTCCACCGGATCGTCGGGGCCCTCGGGACCGTTGTAGCTGTTCTCCCAGGGGCGGTGCGAGAGATCGAGCCCGCGCACGGCCGGGATTACCTTCTCGCCGAACACCGGATCGAACGTTTCGTTAGTGGCGTCCCACACCGCCTGGCTGGGGTGGTTCCAATTGTCGCGCATCCATTCCTTATATTGACGGATCAGTTCGTCCGCGTCCCAGTGCCGGCTGTACGGGCCATCCTTGGGAGGGTGGCCGGTCCAGATGAAGAATTCATTCTGGATGAGCAGCCCGGCTTCGTCGGCAATGTCCATCCAGTGGTCCGGCACAGGCCCGATGCAGAAGCGGAATGCATTCCAGTTCATGCGCTTGGGAATGTCGATGAGGAGCTTCCGCACCCACTGGTCATTCCACGGCAGGCTTCCCGAGAGCGGATCTTCGAAAAACCGGTGCAGCGTGATGTTGGAGCCTCGCAGGAAGATCACCTTGCCGTTGAGCCAGGCGCGCCGCGTGGCGGTGTCGTAGCGGAATTCGCGCATGCCGAAACGCGTGGACACGCTATCGCCGCTGGTGCTGGTATCGAGCACGTAGAGAAATGGATGCTCCGGCGACCAGAGTTGCGCGCCGGGAACCGCAACGGTCTGGGTGATCGTCCTCTCTTCTCCCGCGGCCAGCCGGATGTGTTCCGGTTTGGAAGCCGCAACCGCGGCATTCTCTTTCCACGTTCGGATCTTCTGCTCCAGCCGGAAGGAGACCGGAGTGGACCGGGTATTCCGGATGACCGTCTGCACCACGATTTCCGGGGGCTGAATATGCGGCGCCACCTGCACGGTCCGGATCAGCGGATTATCGCTCAGCAAGAGGCTGACATCGTCATAGATTCCCGGCGTCCAAAGGTTCTTTTCAAAATCGGTGCCCGCCGGGAAATTTTCGGGCAGTACGCCGGGATATGCGCCGACCCGCACGATCAGGGTGTTTTCGGCGGACCAGTTGGCCGCGCCGGTGAGATCGAAGTACCCGGCCGTAAAGCAACCGAGGTGCTCGCCGATCTTCCGGCCATTCAGCCACACGGCCGTTCCGAACTGCGCCTTGTTGATCCTCAGGATTGCCGCCTCCCTACGCGCCGGCAGGCGGAAGGTCCGGCGATACCAGAAGTAATTGCGTTTCTGATGGGCGACGCCCGCTATATTCGCGAGGAATTCGGACTCGGGGATGTGACCTTTGCGGAAGCGATTCCACAGCACTTCTTTGCTGTCGAACCGGTCGACATCGGGGAAGGGCGGCTGCGCCAGGTGCGCCAGTCCGGGCACGGGAACATGATGAGTCCACGCCGCGGGGGTTTGATCGGCGGCGAGGCTGTCTGCAATCTCCCACTCGCCGTCGAGCGAAACTACGATTCGTCCGCCCGCCGCCGCTGAAGCGGCGCCGGCGCATATCAGCGCCAGCCACAGCAGCGGCGGGCGGGGCATGAATTGGAACAATTCAGGCCTCTCTCTTCAGAAGCTTATCCGGAGGACGCCCGAGAGGCAAGGGGGCACATCTTCCGCTACGGCAAACCCGCGCCAGCCAGCGTCATGCCCGGACCTGGCCAGCGCGGGCGTTGCGAGATAACCGTATCTTACTCGCCTCCCGGCGGCATCCCGCCTGGAGCCCCCGGTCCGCCGGGGCCGCCCGGCCCGCCTGGCCCACCGTGCGGCAGTGCCGTGAAGATGGCCTGTTGCGTACTCGTGAGGATGGCGTACAACGCGGCGTCCGCCTTGGCGTTGATCGCCGTCAGTTGCCCCATCAGGCTGCCCAGAGTGGTCGCGGCCTGATCGATGGCGGCCGTGTCGTTCTTCTTCACCGCGGCATTGAGGGACTGCTGGGCGGTCTGCATGTTCGTGTGCAGGCTCTGCGCCGAGGTGATAGCGGCCGTATAAATCGCCAGCGCGCCGCTTTTCTGCGCGTCCGTCAGGCTAAGCTGCGCGGACAGCATATTTACACGCATCTGCGCCTGGGTGGCGGGATCGGGCGGCGTGGGAGCCGTTTGCGCAAACATGAGGGTTGCGCCGAGTAACGTTAAAGCTACTTTCTGGATCATCTTGGTGAAACCTCCTTACAAACTTTCTAAGCCGATTCTAGCCCGATAGTTGCCGGCAGCCGTGTTAAACATTGTCAAACCTCAAATCTACCCGGCTCGAGGTGTTAAGAATTGTCAAAATGCCGCACCGGGCAGTACAGTACGGCCTGCCTGCGCATCAAAATAGTTGTTAACACAAAATTCGATATGAAGATCTCAAGAGTTCTTTTAGGTCTCGCGACAACCTGCGCAGTATGGGGACAGGGTGCGCCACCTCCCGGCGGCGGACCGTCCGGACGAACATCGACCCCCGTAACTTACTATGCAACTTATAAACTGGACGGCGGAACTGCGTCACAATCCAACCAGATCTACACCGCAACCGCCGCGGATACTTCGGCTGTTTGGGCGGCGAATTCCGGCGCACTTACGCTCATTGATCCCAGCATCAATACGAGCGGCAATACTTCGTCCACGGATAACAGCAGCTTTGCCGGGCTCAACGCCGCTCTCCTGGCCGCCACGGCCGCGCAGATTTCGGTTACCGGTGGCACCATCGCCACTACCGGGCTGGGCGCCAACGGAGCGTTCGCGACCGGAACCGGGTCGAGTGTATCGCTCACGAACACGACGATTAAGACCACCGGGGATGGCGGCCACGCCGTGATGGTGTCTCAGGGCGCCACGATGAACGTCACCAACGTGAATATGACGACTTCAGCGACGGGACGCTCCTCAACGGCCCCGGCGCGGCCGCGCGGCCCGGCGATGTCCTGGAAATATTCGCCACCGGTCTGGGCGCCACCAATCCCGCACAGCCGGCCGGGCTGGTGTTTTCGGGCGCCCATGCCACTACCGCGACGCCCACCGTCGCCATCGGCGGCACCGCGGCGGCGGTTGCCTATTCCGGTCTGATCGGCGCGGGTCTTTACCAGATCAACCTGACCGTGCCCGCCGGGCTCGCCGCCGGTACGTATCCCGTGGTCATTTCACTGGGCGAAGCGAGTTCGCCTGCTTCGGCACTCCTGAAGGTCGCTGCGGATTGATGCCGTCGGGCTCTACCTGGACCTACGGCGCGAAGCGGTAGCCGACGCCTCTCACGGTGTGGATATAGCGCGGCGCCTGCGGATTCTCTTCCAGCTTCTGCCGCAGCCAGGCGATATGCACGTCGACGGTTCTGGAGGAAACGCCGCGCTGATATCGCCACACGCCTTCCAGCAACTCCTCGCGCGAGACCACGGAGTCGCGGTGCTCGACAAGGTAGCGGAGCAGTTCCAACTCCTTCCCTGGTAGGGCGATGCGGCATTCGTCCTTGTAGACTTCCTCGGTTTGGAAGTTCACGTGGATTTGGCCGAAGCGAAACTCGTTCACTCGCGCCCGCTCGGGCTTCCCAACCCGGCGGAGCAGCGCTTCCAGGCGCGCCAGCAGTTCCGGAACTTCAAACGGCTTGGTGAGATAATCGTCCGCGCCCAGCCGGAGCCCCGCGACGCGGTCGGGCAATTGCCCCCTGGCGGTCAGCATCAGGATGCCGGCGCGGTTGCCTCTCTTGCGAAGCTCGCGGCACACTTCGAACCCATTCATGCCGGGCAACATGACATCCAGAAGGATGGCGTCGAAGCTTTCGCGCGTGGCGCGCGCCAGACCGCCGCGCCCGTCAGTGGCGCTCTGGACCGCGTAACCCTCACCCGCCAGCAGGTCGGAAAGGGTCAGAACCAGCCCGGGCTCATCCTCCACTAAAAGGATCTGCGGCTTCATGCGCCCGCTCCCGCCGGCCGCGCCGGCAGACGAAGAACGAATTCCGTTCCCTGCATCGGCTCGCTTTTCACCGAGATGCTACCGCCGTGGGCCTCCACAATCCTTCTGACCAGGTTGAGTCCCAATCCGGTTCCGTGAATCTGTTGCTCCAGCGCGTTCTTTCCGCGGAAAAAAGGCTCAAAAATCTCCGTCCGCTCCTCATTCGGAATTCCGCGCCCGCGGTCGGCCACGCGAATCACGACTTCGGCCCCGTCCCGCGCCGGCTCCGCCGACATCCCGATCCAACGTCCTTCGGCCCCGTATTTCAGGGCATTCGCCAGCAGGTTCTGCATCGCGTGCTTCAGTGCGACGGCATCGCCCGGGACCAGCGGAAGATCGGGAGCGATCTTCGTCTCCACCGTGCAGCCGGATTCTTCGATCGCAGCCTTGGCCGCCTCCAGGGTGTCGGAGATCACGGCCTCGATGGATACGGGATCGTGCTTCTGCACGAGGGCGCCGCTGTCGCGGCGCGCGAACCACAGCACCTGCTCGGCCAGGTCTTCGAGACGCCGGCTTTCGTTTTGGATCAGCTCCCCATAGCGGATCACCTGGCTCGGATTCTCGGCCAGTTTTCCCTGCAAGTTGTGCCCCGCCGCGTGGAGCACGGTGAGCGGCGTGCGCAGTTCATGCGACACTCCCGCGACGAACTCGATTTGCATTGCCGCCAGTTTCTGCGTCCGGCGGGTAAAGGAAACGAGCGCGATGACGCTGGCGATCAGCAGCAGCAGCACTCCCCCGGTGACCGCAAGGTTTCGCGACTGCGTGCGAGCGGCCGCGGCTTCGAGCGACCCGGCCTGATGGCGCGCGAAGATCGTCCAGCGCCCCGGTTCCGGACCGCCCGGCGGAGGTCCCGGCGGCGGAGTGAATTCGCCCACAGGCGCCGGAGGCTGCGGCCGGAACATCGGTTCGCCGGGCAAGTTGAAGACCGTCGCCGCGGCGTCCGCACCGCGGATGATATCCGCGCCAATCCGCGCATCCGAGCGGTAAACTGCCGACCGCTCCGGATCGTTGGTAAAGACCGCGATCCGATAGTCCGCGAGTTCCGCCGCGCCCAGATCGCGGCGCAGCAATTCCGGAATCAGCACATCCCGCACGAACGGCAAATTGACCTGGAAGATCACCCGCCCGATTTCGCGCCTGCCGAACGGTGCATCTGGCGGTTGAGCACGAGCCGCGCTGAAGACCGGCACATCAAGAGCCAGTCCCGCTGCCGGCGGCGGCGCCAAGCCCGGCAGTCCGGGTCCAGGCGCCGGCGGGCGCCGGCGGTCCATGCGCCGCCGGATCTCGAGCCAATCGCCGGGCCAGCTTGCCTCACGGAAAGTACCGTCCGCGGGATCGAGGATCTGGAGTACCTTTCCTCCAGGTTGGTCCTGGGCAATGGCGATGCGATCGAACATGCGACCGTACGGACCAGACTGCCACGCCTTGTAGCGCTTCGCCAGTTGCGCCTGCAAGTCCGCCGCATCCGCCGGCACGCCTTCGGGGAGCAGCGCGCGCCACGCCGCGGCAATCTCGAGGTTGAAGTCCCGGCTCACGCGGTTCAAGCCGGATTGGAGGCCGGCGCGAAGGCGGTCCCGCGCGGCGGCGCTGACCTCGCCGATCCACCGGTATTGCAACCAGCCCAGCACGGCGCAGAGCAATACCAGCGCCGTAACCAACAGCCAGGAACCAAACGTGCGGCGCTTCTTCATGCCGCAACTAGTGTGGCATACCGGCGAAGAACCGCGGTGTCGATCCGGATCCCCAGGCCAGGCCCCTCCGGCACGCGCACGCGGCCGTCTCCACCGCATCGGATCGGCTGTTCGAGCAGTTCGTCGCGCAGCGGGTTGGGATTGCGGTCGAACTCGACCACCGGCTCGTTTTCGAGCGGGATGGGATTGGCCGTGTGCGGGAAGGGAGGCAGGGCGGCCAGCGCGTGCAGCGCCGCCGCCAGCGCTACTCCCGAGCCCCACACGTGCGGGATCACCCAGACGCCGAAGCTTTCAGCCAACGCGACAATTTTGAGCCACTCGCTGAATCCGCCGGCCGCGCAGAGATCCGGCTGCGCAATGTCCACGCATCCGCCGGCGATCAGGTCGCGGAAGCCGTACCGTGTGTACTCGCATTCCCCTCCGGCGATGGGAACCGATGAGGCGCGCCGCACGGTGCGGTATCCGTCGCGGTCTTCGGGCGGCACGGGTTCCTCGAACCAGCGCACGCCCAAGCGTTCGAGGCCACGCGCCATGCGCACCGCGGTAGCGGAATTGTAGGCATGGTTCGCATCCACCATCAGCGCGCATTCCGGACCAATGGCCTCCCGAACGGCGGCCACGCGTTCCAGGTCTCGCCCGACCTCCAGCAGCCCCACTTTCATCTTGAGCATCTGGAAGCCCGCCTTGCGATAGCCGAGGGCTTCCGCCGCAAACTCCTCCGGCGCACCGCTCAGGTATTCCTTGCCGCGGTAGTAGCAGCCGGTGGCGTACGCCGCAACGCTCGAGCGGAAACAGCCGCCCAACAAACGGCTCACCGGCTCGCCCACGGCTTGGCCGGCGATATCCCACAGCGCGATATCGATGGCGCTCATGGCATCGATGTATGGACCCTTCTGGCCGAAGTCGCGCGTGGCCGAATACAGCTCGTGCCAGATGACCTCCCGCTCGACGGGGTCGCGTCCCACCAACCGCGGTGCGAAGACGTGCTCGATACAACTGGCCACCGGTTCCGCTGGCCCGTATTGCCCGCCCTCACCCCAGCCGCGATTCCGGAATCCGTCTCGACGGAAACCAGGAGGCTTTTTCTCTCGGGAAAGGCGCACTGCGAGGAATAGAACTGCTGCCGGCCCAAAGGCGCCCGCGCGATGAACGTTGTGACTCGGGTGATTTTCATTAATCCAGCATCTGGTTGTAGGTGTTGCTCCGCGGTCCCGCTTCGAGCAGCGGCAGGGCGCCGTTCCGGGACGCCTCCGACCACCAGAGCTTCTTCAACTCCTCGAGCTTGGCCGGATTCTGCGAAGCCAGATTCACGGACTGCGAAAAGTCTGCCGCGGTGTGGTAGAGCTCCCATTGATCCCTGGCGAAATCCGTGTTGGGCCGATGGATGCCGATGGCCTCCCATCCGTCGTGCCAGATTCCACGGCTGCACCAGAGCTCGAAGTACTGCGAGTCGCGCGGGTTGGGAGCGTCGGGATTATCGAAGGTTGCCCGGATGGACTTTCCCTGCATGGGGATCTGGCACACTCCGTTATAGATTTGCGGAGGTGTGACGCCGACGATGTCCAGGACCGTGGGCGTGATATCGATGATATCGACGAACTGCCGCCGCAAACCTCGCCCGTGGATCCCGGCAGGCCACGAAACGATGAGCGGCGTCTGCACGCCGCCGCGGTAGGGCCACAATTTATAGAACTTGAACGGCGTATCCGATGCCATGGCCCACGGCCGCTGGTACAGCGGCTCTGTTTTGTCGGTGCCCAGTTCGGCCAGTCGCCGGTACTCCTCTTCGATTGGCAGGGCGCCGCCGTACGGACGGACAAAACCGCCGGTGAGTCCGGCTTCCGGCGCGCCGCCATTATCGGAGAGAACGAAGATCACCGTATTGTCGAACAGGTTTTCCTGCTTGAGGAATTGCAGCAGCCGGCCAATCTGTTCGTCGGCGTGCTCGAGGAAGCCCGCGAAGGCAGCCATGAAGCGGGTGTACACCGTGCGCTGCATATCGGTAAGATCTTTCCATGCGGGGTCGCCGGGATTCCGCTTGGGCAGTTCCGTGCCGGCGGGAATGAGACCGATTGCGAGTTGGCGCCGGTAGCGTTCTTCCCGAATCTGGTCCCAGCCCTTGGCAAAGGTGGACACATACTTTTCGATATACGGCCGGGGAACCTGCACGGGCGCGTGCGCGGCGCCAAAGGCGACGTATAGGAAAAAGGGCTTGTGACCGCCTTCCTGTGCGGCTGCCATTCCAGCGGGGGACCCGGCGCCTCGACCTCCGCGTCCTCCCGGACCGCGGCCACCTCCGCGGCGAAATGACTGGCCGTCGGCATTGTGCTGGTGATCTTTAATCATCTGAATAGCACGATCGACAATATCGACCGAGAAGTGGTAATCCGGATTGTTGGGCCGCTCAATGTGGTGATTGTCTTCGACCAGGTCCGGGTGGTATTGATCGGTCCATCCGCTGAGAAAACCGTACCAGCGCTCGAATCCCTTCTGAAGCGGCCAATAGGTGCGCGGCCCAGCTTCTCCCAGATCGGGCGTCAGGTGCCATTTCCCCACTCCCATGGTGCTGTAGCCATTGGCTGACAGAATCTGCGCCACGGTGGCAGCCGCCGGCGAGACACGGCCCCTGGCGTTCGGATAGCCCAGATCGCGGCCGGCGAGTTCTTTCATCCCGACCGCGTGGCTGTTTCGCCCGGTCAGCAAAGATGCGCGCGACGGCGAGCAAACGGCCTTCGTACGAAACGTATTGTAGAAGAGGCCCTTGGCCGCCAGCCCATCGAGGTTCGGGGTCACCCCCTGCGAACCAAAGCAGTGCAGGTCCGAAAACCCCGTATCGTCCAGGACGATATAGACGATATTCGGGCTGCCTTCGCGAGCATGCGGTATGTTCAGGAAGCTCGGCTTGGAATCGGCGGCAGTTCTGCCGATGACACCGCCAAAGGCATTGGCGGGAATCGGCTCGCCGCAGCTCTGCTGTGCTTCGGCGGCTCGGGACGCCGCGGCTCCCAGCAGCACACTCTCCATCATCGCCCGACGCGTGAATCGATCTTTGGTACTCATACAGGAATTTGGCCCCCAAATGAACCTACACTGAGAATTATCATGCTCTCCGTCAACAGCCGCAAGCTCGCCGTGGCTATGGTTGCACTAGCCGCGGCGCAAATCTGTTTCGCGCAATTCCGCCAGCCGGCGAAGCCGAAAGGTCCATGGATGGACAAGAGCCTTTCGCCGGATGCGCGGGCCAACCTGGTCATGAAGGAAATGACGCTGGACGAGAAGATCCAACTTGTGCACGGCGCGGGGATGGCTGGCTTCTGCGCGGGTGCGGACCCGTCGCTCGTTCGCTCGAACGGCGGCGCCGGATTTGTGCCGGGTATCCCCCGGCTCGGGCTGCCGGACTTGAACATGGCGGATTCCGCCGTCGGCGTGGGCCGCGGGGCGCGCATGGGCCGGTATTCAACGGCCTTGCCATCGGCACTGGCCCTCGCATCCAGTTGGGACATGGGCCTGGCGCGAGACTACGGCGCGTTGATTGGCCGCGAGTTGGCCGACCAGGGCTACAACGTCTCGCTGGGCGGCGGCGTCGATATTACGCGCGAACCTCGCAACGGCCGCAACTTCGAGTACCTCGGCGAAGATCCGATTCTGGCCGGAAACATGGTGGCCGGCTGGATCCAGGGAGTGCAGTCGCAGGGCGTGATCGGAGACATCAAACACTACGCCGTGAACGACCAGGAGACCGGGCGCTTCTTCGCGAACGCCATTATCGACAAGCGGGCGCTGCGCGAGACCGATCTGCTGGCCTTCGAGATCGGTGTCAAGAAAGGCAAGCCCGATATGGTCATGTGCTCCTACAACCTGATCAACGGCGACTGGGCCTGCGAGAATGACTACACGCTGAACCAGGTGCTGAAGAAGGAGTGGGGATTCCAGGGATGGGTGATCTCCGACTGGTTCGGCACGCACAGCACCGTCAAAGCGGCGAATGCCGGGCTCGACCAGGAACAGCCCAGCGGGCGCTATTTTTCGGGCGAGCTGAAAAAGGCCATCGAGAACGGCCAGGTTCCGATGGCGCGACTCGACGAGATGGTGCACCGCATCCTGCGCACGGAATTCGCCAGCGGGATCGTGGACACCCCTCAGCCCACCGAGGTGCCGGATGTGTTCCGCGGATTCCAGGTGGCGCAACGGGCGGCCGAAGAGAGTATCGTGCTGCTGAAGAACGAGAACCATCAGTTGCCGCTGAGCGCAGCCTCTCTGAAATCGATCGCGATTGTCGGCGGCCATGCCGATGCGGGCGTATTGTCGGGCGGCGGTTCAGCCCAGGTGGATCCGGCGGGCGGCAGCGCCGTCACCGAGACGAATGGGGGGAACGATTTGAGGGCGTTTCTCTCTCGCATCGTCTTTCATCGTTCTTCACCTCTCGAAGCTATCCGAACAGCCGCGCCTTCCGCGAGGGTCACTTTCGATCCCGGCACGAATCCCGCCTCGGCCGCAGCCGTCGCGAAGTCGGCCGATGTGGCGGTGGTGTTCGTTCTTCAGCACACGCATGAAGGCGCCGACGTGGAATCGCTGGCATTGCCGGATGCGCAAGACGCGCTGGTGGAGCAGGTCGCGGCTGCTAATCCGCACACCATCGTGGTCATCGAGAGCGGCGGATCGGTGCTGACGCCCTGGGCCGGGCGTGCGGCTGCGGTCCTGGAGGCGTGGTACCCGGGAATCCGCGGCGGCCAGGCAATCGCCAACGTGCTGTTCGGCAAAGTCAATCCATCAGCCAAGCTTGCGGTGACGTTTCCCGCGTCGGATTCCGAGCTGCCGCACGCAGCCATCCCCGGGCCGCCAGGAAAGAAACCGGGACCTCTCGATGGGCTCCAGAATGCCACGCCCCCATTTCCGGTTCGTTACGACGAGGGGTTGAAAGTCGGCTACAAATGGTTCGATGCGGAGAAGAAAACGCCCGCTTTCCCGTTCGGCTTCGGCCTCTCGTACACGACGTTCGGCTACTCGAAATTGCAGGTGGCCGGCGCGGCGTCGCTCAAGGTGAGCTTCGCCGTTCAGAATACCGGAAAGCGAGCCGGCCAGGAAATCGCTCAGGTCTACCTGAGTTTCCCCGCCTCCGCCGGCGAGCCGCCGAAGCGGCTGATCGGGTGGCAAAAAATCGCGCTGAAGCCCGGCGAAAGCCGGACCGTCTCGCTGACCATCGATCCACTTTATCTCTCGATATTCGACCCCGCCACGAATCGCTGGAAAGTCGTACCCGGCGAGTACCGCGTGATGGCCGGGCCGTCTTCGGCGGCGCTTCCGCTGTCGTCGAACGTCAAGCTCGATGGCGGAGTGTAACTTTCTTATGACCTGTTCAAAAAGAATCGGACTGTTGCTCCTGCTGGCCGCGCCCGTGTTGGCGCAAAGCCAGCAGAACGTTTTCAAGGACGTGCCGGACGAGCCCGGACTGCCCCGCGTGCTGCTCATTGGCGATTCGATTTCCATGGGTTACACGCAGCCGGTGCGGGCGCTGCTGGCGGGAAAGGCGAACGTGCATCGCATTCCTGAAAACGGCGGGCCCACGTCGCGCGGTGTCGAGAAACTGGACCAATGGCTCGGCACGGGACACTGGGATGTCATCCATTTCAATTTCGGTTTGCACGACTTGCGCATCATGGAGACCGGCACATACCAGGTTTCGCTGGCGGATTACGAGGCGAATCTGCGGAAGATCGTGGCACGGCTGAAGGCCACCGGCGCCCGGCTGATCTGGGCGACCACCACGCCGGTGCCGGACGCGAAACTGTCGCCGCCGCGCCGGTCCGCGGATGTGCCGCTGTTCAACCGCGCAGCGCTGAAGATTATGCAGGAGAACGGCGTCGTCATCGACGATCTTTTCGCGCTGGCGGAACCGCAACTCGCCTCCATCCAGCGCCCGGCGAACGTCCATTACACGAATGCCGGGTACGAGGTGCTCGCCAGACAGGTGGCTGCGTCCATTTTGAAGCAACTGGAGTCGCCGCGGCCCAGGAAATACGGGTATGGATCGCCCGATGTTTTGAAGTGGGTGGACCCGGATCATTCCGACGCCGGCAATCTGAAATTCAAGACCTTCTACAGCAACACCGTCAAACAAGATGTCAGTTACATGATCTATCTCCCGCCGGATTACGAGCAGAACAAAGAGGCGCGCTATCCGGTGCTCTACCAGCTTCCAGCCAGCGGCGGCACGCCCCGGCGGGATGGGCCGCAGGTGACGGTGCGCATCGACAAGGCCATTCGCGCCCACCGGATCGCACCCATGATCCTGGTGACGGTCAACGGTTTGGGCGGCAATACGATGTATTGCGACACCCGGGACGGCCTGTATCCGCTCGAAACCGTGATCATCAAGGACCTCATCCCCCACATCGATGCCACCTACAGGACTATCGCCTCGCGCGAAGGGCGCGGCGTGAACGGCTTTTCCATGGGCGGCTTCGGCGCAGCGCACCTGGGCTTCAAATATCCGGATGTGTTTGGGGTCGATTCGATCATGGCGCCGCCGCTCATCGAGCCGGGTCTGACAGGTCTGCCGGCGCAAGCGTGGAGCCGGCTGTTCCCCAGTGCCATGGATAGCGATATGGAATACTGGAAGGGCAACGATCCGTTCGAGCTGGCCGCCAGGAACGCCGACAAGCTGCGCGACCGCACCTTCATCCGCATCGTGGCGCACGACGAAAGCGGCCACTGGCTGGCCCCGCAATGCGAAAAGCTCCACAAGATTCTGGCGGAGCACATGGTCCAGCACGAATATTGCCTGCTCCTGAACGTGAAGGCGCACAATCCCGTCTGGTGTATGGACACGCTGGGCGATGCCGCATTTTCGTTTTTCAGCTCCTCGGTGATGACGCAGAAACCGGGCCAGCATCCTGGCGGGGCGGGTCCTGGCCGCATGCCGCCTAGTGGAAAGGCGCGGCCGCCGCAGGCTCCGGCGAACGCACCGGCCGTAGGCCAAGACGGTTGGGAGCACCTTCCGGACGGATCGAGCGGCAAGGCGGCGGAGTTTCGCGGCGTTGGTGGCACGCCGATCACCGCCTACATCCGGAAACCGGCCGGTTCCGGCCCGTTTCCGGTGATCGTCTGGATGCATGGCGGCAGAGATTCCAGGCAGGCCACCATCGCCATGGGCCGCAGCCAGCGTTCGCCGTTCGAAGACGTGGTGAAGCAGGGTTGGGCAATCTACTCCGCCGACTACCGGCATGAGGAGAAGATCGGCATCTATCCCATCGAATTCGAAGATACGGTGAAGGCCGTGGAAACGGCGCGCGCGCTGCCGTTCGTCGATCCCAGGCGCGTCGGATACATGGGGCAAAGCCACGGCGCTCAGGTTGGCACGCGTGTGATATCGCGCGTCGACCTGAGCGGAGCGGTCATCATGGCGCCGGCGGCGATGGATTTCATCGAAATCAAGAGAGCCATGAAAGCCGGCGTGAAGCTGGTCCCGATTCTGAGCACCATGCTGGCGGACCTGGAGCGGCAATACGGCGCACCCATGGAGGAGATCGCGAAAAACCCAGCAAAGTACGGCTACAGCTCCGGAATCACCGAAGCAGGCCGGGTGCGCTGCCCGGTGCTGGTCGAGAACGCGCGCGACGACGACAATTCGCCGCCCTCGGTGGTGGACGCGTGGATCAAGGCGCTGCGCGCCGCCGGCAAACAGGTGGAGAGGTACGAACCGGATCACGGAGGCCACGGCTTCTATTTCCGCGATCTCCCCGAATCGAAAGAGGCCGCGCGCCAAGCAGTGGTTTTCTTCCAGAAGTGCTTTGAGCAGTAGGACCGATGCGCCGCCCCCTTAATCGGGCAAAGGCAGCCCTGAGGTGCCCCACTTTTCGTTGGGCCGCGGCCCCAGGCGGAAGCGCAGAACTCCGCCTTTGATGATTTCCGCGTGCGCAATCCATGCGCGGTCCAGCGGCTTGCCGTCGAGCGTTGCCGCCTGAACATAGATATCTCCAGGCGCTTTTCTGGCCGCCTCCACTGTAAACGTGTTGCCGTTTTCGAGATGGATCGTGGCGCGGTCGAACAGCGGGCTGCCCAGCGCGTAAATGGGCTGGCCCGGATTCACCGGGTAAAATCCCAACGCGCTGAAGATGTACCACGAGGACATCTGGCCGGTGTCCTCGTCGCCCAGCCACCCGGCCGGACCCGGCCTATATAAGCGGTCCTCGATCATGTGGACTAGGCGCTGCGTCTTCCAGGGCTGACCGGCATAGTCGTACAGGTAGGCGACGTGGTGGACCGGCTCGTTGATGTGCGCGTACTGGCCCATGTCCTCCATCTTGGCTTCGGTCATCTCATGGATCACGTGCCCGTAACCACCGGTCTTGAAGGCGGTGGTCGTGGCAAAAAGCGCATCGAGCTTCTTGATGAACGCGTCCCGCCCGCCCATCAGCTCCATCAGCCCGGGAATGTCCTGCTGCACCGACCACAGCCATTGCCAGGCATTTCCTTCCGTGTATACGCCGCCCCAGGCCAGCGGATCGAACGGCTCGATCCAGGAGCCGTCGGACTTGCGCCCGCGCATGAACCCCACCTGCGCATCGTAGACGTTCCGGTAGTTCTTCGAGCGCGCCATGAACAGCTTGTAGTCTTCGTCTTTGCCCAGCGCCTTGGCCATCCGCGCCACCGCGAAATCGTCGTAGGCATACTCCAGCGTGCATGCGACGGACTCGCGCACGCCGCGGTCGTAAGGAACGTATCCCAGCTTGATATAGTCCTCGATCCCGCTGCGCGCCTGGAAAACGCCCGTTCCTTTCTCGGTTGCATCTTTGCGGATTGCGGCGTACGCTTTGGCGGCGTCATAATCGCGGATCCCTTTCACATACGCATCGGCAATTACCGAATCGCCGTGCGTCCCGATCATGACGTTCGTCTCCCCGGGATTGGGCCACTTGGGGATGAAACCGCCTTCGTCGTACGCATCGAGCATGCCGCGAATGATCTCGGCGTCTTTCTTCGGCTCCAGGATCGTCAAAAGCGGAAACTGCGCCCGAAACGTGTCCCAGAAGCCGGTGTCGGCGATCATCTCGCCGGGATGCACCTTGCCGTCATAGGGACTCCAGTGGATCATTTTGCCCGAGGCGTCGATTTCCTGAAGCATGTGCGGAAACTGAACGGCATGGTACAAGGCGGTGTAGAACGTGCGCCGCTGCGCCTCGGTGCCGCCCTGGATATCGATCCGGGCGAGTTGACGCTCCCATTGCGACTTGGCGCGCCCGGCGATGCGATCGAAATCGGCCTCCGGCATATCCTGTTCGAGATTGCGCCGGGCTTGCTCCGGGCTGATCAGCGAGACGCCGACCCGCACCGTGATCGCTTCGCCTTCTCCGGCCGAGAAGCCGGCATACGCTCCCACGTGACTGCCCTCCCGGGAATTCGCGTCCTGCACAATTGTGGCCGTCTGGCCGGCTAGCGGACGTCCATGCCGGTCCTCGGGAATTTCCCATACGCCGTGCCGGGCGAACGGGTGATCGAAAACCGCGACGAAGTATTGAGAGAAGTTCGGCTGCCGGCGAGCGCCCGATGAGTTCCTGCCTGAGATCGTGCGATCCTCGGGGTGAATTTCCACGGTCCCGCCGCCGTGATTCGCGTCGAGCAGGATGTACGCGTCCTCGGTCCGCGGAAACGTGAAACGAAAAGCGCCGCCGCGCGCCGACGGCGTCATTTCCAGCTTTACTTTGTACGCATCCAGCAAGACGCTGTAGCGATAGGCCCGCGCCTGCTCCTGGTCGTGGCGGAATTGCGAAGCACGCTCCCCGGGCTCGACCTGTAGGATCCCGGTGAGCGGCATGAGCGAAAACGGCCCGTAGTTGCTCATCCAGGCCGAGGGTTGATGCGTGGCCAGAAATCCGATCAGCGTTTCACGGAAGTACTGATACGGCCAGCCGTTTCCTTCGGTCATTTGCGGAGTCCAGCCGAGCATCCCGAACGGGAGGAACACGCCCGGATAGGTATTGCCATGGGACAGCTCAAACATCGACCAGGTGCCCACCAGCGGGTCGGGCAGATCGGCGCGGCTCTTCGCGGTATCGGCGGTAATGCCCGGAGCGGCGAGCGCGCACAACAGCAGCGCCGCCGTGGGCCAACGCGGAATCTGGCTTCTCATCACTGCAACGTATAACACGCGGCAGGCGGCCATACGAGAATAGAAACATGACGGGTGTGCGCATCGACAAGTGGCTGTGGGCCGCCCGCTTTTTCAAAACCCGCTCGATCGCCGCACGCGCCTGCGAACTCGGCCGCATCGACGCCAACGGCCAGCCGGCCAAGCCCGCCCGCGATGTTCACCTCGGCGACACTCTGAAAGTGAAAACCGAGGGCGGCGTTTTTCAGGTGGAGGTGCTCGGGCTCAGCGAGATCCGCGGCCCCGCGCCGGTCGCCCAGGCGCTGTACCGCGAGACGGAAGAAAGCCGGGAGGCGCGCCGCAGGGCAGCCGAAGAACGCCGGGCGGCGCCGAATTTCGAAGTGCTGCGCGAAGGGAAGCCGTCCAAGCGCGACCGCCGGCAGATCAGCCGCCTCCGCGGCCGATTTTAGGTACGCTACCCTCCGGCCGTCCGAGACGATCCTACCCCACCTCCGAGGATTTACCATAAGTTGCATGAACCGGCGAACCTTTCTAAAAGCGAGCGGCGGAGCCGCCCTGGCCTTTGCAGCGCCGTCTCAAAGGCCCAATATCCTGTTCATCATGACGGACCAGCAGTTTGCCGAGGCGATGAGTTGCCGCATCGGCACACGCTATCTCCGGACGCCCCACATGGACAGCCTGGCAGCCAACGGCATGCTGTTCGAGCGCGCCTATTGCGCCAACCCGCTGTGCGTGCCTTCGCGGACATCGCTGTTCACCGGGCGCTACCCTACCGAGACCGGAGTCGAGACGAACGACCAGGTGAAGGATCATCTCGATTCCCGGAAGTTCCCGCTCATGGGCTCGATCTTCAAGCGGGCGGGATATGCGACGGGCTACTTCGGGAAATGGCACCTGCCCTACGATCAGCGTAAGCCGGAAACGCATGGTTTCGATATCGTGGTGCCCAACAAGAAACAGGGCGGCGATGTCGGAACGGAGGTGCATGCGGCGGAATTCATCCGCGCTAATGCCGGCAAGCCGTTCCTCGCGGTAGCGTCTTTTCTCAATCCACACAATATCTGCCAGTGGCCGCGCGGCGAAGCGTTCTCCGAAGGCGATCCCGGCACTCCGCCGCCGGTGGACCAATGCCCGCCGCGCCGCCCGAATTACGGGACCCCGAAGAACGAGACGGACACCATCCTGCTGATGCGGCGGTCGTACCAGGCCACCCGCATGTTCCCGGTAGGCAACTACGGCGAAGCCGACTGGCGCCGGTACATCTGGGCCTACTACCGCATGATCGAGAAGGTGGACGCGCTGATCGGGAAGGTGATCGAGAGCGTGCGTGGCGCCGGCCTCGAACAGCGCACGGTCATTGTCTTTACCGCGGATCACGGAGATTGCCAGGGCGCGCACGGCTGGAACCAGAAGACGGTGTTTTACGACGAAGCCTCGCGCGTACCGTTTATAGTTAGTTACAAGGGAACCACGCCCCGCGGCGTCGCCCGGCGCCTGGTGCATACGGGTGTGGACCTGATTCCGACGCTGTGCTCCTACGCGGGAATTCCGGTCCCGCAGGGTCTTGCAGGGCTTTCCATGAAGGATACGGCCAACGGCAAAGGCGACCGCGACCCTACGGATTCGTCGAGAAGGACGTAGAGCCATCGTCGGTCGTCGCCCACCTCAAGCAGTTCCTAGTTGAGAACGGGTTTCAGATCGACACCGAGTCA